>CAYXWX010000144.1:0-8138 GCA_964468915.1 uncultured Pirellulaceae bacterium
AACCAGATGCTGCCGATTTTTCAAAGGTGACAAACGGCTTCAAGCTAAACGAGTTCCGGCTGCACCGAATTCGTCTCATCTGACCCGGCGAACCCGGGAAATTCGGCTGGCGTCTCCGGCAAGTTACCGTCCCCGATCGCGTGTTGGACTTCGGCAAAATGCCGATCGTGGTACCGAAAAAAATCTTTCCAATCGTCGAGTGTGATCTTTGCGGTTGTTTTCCCAAACTCTTCACAAGTCGCATTCAGAAACGGGGTATGTGCTTCCAACAAGTCCAACATTCCGCCGTCCGACACGAATTGAATCACATAGCCGTGCGATTTCATCTCTGATGCCTCGTCAAACGGTTCGCATGCAGCGCTCGATACAACGGAACCATCTTCGAGAAAACTGATGAGCTCGCAGTAGTACGTGTCGAGCGTAACACCTATTTCAGCGAACGTGTGGCCATCTGGATGCAAATACAGTCGAGCTTTACTGTTGTAAGGCTCGGGCTTGAGCCAGAAGTCGCCAAGTTTGTCGTATCCCAGTGCCTCGGCAGCTGAAGCTTGTTGATCGATGTGTTCGCTCAACTGCTCGTCGATATTCTCTTCACGCAGTGGCTCCAAACTCATCTCAGTATGATTTTGTCTCAAATCTGTCCAGTATTCCGCTTCTGCTGAGCAAGCTTTCCATGCGACCTTGAAAAGGTACAGACATAATGGTGCGACGATCGGTGCCGCGCAGAATGCCAGTACAACGACGACGCCAATGGCAAAGACTCGTTTCCCCTCCGGCAGTTCCTTCAACCGCTCTGCGGATTCACTCTCACATCCGTTAAACCAGGCAAGCAACAAAAAACCAGCGACAACAATCTGGCAAACGACGCAGTAGCCGACAAACAACGACCAGAACATGGGGACACCTTATGTTGAACGAAACAAAGCCGCCGATGTCCTTCTGAATCGAACAAGCAACAGCGTACACACTGCGGAAACCTAGCTTGACCGACTGGTGCGGGAGAATGATCGAATCGATTCCACTCGAAAACGCCCAAGTACCCTCGGTCTGTCTGCGACGACCGTCAAAATCCGACCTGGACTCAATTCCGATGACTCAGAAGAGTAACCGTTTCGCACGGATCGGGTTAGGTTGCAAGACAGAACGAGAAAACAATTTTGAACCTGGAAGCTGCGAAAACTTGGATTCGCAATATCATCAACGGCGTTCAAAAAGTAGAATGGGTTAAGATTCGACGCAGATTGGCTTGGGATCGTTTCGCAATCATTGAGTTCTATACGCTGTAAGTTATCGATATGGAAATTCTTGGAGGCCCGCTGTTTGGCGTCGCTGGAGCAGGTGAAAGCCATGGTCCGGGTATCACCACCATTGTTTTCGGGTGCCCGGCGGGGACACCTGTCGACCAATCACTGATTCAGTCTTATCTGGATCGTCGTCGACCGGGCGGCAACAAGCATGGAACACCAAGGAATGAGAAGGATCAGGTTGTCCTGCTTAGTGGCATCTATCAGAACAATTCGGAGCAATTGTTGGCGGGGCCTTCGATCGCGATCAGCGGGCAAGACATCGATGCAGTAACAAAGACCTATCAAACGGGACTCGCAACGGGCGAGCCGATTTCAGCGATTGTTCTTTCGACTTCCAAAAAATCGGGGGACTATACGCAACTGGTTGGCGACCAGGGAGAAGTGCGACCTGGCCACACCGATCTGGTGAAATATCATCAATCCGCCGGATTCGTCGATATTCGCGGTGGCGGGCGATCCAGTTATCGCAGCACGATCACCGACGTGATTGGCGGGACCATTGCTCGGACCGTTTTGAAACAGCAGTTCGGTACTGTTGTGCTGTCTTCGATCTATCAGGTCGGTTCGTTGAAAGCCAGTAACCGTTTGTCGGATCACTTTGGCAATGCACAGCACATCGACGCCGCTGATCTTCAGTCGTTAGAGCAAAAACTGGTCGCGTCGGAGTTGCACTCTGTCGATGAAGCGTTCGCTGCACAAGCAGCCGATCTGATCATCGAGACACGAAAGAACGGTGACTCGATCGGAGCCGCCGTCGAAGTGGTCGCCTTCAATGTTCCGGCTCTGGTCGGTGCACCACTTTACGACAGCCTGAAAGTTCGGTTGATGGGATCACTGGGCGGGCTGAATGCCGTTCGCAGTGTCGAGATCGGCGCGGGAGCGGACGTCGTGGAACGACTTGGCAGCGAGAACAACGATTCAATTCGCAGCGACGGATATCAAGGCAATAACCACGGCGGCATGTTGGGCGGAATCACAACGGGCATGCCGATTGTATGTCGCGTCGGATTCAAACCGACGTCCACAATCAACAAGCTCCAGAAATCTGTCCGTAAAAATATGGACGAGATCGATTTTGAATTGAAAAAAGGCCGACACGATCCGTGTGTTGGAGTCCGCGCTGGCGTGACGCTGGAATCAAGGCTGGCGATCGAACTTCTCAACGGAGTTCTGCAACAACAATCCACACGGATTGAGCCAAGCCAGTTTCAGCTGCCTCGAAAATAAGCCTTTCTGGAAAATCAGCAGCGCCGACATGACCAGCCAACCGATTATTCCCAATCCTCAATCGTTGATTGTTCCCCGACGAACGATCACCGGCAGTTCAGCGATCCTGCTGCCATTTCTGGAGAACCACGCGATCGACTGGCAATCGTTTGATGATCATGTCGAACGCACCTGCCAGGCCGGCCTGATCCCCGCCGTGAACATGGACACCGGCTACGCCAATTTGATTGACGAAGCGACTCGGCGTGAAGTTCTGCAACGCACTCAGCGAATCGCTGGCGAAAGCGGGCATGGCACCGGGTATGTGGCCGGCGCTTTTGTGGCCGATTCGCCAGGTGACGCGTTCAACCTGGATGCTTACTCAATCCAGATCGAATTGATTCAAAGCCATGCTGGAATACCGGTCATTTTTCAGACTTATGGTCTGACCGGTCAGTCTGACGAAGATATCGTGGCAAGCTACCATTCGATCGCTCAAAAAGCCGATCCGTTTGTTGCCTTTGAACTGGGAAACATGTTCGCTCCGTTTGGAAGCATTTATTCCCTGGACGTTTACGAAGGTCTGATGAGCGTCAAGCAGTGCATCGGTGCCAAACATTCATCGCTCAGCCGGGAGCTGGAATGGCAACGCATTGCCTTGAGGAATGAAGTTCGCCCGGACTTTAAGGTTTTCACCGGTAACGATCTGGCGATTGACATGGTCGTTTACGGCAGCGACTACCTGTTGGGATTAAGCACTTTCTGTCCGGACTGGTTTGCCATGCGAGACCAGTTGTGGGAAAGCGGTGACTCACGGTTTTACCAGCTGAATGATATTTTGCAGTATCTTGGGTTCTTTGCTTTTCGAGATCCAGTGCCTGCCTACAAGCACAGTGCTGCGATGTTTTTGAAATCAAGAGGCTGGTTGAAAACCGATTTGACCCATCCGCAAAGTGCGACCCGACCCGAAACCGATGTCGAGCACCTGCAGAAAATTTTGACGCAGGCCCGGGATTTTCTGGCCGACTGACCTCCACCATCCAATCAGAGATTGTCCTCGATTGCCATGAGCAACTATCCTCGTATTTCGAAACTGAAAACCGCTGAAGATTTTCGGCAACATGTTGCGTCGCTTGGAATTGAACTGCCGTTTGATGAAGAGCTATTGGTCGGAGATAACAGCCCACTGGCTCAGTCGATTGATTCAAGTGCCGGGCGGATCGGAAATCGTTTTACGATTCTGCCGATGGAAGGTTGGGACGGAACAACAGACGGTGAACCGACAGATCTGACTCGCCGCCGTTGGAGAAACTTCGGTTTGTCCGGTGCGAAATTGATCTGGGGAGGCGAAGCCGTTGCCGTGCAACCGGGAGGTCGAGCCAATCCGAATCAGCTGATCATCAACGATTCGACGCTTGGTGGATTGGAAGAGCTTCGAACCATTCTGCTGGATGCTCATCGCGAATCGTTCGGCTCCATGGACGATCTGGTGGTTGGTTTACAGTTGACTCACTCTGGCCGTTTCGCTCGACCCAACCGGAAGGACTTGCTGGAACCTCGGACCGCCTACGCTCATCCAGTTCTGGACAAGCGATTCAACATCGATGCTGACGCTGCGATCTTGTCCGACGATGAGCTGAAGAGATTGATCGACGACTTCGTCGTTGCCGCGAAACTGACTGAAAAAATCGGTTTCTCTTTTGTGGATGTCAAACATTGCCATGGCTATCTGGGTCACGAGCTGTTGTCCGGCTTTGACCGAGAAGGTGAATTCGGCGGCAGTTTCGAAAACCGGACGAAGTTCCTGCGTGACATCGTCGCTGGGATTCGAGCGGAAGCTCCGGGATTGCATGTTGGTATTCGGTTGAGCGTCTTCGATTACGCTCCCTTTGAACCGGGTCCTGATGGGACTGGCATCCCGTCGGTAAGCGGCAACTACCCGTACGCGTTTGGTGGAGATGGGTCACCTGAGGGGATGGACTTGTCCGAACCGATTCAATTTCTTCAACTACTGCAACAACTGAAAATTGATTTGCTCTGCACAACCCTCGGAAGCCCATACTACAACCCTCACATCCAACGTCCCGCCATTTTCCCTCCATCGGATGGTTATCAACCACCGGAAGACCCGTTGGCAGGAGTTGCTCGGCAGATTGATGCGACGGCAAAATTGAAATCGCACTTTCCAGATCTGGTCATGGTCAGTTCCGGATTGTCGTATCTGCAGGAATGGCTACCCAATGTGGGACAATATCTTGTCCGCAACGGGATGACCGATTCCGTGGGGCTGGGTCGCATGGTACTGTCGTATCCAGAACTGCCCGCTGACGCGTTGGCCGGAAAAGTCATGCAAAGAAAGAAGGTCTGCCGTACTTTCAGCGACTGCACAACGGCACCTCGCAAAGGTATTATCAGCGGGTGTTTTCCTTTGGACCCGTTTTACAAAAAAATGCCTGAGCACGATCGATTGAAGGCGATAAAGAAATCCGTTTAAAGGATATTTCAAAACCGGTTTTGGACGCAATGGATAAGAGCTTATCCCGATACTGATTCGCGTAATCGTAACCCGAAACGTAAGTGAAGGAATGCAAAGATGTTCCCTCGCTGACGCGTCGGGTTATGAAGTTCTGGGATAAGCACTAAGTCTACGAGTCCATTTTTTCGCTGAAAAATCAGTCGCAGGACTCAGATCCTTATCCACGACAGGCCGCTCAAATGTTGGGGTTTGAAAAACCCTCTGAATTTTATCGTTGTCACTCTTTAACCCCAAATTCAATGTCTACCTCAACACTTCAGCAAAATCTGCGTTGGCGTTATGCCGTCAAAAAATTCGATAACCAGAAAGTTGTCAGCGACAGCGACTTGGAAACGATTCTTGACGCAGGAAATCTGTCCGCTTCCTCATTTGGACTTCAGCCATATCGATTTGTTGTCGTGCGCGATCAGGCGATTCAGAATCAATTGGTCGAAGCATCATGGAATCAGAATCAGGTCGCGGAAGCTTCGCATTTGATCGTCATCGCCATTCTTACGAACGTCGATCAAAAGTACATTTCTGATTACGTGGCAATGGTTGAGTCCGAAAGAGATCTGCCTGAGGGTACGCTCGATCCCTTTCGTGACATGATGCTTGGCTTTGTGGAAAAAATGGATGCCAAAGGAATTCGCGAGTGGGCCACCAGACAGGCTTACATCGCACTCGGATCCTTGATGGCCGAATGTGCTGACTTGAAAATTGACTCATGCCCGATGGAAGGTTTTTTACCCGATCAATACGATCAGATCCTGAATCTGGCTGACCATCAACTCCACGCAACGCTGGTATTACCGATCGGTTACCGAGCGGATGACGACAAGCATCAACACTACAAGAAGGTCCGCAAACCGCTGGACGAGATGGTCGTACGAATTGGAAAATCCTGACCCAAATATTTCGTAGGCCGGCAACAAGGTCTCGAAAACACTGCCGTAACTTTGCAAACCAGAAAGTTGTCAAAAACAGTCTGTCATTCTCGACAGCAACAAATCCGAGACCGAAGTTCCGGCAGGGCAATGGTTTGCGTGTTTCGGCCTACATCTCAGATGAAATATCCGGGCTAACGTTGTTGAATCGGCAACGTTCAGCTTTCTGAGTCGCCCTGCGGGTTCCCAACGGTTCGGCTCACGCCCAACAACTTTTTCACCCGCGGGCTGTCGCGTCGAAGATTCTTACCGACGCCCAGTTCTCCTTGTTGTTCGCGATAAATTTCAGGTGATTTTCATGCGTTTGATACGCATCATGAGCCGGACGGTTTTCGAAAATGATCACCAGTCCAACGTGAAACGTCTGGTCGTTTACCTCTCGCACCAATTCAGCATCGCGAACGCCCGCATGCAGACTGGTCCATCCGTCAATTGGCGACAGCAAACGGTAACAGGACTCGACCAACTGCTCGCATTTTTCGGGTGAGTGGTCTTTTAATTCAAAGTAAACCGAGTGAGTCAGTGGGTTCGCGTTTTCCGACATGAATTACTTTCACAGGTGAGAGGAAAGGTAAACAGAGCACCAGCCATTCCAATTTCAGCGGGGTGTCGAAGGATAGCAAATTCAATCGTTGATGCCCACTTGGCCTGTTGAAAGGTAAAAAAGAAAGCGTGCCGACCAACCTGACCGGCACGCTTCCACACAGTGACGGGAGGACCCCACGTCACGCGTGTCCGAAGGGTAATTGGGATCGGTCACAAGAAAAACCAGGAAAGGAAACGTCTGGAATGAGTTTCGTCCCGCCCGCTATGGATGACATGCGCAACAGATTGTAGCGCGGCATCAAATCCAAAGGTTTTCGCGAAGAAAAGGTCGATGTGTTTCCAGACCGACAGCGAATATGAATGGCGTAGGCGTGCATAAGCTTGTGACGTATATAACGTGTCGACGAGGGCATAAAGGAAAAGACAGTTCCCATTTGTGCACGCAGCATGCCAATTTTGAAACATAGCCCGAAACGACGCGATTCCAAGCGTCCGATCCAATATAAAATTCAGCCTTGATGCTCTTTTGCATCGATTGACGATTGTCCGTGTTGAAAATCAGACCGAAATCGGACATGCCGGGACAACAACCGTGGCCCGGTTATTTCATCCTGCACCTGCTGCTTTGTCTAACATGAATTTTCGGGGCAGCGACACAATCAGCACGTTAAAACAACCGTTGCTGCGAGGGCTGCTCGAACGGCCATTGGTCAATTGGGTCAAGCGCGTCGACTTCTGACACCAGCGCGTTGTGAAACAACCGAGCAAGCTCGGGAGCGAATTGATCGTCGGGCGTGTGAGTAAAAACAAACGGATGAACGCCCTCAGCGATCCACGACGCAACGATGGGAACCCACTCTTCAATCCATGGTTGTACCAAAGAGACATCGTCCCGACCCACCAGTCGCAACATCGGAAACCCGGCCGTCACGTCCTGCCGGATTGGAACCTTTGGCTTTCGAGTCTGCGATATTTGCTCGGCCTCGGTCACCGGTGGCGCTGAATAGAGCGGCCGCGAATCAAAGATGACTCGATCCATGTTCAGCTCAGTCAGCAAGTTGTTCAATCGTTGCTCGGTAGGCTGTTCAAACCAATCATGATGTCGCACCTCAACCGCGAAAGGCAACTCGTTGGGCAATGATCGCAGGTAGTGTTCCAATGCGCAAAAACCCAGGGGTGAAAAACCGGGGGAAAGCTGCAGGAACGTTGGGCCAAGTCGATCAGCTTGATGCAGAATCTGAAGACCCGTCAGAAATTGTTTCGTGCGCTCTTCAGCGTCAACCAACTGAGCGTCGTGTGATATTGACCTCGGAAATTTCAACGCAAATCGAAAACCCTCTATCGTCTGATCGGCCCAACGTTGAAACGTTTCTGGCGCCGGAATGCCGTAGAATGTGCTATTGCCTTCGACAGTGTTGAACACGGTCGAGTAGTGATTCAGCCACTTCGTTTTCGCTGCTTTGGTGGAATAGACGCTGCCTCGCCAGTGCGGGCATGACCAGACGGGGCAACCAAGGCTGTATAGTTTGTTGTGCATGAAAATGGGCTCTTCATGGAATTTGGTGCATGTTGCACTTAACTGTAGCGTCTGCGGCGTTGAAAAACCGAGCGAAAAGT
>CAYXWX010000145.1:0-8003 GCA_964468915.1 uncultured Pirellulaceae bacterium
ATCCATTCGCATACCCAGGGGGGTGAAACCTGGCCTGATGTCCTCATCGGCCGGGTTTCTTTTTTGCGCGCTTCCTGCTGGCGGTTCCGCTAGCATCTTCATCTGTCAGAATGGCCGCATGTCGGAATCAACCACAACTCGACCATCTCAATTCCGTGCGTGGCTGCAGCTGATGCGGATCGCAAACTTGCCCACGGCAATTTCGAATGTGTTAGCGGGAGCCTTGTTATCAAAGAACCTGTGGCGAGACGTGCCGCTCGGCCACCTGATCGTCGCATCTGCGTTGATGTATTGCGGTGGGATGATTCTGAACGACGCGTTCGACGCGAATGACGACGCGATCAAAAAACCAGATCGACCTATCCCTTCAAAAACCGTCTCCAGAAAGGCTGCATTTATCGCGGGCCTGGCAATGCTTGTGCTTGGGATCATCGCCGTTTCGACTGGGCCAATTTCAATTGTACGAGGGGGTATCAGCGGCGGACTCGACCCAAACATCACCGCCATTTGGACGATTACGTTAATGCTCCCTGCGATGATCCTAATGTATAACGGGTTGTTAAAAAAAACGTGGTTCGCACCGATCCTGATGGGTGGCTGCCGAACGCTGAACATTTTGCTTGGCGCGACCGGGGGCTTTATCTATCACTCGTACGGTGACAGATTCAACTTCAACCCACGGTTGCTTTGGTATGCGTTCGCCGTTGGCACTTACGTGACGGGAATCACATTGCTTGCGAGACGCGAGACGGACTCGTCCTTTTCAAGATTCAGCCTTGGAGCATCTGCCACAGTAATCATACTTGGTCTGTTTGCTGTGGCGATTACTGGCTGGTTGCCTCTTCATTCGTCTTCTCAATTTGTTGCTTACCCTGAAGTCCAACAGGCGTTTGCCGTTTTCATCGCCTTGACTGTAGCTCCAGTTGTCAGAAGGCTGGCGATTGCAATCAAATCGACCAGCCCTGATGACGTGGGACGGGCTATCGTCACATCACTGACGAGCATAATTTTTCTTGATGCTGCTGTGTGCTTCCTTGTCCGTCCTGACCAACTTTTCTACGCTGCTTCCGTCGCACTACTTATCGTTCCGGTTATTCTTTTAAGAAGATTTTCCGCTCAAACCTGATCGTTTAAACGATCGCTCAGCCTGAATTGTTCATCATTCCCTCGCGACCAAACGCATGCTCCTCGGCTACAACACCAACGGATTGGCTCATCATGACCCACTGGATGCGATCCAGTTTCTGGCTGATACTGGCTACCAGGCAATCGGAATCACGGTTGATCATCAATGGCTGAGCCCTCGTAACGACAATGCTGATGTTCAATTGCAACAGATCAAACACGCTCTAAAACAACATCAGCTTGTCAGCGTCATTGAAACCGGAGCACGTTTTCTGCTGGACCCTCGGGCGAAGCACGAACCGACCTTGCTCAATCAAGATCCGGCACAAGCAGCTCGACGAATTGACTTTCTGAAATACTGCATCGATATCGCGGCCGAACTGAACAGCCGTTGCGTGTCCATTTGGTCGGGCATCATTCCGACCGACTGTGCAACTCATGTGGCGATGGAGACTCTTGTCCAAAATCTTGACCCTGTGCTTCAGCACGCCAATGATCAAGCGGTTGATATCGCCTTTGAGCCCGAACCCGGAATGCTGATCGACACAACAGGGCGTTTCGAACGATTGCTGCATCTGATCGATTCGCCCAGACTGAAGATGACGATGGACATTGGCCACCTTTTCTGCAACAGCGAAGTACCGATCGCTGACTATCTGGAGCGTTGGCAGGAACGCATCGTCAACGTGCATATCGAGGATATGGTTTCCGACCGTCACGAACATTTGATGTTTGGTGATGGGCAAATTCATTTCCCTCCGGTAATCGAAACGCTACACCGAATCGGATATCAAGATGGAGTCTACGTGGAACTCAGCCGGCACTCACACGCAGCCGACCGAGTCGTTCCCGCAGCATTCGATTTTTTGAATCCAATCATTGAACATACCCCGCAGTAAGGTTACCTGGTGCCTCTTCCGATTTACTTCCTGACCATCCCCGGTCTTCGACGCAAAGATCTGACTTCAATGCCTAATCTTGCCGCCATGGGGCAGGGTGGAGTCACAACTTTGACTCATTCTTTTCCTGCGGTCACGTGGCCCTCTCAAGCAACCATGCTGACAGGAAAAACCTCGTCAGATCATGGCGTGATCGCTAACGGCTTCTACTGGCGAGAGTCAAACGAGGTCGAGATGTGGACTGCTTGGAACGAAGTCATTCAGCAGCCTCAGATCTGGGATCTGCTGAAGGAACTCGACCCCAGCCTGAAGACCGCAGCGTGGTTCCCGATGCTCAGCAAAGGATGCAACGCTGACTACGTGTGCATGCCGGCTCCGATTCATCAGCCAGATGGCAGCGAGGAATTGTGGTGCCATACGAAGCCACAGGACTTCTATGGCGAACTGCTCAACAAGCTTGGTCACTTCCCCCTGAAGCATTTTTGGGGTCCGCTGGCGAATATTCAGTCCAGTCAGTGGATCGCGAATTCTGCCGTTGAAGCAACCCGAAAATTTCAACCAGATTTTTTCTATATCTATCTGCCACATCTCGATTATGCGGCTCAAAAATTTGGCCCTGACAGCGACCAGGCAATCGCATCGCTGCTGGAACTGGATACGTTAATTGGTGATCTTCGCACTCAGGTCGAGACCGCCCATGACACCAATGTTCATTGGATGGCGGTCAGCGAGTACGTCATTTCGGAAGTTGACCATGTGAGTTTCCCCAACCGCATACTTCGAGAAGCCGGCTGGTTGCACGTGGCCCGAAAAGATGACGGCGAACATCTGGATTTGCAAAAAAGCAAGGCGTGGGCGTTGGTGGACCATCAGTTCTCCCACGTGTTTGTCAGAGATCGTGATCCCGCGACAGTCGAAAGGATCAAACAGATCTTTAACGGAGCAACCGGAATCGCTCGAGCAGTTTCAGGGGCCGACCGATCCGAATTGCATCTCGATCACGACCGGGCGGGCGACGTGGTATTGGTGTCTGAGCCAAACAGCTGGCAGGCATATTACTGGTGGCTGCACGACACCGACGCTCCCGGGTTTGCTCCAACGGTCGACATTCACAGGAAACCGGGATACGACCCGGTCGAGCTATTCTTCGATTTTGAAACGAAATCAGTCCCGTTGGATGCAACGCTGATCAAAGGTTCCCACGGGCTGATCCCATCTGATTCAAATGAACTGCAAGGGGTTTTACTTTCGTCCGAAAGCCTTGGACTGTCGTCCGCCGAACGTGTGCAGGACTCCGACATCTGCCAGCATATTCTCACACGATACACCGACTGACAACGTTCAACCTGGCGATATTACGCGACTCTTCAACGCCTGCCGACCGCCGCATCTCTTCCTCGGTCAAAATCGCTACAGGCCGCAAAGTCGCCTCAGCCAGCACACGCCGAACGTCTGAGTCCGTTTGAAAGGTTTTTGCGGATCGTAACCGATTTATGAAAAATACGGTTTCGTGATCGAGTTCGACGGTAGGGCCAAGTATGTTTCCGAACACGTGTTTTGATTTTCTCGCGGTTGCGTTCCTCGTTTTTGGACAGGTCCAGTCCGCCGAAGCCGCCCAGTGGCCCGTGAATGGTGCCCCCGTGAATCAGGCCGTGCCGCAGTACCGTGCGAGCTATCCGCTTTTCGATGCTCCGCAGAAACAGAAAACGAAAACCCAACGACCGAACAGCATGCTCGAGTCGATTGCTGACAGTGTCTCGGATGAATCGCCTGACAGCCTCCAATCGGAAACGGGCAGAAAGAATGCGGCACCGCTACCTGAACCAAAAGTTTCTGATCCTGAAAAACCGAACGCTGTCCAATCGCAACCAGAATCTGTCACGAAGCCACAAAGCAAATTGAATCGCCAACCCAATGAGTGGGCAGCTCCTGCGCAAATTCCTGCGGTCAATCAAACACCGTCACGAGCAGCCAACGAGCATACCGCGAAGAAACCAACAACAAAGAAAAAGAAGCGAAATCCACCGGCAATCAGCTACGACATCTATCGAGACAGAAATCCGTTTCCAATCGACCCTCGTAAACCATGCGGCATCTGCACCAACCCGGCGGATCGAACTGGATGCGGTTGCGGGCCGCTTTTTGACGCTCCCGGACTCCATGGAAAACCATTTCAAGAAAGCGAACCGGGTGCCTGCGAGTGCGGAAAAAAGAAATGCGGCAAGTGCAGCCCGATGTTCTCCGTTTACTGGCCACGACCTTTCTCCGCAAAGCTGGACGAGCACTTCCCCGGAAAAGCTGACCAGCGATACAGCCCATGCCAGAAAAAAAGAATCGTTGACGTTTTCGACAAGTTCGCCGACTTCAAACTGATCGACTATCAGCGCAAGGACAATGGCTACTGTGGCGAGGACTCTGATCCCTACGGCTGCCTCGGAGAAAACCGGATGATTGCCAGCGGCGTCGCAGGCGTCGGATATCGTTTCCCATCCGTCCCCGTCGACCGGTCGGCGTCAAGGAAATCTTCCTGGTATTGAGCAGCAATAACTTGAGCCGGAATTGAACATCATCTTCCGAATCTTCCTTACTGCTTCGTTAACGCCAGCACGGCTTCATGAACCAGCCCGTTAGAACCAATCGCTTCGCCGGCGTCGATTCTTGATTGCCCTGACCAGTCGGTGAAACGTCCACCGGCTTCTTCGATGATCGGCTGCACGGCCGCTGCATCCCAAACGTTCAAGATTGGATCGATCATCACTTCAACTCGCCCCGTCGCCACCAACAGGTAGCCAAACACGTCGCCCCACGTGCGGGAAAAGTAAGCCGATTCAGCCAGTCGTTGGTAGGCATCGGCTGCGTCACGTTCAGCGAACGTTTCTACCTCCGAGGTCACCAGCACACTATCAGCCAGATTCGATGTTTTCGAAACATGCGTGCGAACCGCGGTCTCACTTCCTGAAAAATGCCATGCTCCGGCACCTCGGGAGGCGTAGATCCCCTCGTCGAGCCCAGGCAAATACACCGATCCAATCACGCTTTCGCGTTTACCTTGCCCCGAATCAACTTTTTCGATACCAACCATCGTGCCGTACAGAGGCACCCCGCTGATGAATGACTTGGTACCATCGATCGGATCCAGAATCCAGCAGTAACCGGAATCACCTTCCTTCCTGCCAAACTCCTCCCCGACGATCGCGTCATCGGGAAACGCATCGCTGATCTCTTTACGCAGATACGTTTCCGCCTCCTGATCCGCGACCGTCAATGGAGAGCCATCGCCTTTGCGAATCACCTCAAAACGATCCGTGCGAAAGTAATTCAGAGTCAACTTCCCCGCGGCCACCGCAATTTCATTTGCCAGCGCGAGTCTTTTTTTCAGTTGTGCTTCAGACATTTGGCTTAATCAGTTTCAGTAATCTGATCGGGTTCGACCATGAAGAATGCGTGAAGGAGTAACATGATTGCTCCGCAAACGAGCAGACAGTCGGCAATGTTGAAGTTCGGCCACGGATCAAAAAACGGCACGCCATCCAGCTCGAACAGAATCCAATCCCGAACGTTAGTGCGAATCGATTCTGGCCAGCCCGCAACGTAGCCGAGGCCGACTCGGTCGTACAGGTTCCCGAGAATTCCCCCGGTAATCATACCGACTGTCCAGGCCAGCCAACGGTCATAAGCCGCTTTGACGACGAACATCCAAACCAGCACACCAACGAGGGCAACAACGGAAAAGATTGCAAACAACCAGCTGTAACCTGCTCCCACGCCGAACAAGGCCCCCGGATTGGTAGACGTCTGGATTCCGAAAATCCCTTCGATCCACCATTGCTTCGTTTGAGGAAAATGCTCTGCTGCCAACACCGGATTGAAATGGTGCTTGAACATCCACGACTTGGTCCAGAGATCCGCCACCAGTCCAATCACCAAGGGCGAAAAAAAAAGGACGTAGCGACTCAATGGAAGTCGCTCGCCCTGTTGAATCGATACCTGCGTTTTTTTTGAAGCCGATGAATCGGCAGCGACCGAATCGCCTGGAATGTCTGAATCAGAATCAATAGCGGCTGGTTTCAAGTTCACTTGCACACTTGACGCAATAAGGAGTGTAAGGGATCGCTTTCAGCCGCGTCTTTGGGATTTTGCAACCGCAAGCGACGCAGACACCGTAAACCCCTTCCTCAATTCGAACAAGAGCAGCCTCGATCTGAGCCAGCGTCTCACCCTCATTGTTCATCAGCAGAATCGTATTGTCTTGCTCAAAGGTGTCGCTTCCGAGGTCAGCCATGTGATTGGGGACAGCACCGGCACCCGATCCACCCGAGCCAGATTTTGACAGGGCAGCGTTGGCCAATGTCGAAACATCACCACGAAGCCGGGCTCGTAACTCCAGCAACATCTCCTTGAATGGCTTCACATCCGCTTTTTTCATTTTCATATTTTTATCTCACACAGAAGGTGATTTCGCCGGTGACCGAAGTCAAACTTTAAAAACGTAGCGGGAAGTTAGACAGCAAACGAGGCACGAACGGTGGTTTTCTCTCACTGAAGAGGGCCAGTATTGTACGCACGCGTAAATCCTTAGTCAAATTAGCCTTACAATTTTTGCAGGCCGGTCAGATTAACAATTGAACACTTGCTGAAAGCCGAAATCCGACGTGAGGCCGGCGTACAGAGCCCTACGCGGGATGAAACCGACACGACGCTCGCAAGTTCCTGACCAACCGGCTCTGCTACGTCTAAGACTGCATGTTTGTTCAAGAATTTTTATGACGATGCTAATGGGGGTGAACCGCCCGCTGACTATTCACGAGCAGTTGGTGTAAAAAAGAGGTCCGCAGTATGACTCAATTAATCTAGACAGGAATCTTGATCGGAATGACCAAACTAGCAATCAGCGGAGCCGGAGGGCGAATGGGCCAGCGACTGATCGATTTAGGCTCGAATGATTCATCCCTGGAAATCGTTTCGGCCGTTGAGTCTTCCAATCATCCATTGCTGGGCAAGGACGCGGGAGACGTTGCGGGAATCGGAACAATCGGTGTCAACCTGAGCGATTCCATCCCGGGCGGAGTCGAAGCACTGATCGATTTTTCACTGCCCGCAGGAGCCGATCGCGCGATTGACCATTGTGCTTCGAATTCGGTCCCACTTGTGATGGCGACCACGGGTTTGGAAGAAACGACCATCAAGAAAATTCACGACGCTTCGTCAACCATTCCCATCGTGTGGGCTCCCAGCATGAGCCTCGCCGTGAACCTGACGATGAAGCTGGCCGAAACTGCCGGTCTGGCGCTGAAAGATCATGCGTCGGGTGTCGATGTCGAGATCATCGAACGCCACCATCGCTTCAAGGCCGACGCGCCGAGTGGAACGGCATTGAAGTTTGGTGAAATTCTTGCCGGAGCGATGGGCATCACCCATCACCAACATGGACGCGAAGGTGAAACCGGTCAGCGGCCTCGAAATGAAATCGGCTACCATGCCGTCCGCACCGGTGACGACACCGGTCAGCACACGATTGTGTTTGGCATGTTGGGCGAAACCATCGAGTTGAAAGTCGCTTCTTCGAACCGCGATTGCTACGCATCAGGCGCCCTGACGGCTGCGAAGTTTGTTGCCACTCAACAGCCGGGCTTATACAACATGTACGATGTCCTTGGTCTTTAGAGCTTACCCTAGAACTTCATAACCCGGCGCGTCAGCGAGGGAAATACCGTGGTAGTCCCTCACTTACGTTTCGGGTTGCGATTTGGTGAGTAAGTGATTTGATAAGCTCATAGTCGCGGACACAGAAAGCAACGACTGATAAAATTGTCAGAAAACACTGGCGATCGGAATATGAAACGCGATAATTAGTGGACCTTTCAAAACTGGTTTGTAGTATTGGCTTTAGCCTATCGAGGATTGAAAAACGCTTGAAAAGAGCCTGAAGGCTCTACTACAAACGGTGTCGACTTCGGGTTTTGAAAATGCCCTCTAAAA
>CAYXWX010000146.1:0-547 GCA_964468915.1 uncultured Pirellulaceae bacterium
CGTCGCTCCGCGACTCGCGCTATTGGACCCATTGGACTCATCAATTCTCAATTCTCAAACCTTAAAACTGAACTTCCAAAACCTGCACTCTTTCACCTTCGTCCATGTACAGCGAACTTCATTGCAAAACGAACTTTTCATTCTTGTCCGGTGCTTCGCATGCGGATGAACTGGTGACGCGCGCGATTGAACTGGGCTACCACGCGTTGGCGATTACCGATGAAAACACGCTGGCCGGAATCGTCAAGGCTTTCGGGGCGGCTCGAAACACGGACCTGAAATTGATCATCGGCGCGGAGATTATTCTCGATGACGCACCGCCGGTGGTGTTGTGGGCGACGGACCGAAAAGCATACGGCCGGCTTTCGCGGTTGCTGACGGTAGGTCGAAAACGAGCGGCCAAAGGGGCATGCTCGTTACGATTTGAAGATGTGGCCGAGTTTTCTGATGGATTGCTGGCCGGAGTGTTTCCGCCAGTGTCGTGTTTTGCTCCCCCCAAAAAACCCCCAAGCACCCCGGCGTTAGGGGGGCGCAAATAGACACAGGG
>CAYXWX010000146.1:557-7803 GCA_964468915.1 uncultured Pirellulaceae bacterium
TGTTTGGGGGTTGATAAAGTCGACACTGGCCTTCCGAGAACTCTTTGGTGATCGAGCGTACTTGCTGGCATCGCTTTATCAGGGAGTCGACGACGCCTGGCGGCTGCAACAACTGACAGAACTTTCGCAACAAACTGATCTGCCCATGGTCGCTGCCGGTGATGTGCTGTACCACTCGGCCGCTCGGATGCCGCTGCACGATGTCCTGACTGCCACGAAACACAAAACAAACGTTGTGGAAGCAGGGGACTTGTTGTTACCGAACGCTCAGCGGCATCTGAAGACCATCGAACACTACCGAAAAGTGTTTGCCGATTGTCCCGCAGCGATCGAGCGAACAAGAGAAATCGCGGATCGCTGTTCGTTTTGCCTGAGCGAATTGCGGTACGAGTATCCGAAGGAGTTTGCTTCCGCCAATCAGACTGCGATGGAGTATCTGACTCAGCTGACATGGAAAGGGGCCCAACAGCGATACCCGAATGGCGTTTCCAAAAAAGTAAAACATCAGATCGAGCATGAACTGAAATTGATCGACGAACTTCGGTATGAAGCGTATTTTTTGACGGTCTGGGACTTGGTCCGCTACGCGCGAAGTCAAAAAATTCTGTGCCAGGGCCGAGGCTCGGCGGCAAACTCGGCGGTTTGCTATTGCCTTGGCGTGACCTCCGTCGATCCGGATACAACCGACTTGCTGTTTGAACGTTTTATCAGCAAGGAACGCGATGAAGCGCCGGACATCGATGTTGATTTTGAACACGAGCGACGCGAAGAGGTTCTTCAATACCTGTACGAGAAGTACGGTCGGCATCGAGCCGGTCTGGCCGCGACGGTCGTGACGTATCGTTCTCGTAGTGCGGTTCGTGATGTCGGCAAAGCACTTGGGTTGTCGCTCGATCGAGTCGACGCGTTGGCGAAAACGGTCAGCGTCTGGTATTCGGAATCGTTTAATGACGGCTGCAAATTGAAAGAACGCATGCCCGAAGCGGGGGTCGATCCGGATTCGGCCATCGGCAAGCAGTTGTTGCATCTGACTCACGAACTGGTTGGTTTTCCACGCCATCTGTCTCAGCATGTTGGCGGCATGGTGATGACCGAAGGTCGCTTGGACGAACTGGTGCCGGTCGAAAACGCGGCGATGGAAGATCGTACCGTGATCCAGTGGGACAAGAACGACCTCGAGGAAATGGGTCTGCTGAAAGTCGATTGTCTGTGCCTGGGCATGCTGACCGCGCTGCGCAAGGGCTTTCACTTGATTGAAGAGCATCACGATCAGAAATTTGATCTGGCGACGGTGCCCAAAGAAGATCCGCTGGTCTATGACATGATCTGCAAGGCGGACACGGTGGGCGTGTTTCAAATTGAAAGTCGTGCTCAGATGAGCATGTTGCCTCGGCTCAAGCCACGTTGCTGGTATGACCTGGTCATTCAAGTCGCGATTGTTCGTCCCGGCCCGATTCAAGGGAACATGGTGCATCCGTTTCTGCGAAGTCGCAATGGCGAGATCACGCCGAACTACCCCAACGCGGAAATTGAAGCGGTACTCAAACGTACGATGGGCGTGCCGATCTTTCAGGAACAGGCGATGAAGTTGGCGGTGGTGGCGGCCGGTTTTACTCATGGAGAAGCCGATCAGCTCCGGCGAGCAATGGGAGCATGGCGGAAGTCGGGAACGATTGAAAAATTTCGGCACAAGCTTTACGAAGGTATGAAAGAACGCGGATTGAACCAGGAGTTCGCCGATCAGGTGTTCCATCAGATTCGCGGCTTTGGCGAGTACGGATTTCCCGAGTCACACGCAGCCAGTTTTGCTCATTTGGCTTATGTCTCTTCATGGATGAAGTGCCACTTTCCGGCAGCGTTTTGTGTGGCGGTGCTCAACAGCCAGCCGATGGGCTTTTATACGCCCGCTCAACTGGTCACCGACGCGAAGAATCATGGCGTCACTGTGTTACCGCCCGACGTGAATTGCAGCGATTGGGACAGCACGCTGGAGCAGGTGGAAGATTCGATTGCCGTCCGTCTGGGGATGCGTTTGATCTGGGGGCTGCGGCACGAGCACGGTCAGGTCATTATGGGCGCTCGTCAGTCCGGGCCGTTTGAAAGCATTTCCGATTTCACTCGGCGCACCGGGCTCGGTCAGGCAACCATTTCATTGCTCAGCGAAGCCGACGCATTCGCATCGATTGGTCAGAATCGTCGAGCCGCATTGTGGCAGTCACTGGCTCAGGAAAAGCGACCGCTTGATCAGCCGTTGTTCGCAACTCTGGAAGCGACTGACGATGACGCGAACTTGCTGCCAGCATTACCGCTGCACGAGCAGGTGTTTGAAGATTATCGCACAGTCGGATTATCACTGAAGGAGCACCCGGTTTCGTTCCATCGCGAATATCTGGATGAGCTTCGAGTCACTCCGATTGACCAACTGGAGAATCGCCGTGATGGTCAGCATCTGCGAGTGGCAGGGTTGGTCGTTTTGCGTCAGCGGCCGGCAACGGCCAAAGGGATCATGTTCGTCACGTTGGAGGATGAAACCGGATCGGCCAATCTGGTGGTCAAGCCATCCATTCGCGAACGCTACTACAAAATTACCCGGCAGAGTTCAGCTTGGATTGCTCACGGCAAACTGGAACGTCGCAGCAATGTGACTCATGTGCTGATCAATCGCATCGAAGACTTGTCCGAAACCATCGGCCGGTTGAAAATCAAGTCACGAAACTTTCGGTAGGTTGATTTTGTTTCGATAGTCAAATGAATCAGACAAGCAAGAAAATTCTGCTAGTTCCAGCCTTAGCCATTATTGTATTGATTGCTTGGTACTTCATTAATCGGAGCATTTACATCCAAGCCTCAAAGACCGCATTCCCAAACTTGCCGATCGATACAACGTGCTATTATTTTCCTTGGCCAATTGGTCCTGAACTCATCGGTCAACTCGATCCAGAGGACCCAGTGTACTTGAATCGCGATGTGGTTGAGCGATTTTCGGAAAATCTGGAACTGATCATCTATGACTCTAGCGGAAATTTCAGTATCCGACCGAAGTGATCGCGGATGAACGATCTCAAAGCGGACAAGTTGCAGTGAATCCTAGAGGCGACTTTTGAACGAATTCTAACTGTCGGCTTCCAACTCAACTTTGTCGTAGACTTCCGACAATGGCAGTGAACATTCAATCGAAGTCAAGTCAACCGATGCAGAAGCGGATTGCTCGGCTCGCAAAGTCCATTCGTCGGTGCCGGTTCGAGTGAAAACTTCCACCGAGTGACGATCCTGAGCGATCAAAACGTACTGTTTGAGCGAAGGGATCTGGCGGTAGTGTTCGAATTTTTTACCGCGATCGTACGCCTCGGTGGATTCAGAAAGCACTTCGACAATCACATCCGGATTGATCAGCACGTCACCTTGATCGTATTCAAACTGAGGCTCGCCGCAAACGATCGAAAGATCTGGATAAGTGAACAAGCCTGTCGCTTGGATTTGCAATCTTAAATCGCTTGGATAGACACGGCAGGGGCGGTTTTTCAGCTGCGATCCCAGCGTTACGATTGCATTTGAAACAATCAGGTTATGTTTCGCCGAAGCGCCGGCCATCGCAAACATCTCGCCGCGAAAAAACTCGCTTTTGAAATCCGCCTGACGATCTTTGTGAAGGTACTCTTCGGGCGTCAACAGAGTTTTGGGCACGGATGACATTTTACAATCCTCACTAAAAAAACGGCTGCAACGGCACCCGTATTATACCCATGTACGGCTGGAAAAAGGATTGCAATTTGCGTCACTTGCTCAAATCGACCCATACCAACCGATGGTCGGACGCGTCGACCAGATCGCCACCGGGTTGATCGGGCTTCGGCCAGAAGACGCCCGAAGTGATCGCGTCCAGTGATTTGGATGGCAGGCAGTAATCAATTCGCATGTTGCCGGTTCGTTCGTCGCCAAAGTCTCCTGTGTCGAGTGCCGGATCCCCTTTATGCTGCAGGTTCGCTTGACCCTGTGATTTGGCGTAGTGAGTTCCTCCTTCACTGCCTGGCAGAGTGTCATTCACGAAGGGATGTTCGGTCAACTGACGAATTGCGTTGTTGCGTGAAGCGCCGTCCTTTGGGTCGGCATTCAAATCGCCCGCGATGACGAAATGAGATCCTTCAGGCAATCCACCTTTGTCCCCCGCGTCGTCGTACAGGTAATCGGCCCGGTTGCTGATGTAGTCGGCAAACATTCGAATTTCGTCATGGTTGCGGCAACCGTTGGCGTCCTCTTCGCCGTCGAACACGGGAGGCGTCGGATGAGAAACCAGGAAGTGAATCGTTTTGTCGCCAGCAAGGATGGGAATATCCCAGTGGCTTTTGGATGAAAGCCGGTACACCTTCATAATGTCTTCCGTGTAGTAGGGTTCACCAGACGGTGGATCGATCGGTAGCTCCGCGTTTGGCATATCCTGCCATAAGAACTGCTGAAACGTTCGAACTTTCGCCCGATCAAATGGATACTTCGATAAAACAACCAACGCGTACTGGCCAGGAAAATGCCCGAACCCGAACCCGTCGCGTGGAAGTCGTTGTTTTCCGTCCATGTTCAGGTCGATTCCACTGTCTTCGCCTGTGTTCACCGGACCCGCGTAGACGTGCGGGTACTCGATCGGTTGCTGACCGTTTTGAGAAACGCCAAGGAATTTCTCGCGAAAGGCATTCAGCCCCTCGCCCGCCTCGTCATAGTCGAACTCGTTGATTAGCAACACGTCAGGACGGACGCGCTGAATAATTTCGGCAATCTTCTGAGTCTTCGGCGATTCCCCACTGACCAGTTCTCGTTTCAAGTCCCCCGCATTTCGCCGGTTCATGGCCACGTTGAACGAAGCGAAGCGGACCGTCGTTTCCGAATCATGCTCAGGAACCTGAGCGTGCGTTGTGCCACCTGAATATGACAGGCCAGCCGCCGCCACCAAGAGACTAAAAATCAAACGAGCATTCATCACGTGTGCCTTTCAAGGGTGTCGGGAAAGCCATCAAGATCGTCGTCGTCAAACAGGTGGCGATGGTCCAGCAATCAATAAAGCGTATCGAGTTCATTCGCAGTTTTACAGTCCTTGCAGTTGTCAGAGCAGACAATTTTGCGACTCAAGCGACATCTTATGAGTGGCGGCTATTGATGCGGCAGCCGCCCGGGCCAGATGCTTACGCTTCACACAGGGCAAGAAACAAACGTTAAGACCCCCATCGAGCTGAGAGACAGGGGGCATATTCAGAATAATCGGACTTCCCGGCATAGCCACGCGACGGCGGTTTTGCGCATGCAACTTAATTACGCCCAAAACGCGTTTGCGAAAACCTATTTTCGTGCAGATGAAAGGTGATTCGGATGCCGCAAGGTAGGGATCATCACGTTATTTTCCGTTGTAAATGAACACACAAGCTCATTCCCCCCACTCTTCTTCATAAGCAATTTTCATCCATGTCACGTAAATCGAACAAGAAAAAAGCCTTCCGCCAAAACAGCCCTACGCTTCGAAAGCTTGAAGATCGAATCCTTTTTGATGCCGCAATGGATGCGGGAGTGGATCCGAATGAAGGTGATGCAAGCCAGGGGTACGCACATCAGAATGAGTCCGCGCAGTCCTATGAACAGGATGTGGCGACGTACAACGATGAAAGCGGTTCCAGTCAACAGGATGCAAACGGCTCATCGGACGCGCAGGTTCGTAACGAACTTGTGATCGTTGACACCAGCGTTGATGACTATCAACAGCTCGTCGATGACTTGATGAACAACAACGACGATGATCGAAATGTTGAAGTCGTTTTGCTCGATGCGGATGCCGATGGTGTCGAACAGGTTTCGCAAATCCTATCGCAGTACAATGACCTTGATGCGTTGCACTTGGTGACTCACGGTGATGATGCGGCGTTTCGACTGGGTAACGTTTGGGTGACGGCGGATAACCTTGATGCTTACGCGGGGCAAATTTCTGGCTGGGGTGATGCGTTGACGTCGACAGGTGACTTGTTGATCTACGGTTGCGATCTGGCGGAAAGTCCGGAGGGTCGTCAGCTGGTTGATTCGCTGGCGGAACTGACGGATCTGGATATCGCGGCCAGTGATGACGATACCGGTAGTTCTCACCGTGGCGGTGACTGGCAATTGGAATACACCAACGGTGAAATCGAAACCAGCGTCGTTTTCTCGCGAGCGCTACAGGCCAGCTACGACAATGTGCTTGCTGCTGGTCCCGACGTTCAGTTCGCGGGCGCCAATCAGGAAGTTCAGCTGGGTGAGGATTTTCAGTTCACCGTCACGTTTGACAACACGGGAACGGACGTCGGCTACGGCCCGTTCATTGACTTGATCTTTCCGGTCAACGGTGAAGATGGAGCCGCCGGAACCGATACGGCTGACGGAATCGACTTCGTTGGAGCGACGTATCTGGGGCAGGCACTCAACACGATTGAGTTGACGTTTCCCGATGACGATGGAGCAGGCGCCGGGACAACGGGCACGATTGACCATCCGTTCGCGTTCGATTCTGCCGGCAATCCGTTGCAGATTACGGGCACCGCTGGCGACAAGCTGGTGGTTGTCGAGTTGCCGTTTGGTTCGTTTTCTCCGGACCAGCCTGCAGCCGATGTCGTCATCACGGCGACGACCAGCGACCTTGCTGACCTTGGCGCCGACATGGTGATCCAGTCGCGTTCCGGTTTCCGCTACGGTGAAGATCCGCTCGATAACCCAACCAGTGGCGATCCCTCGTTGGTCAGCGACTCCAATTCTGACGTGTCGGATCCGTCGGGCCCGACCACCAGTTGGTCCGAGCAGTTGACCGTCACGCCGACATTGATCTCTCTGCAAAAAATCTACCTTGGTCCGGAAAACGAAACGGCGACCGGCCCGAACCATCCGCAGCAGTATCAGATCAACGTCGATATCGCGAACGGCCAGACGATCCAAAATCTTGACATCATCGACAGCTTGCCGAACAACGTTGTGGTGACTTCGATTGATGAAGTACGAATCAACGGCGTGTTGACCAATGACTACACGGACAATTTGGGCTCCCTTTCGTTTCCCGGGAATAACCTCGATCTGATCATCACGCCCGACAATGACGTGATCGGTACGGCGGCTGCCGCTGACGTTTCGGTGACGTTTTCGTTCTACGTTGCGGAAGTTGACGCCGATGGCGATCGTGTCATCCCGCTCAGTGGTGAAGACGATACAACTTCATCGCCGGATTCTCGCAGCTTCAACAACGCTC
>CAYXWX010000147.1:0-3527 GCA_964468915.1 uncultured Pirellulaceae bacterium
TGTCACGAACGACTCAGCAAGTCATGGCCAAAACGCTTGAAGGAACTTTGCCGGTGGCTTCAGACGGATCGCCCAATCCGCAAACAAAGCCCGCAGAACAAAGCGGCTTGATCGCCAAGATACCTGCGAGAGTGAAAAAGGCACTACAAAGCTCAAAACCAAGTGTTTCGTAGTGGACGAAGCCATCAGCCCAGCCCAAACGCTTGGCAAATAAATTGAGTCGAAGCATCGGCCCCTTCTTTAAAGAACCAAAAAAGGTTTCGAGAAGTCTTTTGATGGGAGGTCTTGCACACAATTCAGTGGCAGAGTTTTCACGCCGACCCCATCCGGGGTGCCGCAAGTTCTCGGTCAATTGTCTCAGGGCTGCGTCGGCCGCATCCGGGGCGGTTTTACTTCTGTCGATCGTAGACAGCCAGCCCCGAATGGGTTGAGATTTTTAGAGACTTGGTTCGTAATATAGCCTTCAGGCTTTTGAAATGACCACAAACAAGCGACTAAAGCCGCTACTACGAACGGCGCTGCCCGAAATGCGCGGCCACGATTAAAAAATTAAAACGTCATCCGAGTGCCGCAAGTTGTCGCTCAATTGTCTCTGGGCTTCCGTCCCGGGTTACCTACGCAAGCCTCATCGATCTAGTGGGTCTCTTTTGTTGAAGCGGCCTCGAATTGGTATGTGAATGCACCCAACAGTTCGCCACGGCGCACGTTATGACAGTTAAGGCACGAGTCGTAAGCGCGTATTGCCCCGACCATTTCAAGGCGGTCATTTGCGAGAGGTTGATAAAGAATTGATTTCCCATTCGTGGTTAATTTTTTGATGGATGCTCGCTCAAATTCAGTCAGCACTCGCGTCGGAGTTGTTTCCGCGACAAGCTGATCCATTCTGGGCAGTTGGTCGAGCACATACGCTCGTGGCGATTCGAAGCGAAGCAGGCTGATTAGCTGGAGACGGCTCAATTTCAGGCTCGCGGCGCCCAGAAACTTCTGACCGACGTTCTGTAAGGGCAGGGTGAATGCATGCGGGCGATAGCCAAAAGCAACTTTCGGTTCCACAACAAAGCCGGACGCTTCGGGATCAACAAAATCCCTCACACCCTGCCAGTGAAATGATCTTTTGTCATCGATCAGCTCGGTCACTTGTTTCAACTGCCTACGCTGTTGCCAATCTAATTGATCGAGCTGCGCTTCCGGAACAACATCGAAACCAATATTTTGCAATTCTGGGTAGCTCATTCGCTCAATGGATGTCCTGCCGAAACGTCCAACTCCAAACCCGGGTGACTTGGTGAAAGTTTCGACCCTACCACTATGCAACGCTCTCAAGCCGCTTACGCGCCCCCAGTAGTTTTCGTAAGACAGCTGGTACTCTTCATCAACGAAATCAGCATCAATTTTGACGCCGAGCGGTGGAACAGACTGATTCCCAAGACCTGCCGCGTTGGAAGACTCCTCATACGCTAATCGATCAGACAAATCCGTCAGCTGAACACCTCGCTTGAACTCGACGAGCTTCGTATACCCTGGCAAGCCAATCAAGATGCCAACAAGGAACGCAAAACACGTCGCACTCGTGGAGCGAACCAGCACCTGCTTGAAAGACCAGGTTCGATCCGCCGTAGCGGCACGTCCAAGCAACACGTAGTGAAGCAAACCATTGATTGCCATGACAAACGAGAAAAACATAAACATGGGATTGCACAGCAGTATCATGATCAGCGTGATGACAAACCCCGGGAAAACGAAGTATCCGAGGGGAATGCAAATCAAAAACGTAAACGTGAGCACTGCCGAAGCGATCGCACACAACCAGAACAAACCATTGTTCGTGCCCATATAAGCCATCATCGACAAGAAGACTGCGATATAAGAAATCGCGAAGACCATCTCCTTGATCGACCACCGCCACCATGGCGAAGAAACGTCATCAATCGAACTTGCAACACTCATTTGGGATTCTCCAATCTATCTGAAGAAACAAGTCGGGCCGCCGTTCACTTTAGCTGATCAAAATGTTCGCAGTACGTTCTCGACGGTCAACTCATGCGAACCCCCAAACAACGCCAGGAACGACGTCAGCGCTCAACGGTCAATTTGAATGGAGGCAGTATCGCAATTGCGCGCTGTGAAAGGCTACACAGGAAAAGCTTTCGCTCATTTGAACATTCATTTCAACGTCAACACGCAGATCGTGGACAGTTTGAAGCTGAGTCCCGAGTCGACGTCAATTCGTGGCTTTAACTTTCGACAACGCTTTCCGCATCGATGATCTCGTCCGATTCTTTGGTCCAGACTTTTCTCCAGATTCCGCCCTTGGTGAACGCCTGCCAACCGAGCGTCAGCCATCTCAAGAGTGCGGACGCCAACCACAACGCCCAGGCCAGCATCAGGAATCGGTAGACCCACACCGAAGTGGATATCACCATCGGCTGAGGCAACGCTTTGTCCGATCGAGGTTGGAACCATTTCAGCAGATTCTGGGACGATCCGTTGCCGCGAATGAACATCTCGGGTCGTCCCAGCAAACCTTCGCTGACAACCGCGATCAGGATCCCGATTGAGATCACGGTCAACAGCACCAAGATCAACTGCAGTAAATTCATCGAAGCAGCACGCGTGTTCGAAAAATCGTGGTTCGAACGCCAGCCCAGCAGCAGCAACCAACCGACGACCAGCATTGCCGGGAACACAGGCACCTGAGTCAACCCGATTACGAGCAACACCCACTCGAAACGCCCGAGCGGTGAGAAGCTGACACCTCCTAAAATCAACGCCGCCAGCACCGCAAAGATCAGAATCACCCAGAACTGAACGGCGGGGCCCCGAGTCGGTCCTCCTGTCCATAGAACCCATCGACTTGCTGGAACTTGAATTGACGAATTGATATTGGCGGACTCGTAGGGCAATGAAACAGCTGCGGGCTGAACAGTGGACTCGATCGGTTGGTCCGTTCGCCACGCGACCTTCACCAATTGAGTCCCCGGTTGAACGGGCACAATCAAATCCTGCCCGATCCGCCGAACCGGTATCTCGCGACCGCCGACCGAAACCGATTCGATTTCGACGCCTTCGGGTAGCTTGACAGGAAAATCACCGCCAAGGCTGCATTCGAGGTAAACCTCAAGCCCCGTCTTTCGCTGCCGACTACCGAGCGTGGTCGAGTGAGTGACGTTTTGCACCGTCATCGTTTCGCCAACCACCGCATTCGGCTGACTGAACGAGAGCGTTACCTGTTCTCCCGGCCAAGGCAACCAAACTGGAATCAAGTGTTCGGCCCCCGACTCGAAGATCGGACTCAGGCCCTCAAAAGCGACATTCCAAACGGGCGAGGTCACCAGATGCCATCGCTCGACCCACTGGCTGGTGTCCGCTGCCGACAGCGCAATCTCTTTTCCAATCGGAAGATCGCTGGTCCACGAGATCGATTCCTGATCGGCCGCCATTCTGATCAAAACCTGTCCATCCTTCACTTTCACACCGGACGAGAGAACACTTTCGCCAGGCAGCAACGGAACAGAAATCGAAACCGC
>CAYXWX010000147.1:3627-7623 GCA_964468915.1 uncultured Pirellulaceae bacterium
AGCCGCCGCTGTCACGGCTGCAGTTTTGCTCCTTCGCCCAAACCGAAACCAATCTTTTGGCAACGAGCAACCACTCATCAAGGCAACCAACCCGATCAACAACAGAATTCGAACCACGTTAACAATTCGATGCTGATCCCGAGTCAGAAAAATCGGTTGAATTGTCTGGCTGGCGGAAACGGGACCATCCCAACTGCAATGAACCTGATTCCACTTCCAAGTCGGTTGAGCCGGCCCGGTTTGAATCCTCGCCTTCGCAGTCTGCATCATGTTGGAAGTTGAAAAACGGGAAAGTTTTCTGCCACCCATCCCGCCCATTTTACCGCCCAAGCTTCCGGCAATATCCATCTCCATACCAAAGTTTGGAGCCATCGAGTCAACTTGCATGCGACTACTTTTTACCGCGTCATAACGGTTCCTGGATGCCGCCTCACGAACTCTCTGGACTTGAAAATCCGGAAGAACCACCCGAGTCCCGTACACCGTGCCGGGTCGTTCCAATTGAGGAAACAACGCTGTTTGAATCTGAGACGTGACAAATGGAGTCAGAAACAGCAGCAACAATCCGAGCGCGACATACTTCCAAACCTGAATCGCAGTCTTGGCTTTGCCCTCTGGAACAACTTTCAACAAGGCAACGGGCAACAAAAGGAACAGCCACGTCAGCCGAGGCGATGCGGGTTCGTGATAGGCGAGGCCAAACGCGAGAAACGCTAATGCTCCTGCCCAGAAGCCCCAGATGCGAAATACGGCAAGACTGAAAATCAACAGCAGAAACAGATCCAGCAACGACCACGCAGTCAGCCAATCGCCACTCACGCTGTCGGCTCCGAATAACGCCAACATTCGCCAGCCCGGCGGCAGATTCCACGTGAGACTTAAAGAACCGGCGTCCGTCTGCCAACCGGTCGCGGGCAGTTGACCGAATCCAGCACCCCGACTGACCGCGTCCAGATCCAGATTTCGCGACCTGACTTCAACGCCTCGTTCACCCGAAGTTGGATTCGTCGTGATCAACTGCCCCTTGCCATCGATGCGAACCGCACCAAGTTCCTGACCTGGTGCGATATCAAAGCGCCACTGAAGTTGCCCAGTTCCCTTCAACTGGTCGCGAAATGTAGCCGCGGTCCCGTCTTCATCCAACCAAATCGTCCGCTCGATATTCAAATCGTCCGTTCGACGTTCTCCCATCCCTCGCAATTTTTCATCCAGACCAAACGATTGACTGGTATCCCATTGGAAAACAGGCAGCGACTTCCATTTTGTTGGCCACGTCGTCTGGCTCACATCGATCGGTCGCACATTCGTCAGCTCGGCGACTCGAAAATCCGACTTGGATTTAAAACCGACCAGTTCCTTATCGACAATCGGAGTCGCATCGGCCGAGTAACTCAATTCACGAGCGTCATCAGTACGAAACGCGTGCAGTGTCACGGTCCATTTTCCCGCGCGGACCTGAGCTTTTGCTTTGCCCTGCGAGTCAACGGCAACGGGCAACTGACTCTCCACCGTCGCCAACTGCCAGCCTGCCGGCAACACCCAACCGAGGTCTTCCTCGCGACTCTTGCCGGAAACCTTCAACTCGACATCCGTCCGCAACCACATCGGAATTCCATCTTCGATCACGCGGTAAACCTGAACCGCCAGAAGATTCTTTTCCTGAGGCTCAGAACGTCGCTTGAGCCAGACCTTGCCCTTGGCATCCCACTTTGGAAACTTGATTGGCTTCCCATCGACCTGCAGTTTCAGCAATCCAACTTCTGACGGAATGGAGATCGATTGCGGCATGGTTTCCCACGCGAACTCACCCGATAGTTCGTGCTGCCCCTCGTCAACTTTCACAACCGGCCGACCATCACGCTCGACCACCACAACCGCCGCACCGTTGAGCTTCACGTCACGCGGCCACGTTTCGGCATCGCCCGGAACGGGAATCCAGGCTTCGCTAAACGATTGCAAAGATACTTTCCACTGGGCCGAATCCGCGTCGGCAGACAGCGACAGTTCAGATGGCCAGAACGGTATTCGATCAGTGCGGTTGTTGTACACCGCCGGACTTTTCAATTCCTCCGTACCCCACAACGCCCACGCTTTCCATGGTTCCAGTTTTTCAGGAATCTCGGGCGACTGCGCACTGCATTTTGGCGTACCCAAAGCCGATAAAGTCGCGAGCAAACCAAACAACGCAACGGTTACAAGTTTCAATCGGATCATAGGTGCGTTCACCGGCTGGATAAGATTCGTGTATGCATGTCGAGTGGTATACCAAGCCGATCAGCTCAGCTGGAATCCAACACTTGTTTCTTCAGTGTGCAAACCTGTTGACGATTGGATAACGCGGTCAGTTCCATCATATTCCGATAAAACTAAAAATCGAACTGAACTAGACAGCGAAAGGTCGGGCATTTGACGATCCCGAAGCAATCATTTCTCGATCCCGAAGCAATCAAAACGGTTTACCGACAATCGAACATTGCGTTTTCCAAGTCCGGCATTGCGTCGACCTCATCCGGGGTGATCTGTCACGTGGATGATATGTCACGTTTTACCTGTTCTCAGGGCTTACGCCCTGAGCTACCTGCGTCGGCCGCATCCGGGGCGGTTTTACTTCTGTCGATCGTAGACAGCCAGCCCCGAATGGGTTGAGATTTTTAGAGACTTGGTTCGTAATATAGCCTTCAGGCTTTTGAAATGACCACAAACAAGCGACTAAAGCCGCTACTACGAACGGCGCTGCCCGAAATGTGCGAGGCCACGGCTAAAAAAATACCAACCTTTATCCGGGATCCACTGTCACGTTTTACCTGTTCTCAGGGCTTACGCCCTGAGCTACCTGCGTCGGCCCCATCCGGGGCGGTTTAACTTCTGGCGATCGTAGACAGCCAGCCCCGGATGGGCCTCCGTCAGTAGATCAGAGTAGCAGCCCCGGATGGGGCTTGCGTCAGTAGATCGGAGTAGCAGCCACGGATGGGCCTCGCGTCGGTAGCCCCGGATGGGCCTCCGTCAGTAGCTCGGAGTAGCAGCCCCGGATGGGGCTCGCGTCGGTAGCTCGGGGCGGCAGCCCCGAGGCTAACCAGCAGCAATCTAAGCCACCCCGGATGGGGTCGGCGTAAAACGTTTACCTCTCTCGTGTGAGAAGAAAATTATTTTGAACGCGTCCCGCCAACAACGCTTTGCTTATGACTGGCTAATGTTGGAAATCCCTTCCGGATACTGCAAGCTTAAAACTACCGCTTCTTGTTTTGTGTTCCACCCGGCCGGAAAGCACCTAGCCACTCAAAACAGCCAATTCCAGCTCACGCTGCAGAGTGGGATCAATTCCCAGAGCTGCACTCAGCCGATCGAGGTAAGAACGCTCGTCGGCATTCTGAATATCGACAACCGTCAATGAAGCAAGATACATTTCCACCGCTGCGTTGGAGCTATCGGCTGCTTCGGCCAGTTTTTGCAGGTCAACTGGCTTTTCAAGCTCGGGGATCAACAGCTCACGAACATCTTGCGAAAATCCCGCTGCATCAATTTGCTCGGCAATTTTTTTCTTCTCCTCGTCGTCAATCACACCGTCCGCCTGGGCTGCCATGATCATCGCTTGAAGGATCGCAACGCTGCGATTGTTGACGGCTGGCCCCTCAAGGTTGGCAATTGGCGAACCTGACTCAGTTTGTTCATTTCGATTTTGCCATTCGGTGTAGACCTTGTACCCAAGTGCTCCGAGGGCTCCCAGCGATCCAATCTTTACAGCCGGCGAGAGAATTTTGCGACCACTTTGTGTTCCAACCAACAACGCCAGCAGCCCACCGGCGGCAGCTCCAACGCCAAGGTTCTTCAACATTGCGTCGCGTTCCGGCCCTGCTTCCGGAATCTGCAGTTCGACTCGTTCCTTCAAGTCGCCCAACTGCTCACTCGCGATCTGAAAGCCTTCGGAGGCATACGTTTTCCCCTCTTCCGCGATGGTCTTTGCAGATTCCAACAGGTTTTCGAGTAATTGATTAGCGT
>CAYXWX010000148.1:0-7590 GCA_964468915.1 uncultured Pirellulaceae bacterium
GAATGATGATTCGGTCGGTCAACCCTAATCTTCAGTTGGAACAAAGCACGAGTGCTTTGTCTAACTTAAAACTTGGGGTTGGCACTTCATATTGATTCGATTTGGGCAAGCTAATCTAAAGGGCCAACCCCAAAATCTTTATTTGACAAAGCACGAGGTACCGCGTTTAGCCTGAAACGTGATTCTTCTTCCGTCTGAACTTCGGACGAAAACGTAAAGAACTGCCTGCTGGCCGATAAGCCAAGGAACGCAAACGTGAACTGCGATCAGAAAACTTTGTTTTCCGTTGCTTTTGTTGTCATTTTTCATTACCCTTTGAGGCTCGAAAAACATCGCCGAAGCCAGAGGCATCACTCTCCGGCCAGGAAATCAGTTCCCGTCAGACAGGATATCAAACGAAATGCGTAACGAACGCCACCGCGAGCTCGCTCGAAGAAGAACCCGTAAAAAGAAAATGGAACAAATCAAGAAGCGTGCGGCATCCGCGTCGGCATCCGAAAAGCAGGTGCTGGCAGCCAAGATCCGCCGCATGACGCCTGGTGCCGAAGAGCTGATCGAAACGCTTGGACTTTCCAAGTAGCTTGCTGTTGAGACAGCGTAAGTCGCACGATTGTGATTCGCTCACCCAAGCCGACGGTTTCCCGACCGTTGGCTTTTTTCGTTTTTACGCGGAAGCTGGAGCTAACAGCGCCGAGAGGGCGAGGCTCGGATGGTGAAAATCATAACCCGCTGCGTCAGCGAGGGAATAAAGGCTCGAACAATGCGGTCCCTCACTCACGTTTCGGGTTGCGAATAGAGCGTTAAGCAAATCTTTTCACCATCCCAGGGGAAGCTCCGTCCGAGTCGATAAAACCATTCAGCTTCGGCGCTGCCTCACCACCTGATCCAACAAGATTTCGCGACCAAAATTTGACTGGCTGTTTTTTACGACATCGGAAATAACGACATGGCATTATCCACCTTCGACGGATTCACTCCAAAAACAATCACGTTTCTCAAGCAGCTGAAGAAAAACAACAATCGCGATTGGTTCAATGATCACAAAGACGATTATGAAGCATACGTTCGTGAACCGGGGCTCGCATTGATTCGAGACATGGAAAAGCCGCTAAGGAAGGTCTCTCCGTTTTTCACCGCAGTCGCGAAAAAATCGGGCGGTTCGATGATGCGAATCTATCGCGACATTCGTTTTTCAAAAAACAAGACGCCATACAAAACGAATTTGGGCATGCACTTTCGCCACGAAACCGGCAAAGATGCTCACGCGCCGGGTTTCTATTTCCACATCGATCCAGATGAGATTTTTCTGGGAGCTGGAATCTGGCGTCCGGAAAACGATCGGCTGAATCAGATTCGGACGTTGATCGACGACGACCCGAGTCGATGGAAACGAATCGTTAACAAGAAGAAATTTCGCGAAACGTTCACTCGCGGTGGCACCAGTCTCAAACGCCACCCACGAGGCTACGACCCTGATCACCCGCTGATCGAAGACTTGAAACGCAAAGATCACATGGTCCTGGTTCACCTGAATACGTCCGACATCATGGATCGCGACCTGATCAAGAAACTGATCGCTCAGATGAAAACCGCGATGCCCTTTGTGCGTTTTCTCTGCGACAGCCTGCACTTGCCAAGTTAGCCAGCGTCATTCGATTTTCCAACGGGCTTCATCGCTTATTGCGACCAACCCAGCAGATGCCAGGCCTCGAATAATGCGGTTAGCAGAAGGGTGACCGTGATCAACCCCAGCATCATCCATCGAGGCCAGTGGTCCATCTTTTCGTCGGTAACGACAGAACGAACGCCGACTGACCAGAAGACGATTGCGCCGGCGAGCACAATGGCGACCATGTTGGTTAAAAACAACAACGTCGCACCGCCCGCCAAAGCAAAATCGCCCAACGCTAACGCAAGCCCCCCTGTCGCCAGCGGCGGCACCAGCGCGGCGGCGATGGCTACGCCGGGGATGGCCGACATCAGATTCGGTCGCCCCATTGCGTAGGCTGCCGCGATTCCGCTGACTAGCGCAACCATCAAATCCACAAACCCGGGCATGTTACGACTTGCCATTTCATTGGTCGCCACGGCATCTGAATCAAACAGAAACGCAACCAAACCGGTGAGCAAACCGATGCAGAACGCCGTTGCGAATCCCATCGATACTGTTTTCACCGACGATCGGATCAGCTGCCGATTCTCCTGAGCCAAACCAAGACCGATGGCCACAATAGGCGTCATCAGAGGAGCAACCAGCATGGCTCCAATCACAACCGGCACCGAATCGTCGATCAGTCCTAACGCCGCAATCAAAGTTGAAAGACAGGTCATGGTGACGAAATCAAAATTCCATTGCGAACTGGCACGGACGTTTTCAAACAGTTCAATTCGCTGTTCGCGATTCAATTGAGGAACAGACCGCTGCACCAGATTCTGCAATCGCCCGACGACTCGATTCGTCAGTGGGATCGCCGTCCGCACCGCCGCAATTGCAGGAGCGTCTCCTTCCTTGATCCCCGGAACCGCATTCATAACTCGATCGATCTCACGTCGTTGGCGCGAACCGAAAACGATCACGTCGTAATCACTGGCCGGCAATTCGCGAACACCATCAACGACACTGTTCGACAAAATTGTTTTCTGCCGAACGTCTTTGCAATGCCGCCCCAGCTCGCCTTGCACGATGCGTTCGAGTCGTCGGTCACCTACCTCCGTCGCCCATTGATCCAACGCGGGCTCGAACAACATCGCCGTCAGCTGGCCTTGAGTCGCCTGAGCCAGCCGTTGACCGGTTAACAATGCCGCTCGATCGTCCTGATCATCGGTCACGATGGCCAGCACGTTCAGCCTGGCTGCAGGTCGCACCTGATCATCATGAAGGAACATGGTGCGGCACGGAGCGATCCGATAAAGCTTGTCGTGCCAATCTGCGGAACTAACATCCTGACTGGAGTCAATCGACTTGGGTATGACCAGCAGTTCGATCTTCATCGTTGCGATTGCTTCCGCCAACGCCGTCACGGTGTCAGCTGCCTCAAACTGTCGAACGATGAATGGGATTTTCTTTTCGTTCTGAACATCGGCCGCTTCACCGGATGCGGATTCAAGACTGGGGCGTTCACGCCGTGTTTTTTCTTCCGTGGATGACTCGTCCAATTCCGGCTTGAAGAGAGAAAGATTCAGCGTTTCCAACTGAGCGACGATCGCCTTCTCGGTTGCACCATCGGACGTTTCCAAATCGACGTCCGTCCATTTGCCCGAACCTTTGGAACGTTTGACGATGATCGCAACGAGGTCCGTGGATTGGGCCTCAGCAAATCGAGCCGCCCACGGCAGTACCTGAGCGGCCTGTTTCTGACTATTGAACACTACGGCAACACTCATTGTGCGTCTCCGTCGATCAGTTGCTGGAATTCCGCCTCGGTCAGCACGTTGACGCCAAGCGACTGGGCCTTGGTCAGCTTGCTGCCAGCCTTCTCACCCGCGATCAGGTAGTCTGTCTTGCTGGAAACGCTGGAACTTGCCTTGCCACCGTGTTGCACGATCAGTGCTTTCATCTCATCACGAGTGAACTCGACCAGTTTTCCCGTCACAACCAGCGTTTTTCCTTCCAAACGATTGCTGACGGGTGTCGCCGCGTCGCGGTCGGCCTCCATGTTCATGCCCAGCATCAACAAATCATCAACGATCTGTGCTCCGGATCGAGAACGCAAAAATTCGTGCACACTTGCCGCGATGATTTCCCCAACTTCATCGGTTTCTGAAAGACTCTCAAGGCTGGCGGCTCGCAACGCGTCCATCGTTTTGAATTGGTTGGCCAGCACGCGAGCAACAGTGATCCCCACGTGCCGAATCGAAAGCGCGTTCAAGAGTCTGGCGAGGCCGCAAGATTTGCTTTGTTCGATGGCAGCAAGAAGTTTCTCTGTCGAAACCTTGCCCATTCGATCCAGCTGAGAAACTTTCTCAAACGTCAATCGATAGAGATCCCCGTAGGTCGTGACGAGTCGATTTGAAACCAGCTGGTCAACCAGTTTATCGCCCAGCCCTTCGATATCCATTGCATCACGAGTTGCAAAATAACGAATGCGTTCTTTCAGTTGAGCCGGGCATTCAAAATTCGGGCAGCGGATATAGACGCCGCCTTCGTCCTTGACCAGCAAGGTTTCGCATTCCGGGCATATCGTGGGAAATTGAAAAACCGGCACGTTTTTCTGCCGAAGATGTTTTTCCACGCGAACGATGTGCGGGATAATCTTACCGGCTTTCTCAACAATCACCGTATCACCGACTCGAATATCCTTGCGTTCAATTTCTTCCGCATTGTGCAAGCTGGCTCGTGAAACGGTGGTCCCCGCAAGTTCGACCGGCTCCAGATTCGCGACAGGCGTAACCGCGCCCGTCTTTCCAATCTGAACCGAAATCGAATTAAGCTGAGTGACGGCTTCGTACCGCTCCCATTTGTAAGCAATCACCCATCGAGGACTTTTGGATCGAGCCCCCAGCTCGTCCCGTTGATCAAAACGGTTGAGCTTCACAACCAGACCATCGACTTCAAAATCCAGCTCGTGAAGGGTCTCGACCACCGTTTCGCAATGGGAGGCAGCCGCTTTGATGCTTGAAAATTTTTCGACTCGCGGCGTCGCCGGCAGACCGTAGCTGCCAATTTCATGCAGAAAAGCCATGTGATCGCTGCTTTGCAGGCCCTCGCAAAGTCCGGTGCCATGGCAGAACATTTTCAAGTTGCGTGAGGCACATATTTTTGGATCGAGCAGACGAATGGCTCCGGCTGCAACATTCCGTGTGTTCTTGTACTCGGCCTCACCTGCAGCAACCTGTCGCTCGTTCAGCCGCACAAGCTCGTCGTTGGTCATGTAAACCTCGCCCCGAACTTCCAGCAGCCGAGGCGGCGAATCGGTGGTCAAACGCAATGGCACGTCGTTGATTGTGCGGACGTTATGAGTGATATCATCGCCCGTTTTCCCGTTGCCTCGAGTCAATGCCCGTGTCAGCAAACCGTCTTCGTAAATCAACGTGGCTGCAACGCCATCAATTTTCAGCTCGACAACCCACTCCACCAACTGCTGAAACTCGGCTTCGATCCTGGAACCAAAGCTGATCAATTCTTCGATCGAAAACGCATTATCAATCGACAACATTGGCACCGAATGATCGTGATGATCCAGATGCGGCACAGGCTGGTCACTGATACGCTGAGTCGGGCTGTCGGGCGTGATCAGGTGCGGGTTGGCAGCTTCCAGATCTTTCAGCCGGTTCATCAACCGATCGTACTCTCGGTCGCTGATCTCAGGTTCAGCTTCGACGTAGTATTTTCGATCGTGAAGACGAATCGTCTGCCGCAGTTGATCGATTTCGGACACGCTCATGCAGATGATGGGTTGGTTTGGATCCGGAAGCAGAAGTGATTTAAAGCCTACAAGACAAGACGATTTGTCGCCATCAGAGGGAAGCAATGTTTCGGAACACGCACGAACTGTTTGTGACGTTGCCGAATCATTGCTGCTTCACCAGAACCGCGAGCATCGCATTACCGGGCGATTTGACTTTGCGAAAGTCGGATTTTCTCTGAGTACTGAGCCAGGCTCTCGCCAACCCAGCGCTGAGTATCCGGGTCTGGGATATTCGGGTGAACTCGTTCCAACCAACCTACCAGCCGTGATGCATGGTCGAACTGCTCGTTTACGAGATGTTTGCCAACTACGGCAACAGCGATCTGAAAAACTGACTTCCGCGCCTCGGGGAATTGTTCAAGCCGCTGAAAAAGAAGGTCGATTTCGTCGATCGCCAACTGATCTCCAATATCCATTCGACCAAGCAAAGACTGCAGCCTCAAGTCTCCAAAAACCAACCTCTCTTCCACGGCTACGTCCAGCTTACCGCTACCCAGCGAACTGCGGCTCAACACTCGATTGGCCAAATCACGACGCATCGCAACCGCTTCGTCCAACAGATGCTGTGAAGCAATCGCTTGAAGTAAATCGGCAGCAACGATCGGTTCGAGAGTGCCGAGCATAACCTGGTCGATATGTCTTTGATATGCAGTCGTCAGCAGATCAAGCTCTTCGCGAGTCGGTTCAATCAACAGGTCAACCCCGCGAGCCGCAACGAAGGCGAGGTGAGCCTTGGCTGACACGGCAACCGAAGGATGATTCAACAGGCTTTCCGCAAGCTCAAACAGTCGTTGCCTGAGATCCGGAATCTCCATGCGATGCTGCACGTTGATGGCATCAAGCTGGCTGAGCGATTCAAGATCGGCAATCGCGAGAGTCACCAGTTGGTCGGGATTCAGCTCCATCTCCCGCAACCGTTTGCTGATCTGCTGTCGCCTGGTAAGGTTCATCACGGCTTCCGGAGGCGTCAGGCGAGTCACTTCCTCCAACAAGACTTTTGACTTCCGCAACAACGAATCGGCACTGGCTGTCGCAACGAACTTACGAAATCGTACCGTTGAAGGGTCTTCAGTTCGGCGGGTGGCCTTGCTCACAGGCCGTTTTACCAAAGGCATTGGATCGGTAGGCAGTGGCGATACGCCCTGGTTACCAATATTCTGGAATTCGTCATTGATCTGAACGTCGTTATCCACGGTCGGCGGCATGTAGACAAACGCGGGTGCCTCACGGTCCCGTCTTTTGTTTTCTGCAACCTGATTCTTCGCCATCGTCAGGACACAGTAGAGCCCAAGCAACACCAAACCAGCGATTACGATACCGCGATGAAACCATAAAAAGGAGAAAACCAGACCGAAATACTCAGACAATTCCAAACGAGGTGGAATCGATTGATCTTCGACTTCTTTCTTCTTTTTCTCAAACAAGATTCGAACTCCTGAATGGAGGCTGGCGGTGGAAGAAAATTATACGCCAACGCAACAAAACGACTCAAATTTTTTGCAGTGAAACGCGGTACTGCAATGCATCCCGGCCGCCTGCCACTTTTGCATCTATCCGACAGTTGTTCTGCTTGCCGCAGCGATTGACACCGGGCTGCACATCCTAGAGCGCGTTTCGTTTAAGTCCAGCGGCTGTTCGATACTTTTCGCTCGGTTTTTCAACGCCGCAGACGCTACCGTTAAGTGCAACATGCGCTAGCCGTTGGACCGGATCGAGGCCAACCATCGACTGACCAGACTGCCAGCAATCGCAACCACAGTTACCATACCCGCAATCTTTCCCCAACTGGGACGGGCCACGAGAATCAGGCCAAGCAGAGCCAACGCAACGAGGGCGACTCGTGGAATATGCTGCCGCCATTCAAACAGTTTCGGCCACGCGAGCCAGGTAACCATCAGCAGCGAGCCGGCCCTGATGGCGGCGGACGCGATCACCGGGTTGGAGGATGCCCCGCTGGACAACAAAACAACGCCTGAAACCAGCAGCAACAGTCCAATCGCGCCGCAAAGATAACGCTGGAAAACCATTTGTTGCGTGTCAGACAAGGCGTTCAACGATCAAAGAAAAAGCGTTTCGCGGATTTAGATTGCATTGCATGTTCCCAATCAGGCATTGCGTCAAACCGATCGAGTGCTTTGTTCCAACTCGTTTTTAGGGTTGTTACTTGCGGAGGGTCTCGTTT
>CAYXWX010000149.1:0-7460 GCA_964468915.1 uncultured Pirellulaceae bacterium
ATGACGCCCCAACAACTTTCCGCAGCCCGCCAGAAGATTGCCGATGCCGCGAAATAATCAGATTGCAAGCGCGTATTGCGAGCGATGAATTTTTCGCTCGATCGTCTAAATCAATCGATCAAAGATTGCCGGCGGTCGTGTGTTCCGTGATCTGTTGCTTCGTCTGCAGGGTCGCCTGTTCAACCGCCGCTTGCCATGAACTGGCTCCTGCGAACTGCTCACGCTCGTAAGCAAAAATGATCGCTCGCGAGCTATTAATGACCGCACCTAATCCATTTTCATCAAACGCTCCCGCAACATCAGCGGCCGTGCCACCTTGGGCGCCCAATCCGGGCACAAGGAACAGTGTGTTGGGCATCGAGGCACGAAGTTCAGTCAGCTGTTGAGGATGAGTGGCGCCGATGACGGCTCCCACGCTGCCGTAACCACACTGCCCTTGATCGGCTTTCGCCAGCGACTGCACGTGGTCCGCAACCAGAGAATACAGAGGCTTCCCATCAATCTGCTGTTCCTGAAATGTCTTCCCGCCCGGGTTGGACGTTTTCACCAACACAAACAAGCCTGCGTTTCGCTCTGTCGCCAGATCGGTAAACGGAGTCAGACTGTCATCGCCAAGGTAGGGATTGATGGTCAATGCGTCGCATCCCCACGGGCTCGAAGGCTTGCGACCGAGAAAAGCATCGGCGTACGCTGCCGCCGTAGAACCAATGTCGCCTCGTTTCGCATCCATGATCACGATCAGTCCTGCATCGATCGCGTGGTCAACGACTTCTGCCATCGCCACCATACCCAACGGTCCCAGTTGTTCAAAGAAAGCAGACTGAGGCTTCACTGCGGGGACCAGCGGTCCGACAACATCAATCACACCTTTGCAGAACTCCACCGTAATCCGCGCTCGATCTTCCGGTGTCGTTTCAATGGACGAGACGCTGACGGCCAGAGCAGTCGGCAGTTGATCAAACCGAGGATCAAGTCCTACGACCAACGGAGTTTTCGTGGCTTGGATGGCCGCTGAAAGTCGGTCGGCGAAATGCGTGGCCGTGGTCATGGAAGTCAGCGATGAATGAGACATTAAAATGGAGAGCGGCACTAAGGCTATGTTCCGAGAATACCGTCGAGTGCTCAGGCGGAAAAGCACCGTTGAAAATGGAACACTGATGACATAAACTGACGGTTAATGATTGCGGGCTGTAGCGTAGTCTGGTAGCGCGCTACACTGGGGGTGTAGAGGTCGCTGGTTCAAATCCAGTCAGCCCGACTGAAAGTGCTTTTTTATAGAGCAAACTATTTTTATCTCGCCATCTTAAAGTGTTGGCTTGGACTCTATTCTCTGAAGTCGCATTTTGCTTTGACTTCACTGTTTCGATTGTCCAGAAATAGTACCTGCAGGCGGAAATCTTGTTCGAGCGACACTGCAATGTGCCACGCGGTGTCGGCATTCGATTCCGGATTTTGCTTCAGCGATTTATTCGGCGCATCGTGCTTGTTATGGAACGGTGATGGGAAATCCGTTGCCTCGAATTCGTTTCTGATTGACCCATGCGGCCTGCCCATTCTTTCAAGATTTCCGAAGACCGGCAGATGGTGCTGGCAGCATTGCGAGAACATCTTTCGGGGGAGCCTTCCTGGTCTTCGGTTAAAAAAATGCTGCGTTCCAGACGTGTCTCGATCGGTGGCGTGCTATGTGTTGACGAGGGGCGGCAATTATCCAGGGGCGAAGTGATCTTCATTTGGGACCACCCGCTGCCGCCGCCTCCAACGGACAAGGATGTCAACATTCGTTACGTCGACGCTGATTTGGTCGTTGTTGAAAAGCCCAGCGGGATGGTGACGTTACGGCGAAAGTCAGACCTGGGTTGGTCATGGGATCGAAAGAACCGACAGCCAACACTTGACGAGTGTGTCCCACGGTTGATTGGTAAGCACGCCGCCGCAAAAAAGCGTTCCGCGAACAATCATCGGAAATTGCCGCAGTTATTCCCGGTGCACCGAATTGATCGTGATACGAGCGGGTTACTGGCATTTGCTCGCAACCATGAATCCAAAACCAGAATGATTCAGCAGTTCGCTCAACACTCGGCGGTTCGGAAGTACTTTGCCCTGATCCCGGGTTCAATCAAGGATCAGACAGTGACCTCGCAATTTGTCCGTGACCGTGGTGACGGTTTGCGTGGAAGCCGGACGAGCGCAACGCCGGAAGGAACGAAGAGCGAACGAGCGGTCACGCATTTCCAGACCCTGCGAAGAATCAGCGGCTTCAGTGAATTGGAATGTCGCCTGGAAACAGGCCGAACAAACCAGATTCGCATTCACCTTGCTGAGCTTGGCCATCCGATTTGCGGAGACATCAAGTATCGTGGTCCGTTTGGAAAGCCGGAGGTCGCGGATCGAAGTCGGATCCATCGGTTGGCATTGCATGCTGCCGACCTGCGTTTTGAGCATCCGACATCGCGCAAACTGATGCATTTTCAAACTCAGTGGCCCGGCGATATGAAGCGACATCTGGAGCGATTAGATTCGTCTTGAGTTCGATCTGTGAATCAGAACCTATTCCAATACCCGATCGGGATATCGCAACCCGAAACATTCGTGAGGGAAAGTAAGGGGAATTCCCTCGCTCACTAGAGGGCCTTTCAAAACCGCAACCCGAAGCGTCAGCGAGGGACCGAGGCGTTGAATTTGCAGTCCCTCGCTGACGCTTCGGGTTGTGAAAATGGGTTTTGAAATCCCCTCTAGGATTTTGCATGGATTGCTGTAAGTCCTTTTCACATCGATCACAACCCGAAAAGTTAGTGAGGGACCGATCCCTCGCTGACGCAACGGGTTATGATGACGCGTGCAAAATCCTATCACACTTCGGGTTACGAAGTTCTGGGATAGGCTCTTAGCCTTGATACTGAATCGGTTCCCTTTAATACTCTCTACCTTTTTCGATTCCTGAACGGTCATATATATTTCGGTCATGTTTGAGTTACGTTGTACCGTTCGAAACTGCAGCCACGTCCTGGCCCCATGTGAAGATGGTCTACGTTGTGAAGCTGGCCATCATTTTGACCGAGCCAAAGAAGGTTATTGGAACATCACTCAACCTCAAGACAAAAAGTCTCTGAACCCAGGTGACAATCGCAATGCCGTCGCGGCAAGGCATCGCTGGCTGGAGCGAGGTCATGCGGCTGGATTGATTTCGGCTCTGAAGTTGTGGATCCCTGAATCGATTCCGCAGTTGCGCGTGCTGGATCTCGGTTGTGGTGATGGCTCGTTCGGCCCTGCTCTCTTTTCGAACTGGGCAACAACCTTTTGTGGTATTGATCTGTCGAGGCCGGCGATCAAACTCGCGGCGAGGCGTTGGCCTGAAGCGACCTGGGTTCTTGCGAATGCTGATCGTGGTTTGCCGGTGCCCGATTCGAGTGTGGACTGTGTGATGTCGTTGTTTGGACGAAGGCCCGTCGCCGAGATCAGTCGTGTGCTCAGTGCTGCCGGTTTCTGTATCGTCGCTGTGCCCGGGGAAGACGATCTGATTGAGCTTCGGGAGCAAGTTCAAAAAGAGGGTGTTCGGCGCAATCGAGTCGACGCGATTGTTGAGCAGATGAGTGACGTCGGTCTGGCGTGCGTGGAGCAAAAGCAGTGGCGGGCCCAGGTTGACGTCGGTCCGGATGAAATCTCAGATGCGCTGGCGATGACGTATCGAGCGGTGCGTCGGTCCGAGCAAAGCCGCATTGCAGCAGTCGATGCCAAGAAAGTAACACTGTCTGCTGACTTGATGCGGTTTGAGAGAATGGAGTCTTAATGGATATTTTTTGTGGTCAATATATGTATCAAAAACTGTTTTTTTGAGATAGTTTGAGCCACATGTTGATCAAACTTTGACAATTATGGGTTTGGGTCGTATACTTCTCTAAACCAGAAAGAAATGCCTTTTTTGATCAACCGATGTCTCAAAATAATGAATTGCTAAGTAGCGAAGCCATCGAGCGGGATTTATGCAGAAAGCTCGAAGGGATTCGGCTGCTCAAAAATATCAGCCAGGAGAAATTGGCGAGGTCTGCCGGCGTTTCAAGACGCACCATCAGCCGCATGGAGAACGGTGCCGGTGTTTCGCTGGATACGTTCATTCGAGTCATGCTGGCTCTGAACCTTGCGGACCAGTTGATCGCGGTGCTCCCTGATTCCACGATTCGGCCGATCGAAAGGGTGAAGGGAAAGGCAGAACGTAAAAACGCGTCGTCGCCTAGAAACCCACGAAAGGGTACGGGGAAGTGGGAGTGGGGTGACGAGAAATGACGACCGCAAGAGTGGTTCTCTGGGGCAAAGACATTGCGGCGGTGACTTGGGACGAAACCAGGTCCATTGGGGTTTTTCAATATCAACCCGAATTTGTCACCAGCGAAATTCAAGTCGCACCGTTGATGATGCCTCTCTCCGATGGCGTGTTTGAGTTCCCGTCGCTTTCCAGAGAAACGTTTAAAGGATTGCCGGGACTTCTATCAGATTCGCTTCCGGACAAGTTCGGCAACGCGGTGATCGACGCGTGGCTAGCGACTCAAGGCAGGCCGCCAGACTCCATGAATCCTGTGGAGCGGCTTTGTTACATCGGCACGCGAGGAATGGGGGCGATTGAGTTTCATCCAATGATGGCGGGAGCAACGACTTCGACTCAGCGGCTGGAGGTGGCCGAACTTGTCAGACTGGCAAACAAGGTTTTAAATGCTCGCCAAACACTGGTCGGGGAACTTTCAGGCGACAATGATGCAGGCGCTATCCACGACATTCTTCGAGTCGGGACATCGGCGGGTGGAGCCCGTGCGAAGGCGATTCTTGCGTGGAATGAAACAACGGGTGAGTTTCGATCAGGACAGGTCGAACCGGACGACGGTTTTACCCAGTGGTTGATGAAATTCGATGGGATCACCCACAACAAAGACAAAGAACTGGCTGACCCTCAGGGCTATGGACTGATTGAATATGCGTACCACATGATGGCCGTAGAAGCCGGAATAGAAATGACCAGGTGCCGCATCCATCATGAGGGCGGACTCGCGCACTTCATGACGGAACGTTTTGATCGAAAGCAGTCTGCAGGCAGTGCAAAAGAGACAGGGAATCGCAAAGTTCACATGCAGTCGCTTGGTGCGATGATGCATTTTGATTTTAATCAGCCCGGGATTTACTCGTATGAGCAGGCCATCCAGACGATGCTCAGGCTTGGGCTCTCAATGAATCAGGTCGAGCAACAATTCCGGCGAGCCGTGTTCAATGTGATTGCCCGAAATCAGGATGACCATGTCAAGAACATCGCATTCCTGATGGACCGCGAGGGGCAATGGAGTTTGTCTCCGGCGTTTGACGTTGCGTATTCATACAACCCGTCAGGTGCATGGACAGACAGGCATCAAATGAGCATCAACGGAAAGCGAGGCGAGTTCGAACTTTCAGATTTGGTGGCGCTGGCAAACGCTGGAGGAATCAAGAAAAAGAAGGCGACCAATATCGTGAAGGAAATCGTCGCCGTGGTTTCAGCATGGGAAACTCATGCGGAGCGAGCCGGGGTTTCTGCAAACGATGCACAGAAAATCAAGAACATGTTTCGTTTGAGTTTGGTTTGACATACTCGTCTGAAACTGAGGTTCCAAGAGGTCAGGAACCTATCCCACAACATCAAAACCCGGTACTTCACAGGATTTTGCACGCGTCATCATAACCCGTTGCGTCAGCCAAGGATCGGTCCCTCACTAACGTATCGGGTTGAGATCGCTGTGATAATGACGTGCAGCAATCTATGCAAAATTCTGTTCAGCGAGGGAGCCTTCGTCTCAGACCATTTCAAGCGGCTTGAAACGATATGCAAACGCAAGTTCCTGTTGGAACCTGGTGCAACCAGATTTCACCTTGATGCCGCAAAGCTATTCGCCGACAGATCGCAAGTCCTACTCCCGCACCCGGAGCATCTTCTTTGATCCCTAATCGTTTAAAGATCGTGAACACGTCATCGAAACTCCGTTCAGCGATACCGATTCCATTGTCGGCAATGGAGACTTTGATTCGGTTTTCGGCGATTTTGGCAGTAATTTTAATCGAAAGATCTGCTTCACTGCGAAACTTGATCGCATTCTCGATCAGGTGATAAAAAAGAAGCTCCAGTTGTCTTTCGTCACCCAATGCTTTCGGCATTGACTGATCAATTTCAACCGTCGTATTGTTCTGCTCCAGCGAAGGTCCCAGCTGACGTATCGCCGCATTAACAGGTTTCAGTAAATCGATTTCGGCAAGAGCTTCACCAAGCGTGTTAATGCGTGAATAGGCGAGTATGCCATCGATTGTTTCACGCAGCCGTCGAGAGCTGGTCTTTAATACGCGGGTAGCTTTCTTCATCCGGTCGGTCTGGTTGTTCTCGACGGATAGCTCAAGAATTTCGGTGTATTGACTGATATGCCGAACAGGGGCCAGCAGATCGTGTGAAACCGCGTAGGCGAAATCCGGCAATTCCTGACTGATTTCCGATAGCGAGGAAATCTTCCGACGTAAATTCTCCAGTTCACAAGCATCGGAAGCGTCCGCTACATCGGTCAGCTTCTCGCTGTTCGTCTGACAGTCTGTGCTATCTGAACGAAGCTGACGATTTTTGCGAGACAATTCTTCGTTCTTTGCCTCCAGTCTCTCGATCGTGGACTCGAGCTCCTGAAAGGCTGCCTGCAAGGTTTCGGGCGCACGCTTCAGCTCAAGTTCCAGAGTTGTGATTCGCTCTTTTGATCGATCAGTCAATTGGAAGCATCCCTCGATTGCAAAGTCGACCGTACCCTTGGGAATCGACGGCTACTTGGGAGGAAGTGCAACAACTTTGACCCAGAAGTTGTTGATCTCCTTGATGACCTCAAAAAAACTGCTCAGGTCAACCGGTTTCACGATGTAGCTGTTGGCAAACAATCCATACGTTTCCAGAATGTCCTTGTCGTGGCTGGACGTCGTTAGCACAACCACTGGAATCACCTGTAGCGATTCATCCTGACGAACTTGCCGTAAAACTTCTCTGCCATCGACTCTGGGCATGTTCAGATCCAGCAGGATCAGGTCAGGACGAGGTGCATCCTTGAACTCATCTTCCTTGCGAAGATACCTGAGCGCTTCTTCTCCGTCTTTGACATGACTGACTGTGTTTCGAAGTTTGCCCTGCTTCAGCGCCTCGAGGGTCAGTTCGGCATCTGTTTCGCTGTCTTCGACCAGCAGAATGTCGATTACTTTTTCAATCTTGCTGATGACTTCACTCTTTGATTTTTTTGTTTTTGCGACCCGCGGAAACACTTCGTGATGGCGGGGTGATTACCTAGTGGTCCAGCAGACCTGAATTGACCGATCTTGAAAATGCTTTCCGCCAAATCTGCTGGCGCGTAAGCACGACTCAAACTGGTCAATTCAAATTTGACAGACCACTAGTCTGTACGATCTGGCTCTATATTACCAGAATC
>CAYXWX010000150.1:0-7436 GCA_964468915.1 uncultured Pirellulaceae bacterium
ATTTGACACGGCTGGAATCGAATGACATTAATTCGCCACCCCCAAGTTTCAGGCTAGTGCTTTGTTCCAACTCGTTTTTAGGGTTGTTACTTGCGGAGGGTCTCGTTTTATTTTTTGCTTTTGAGGCTCACGGAATGATGATTCGGTCGGTCAACCCTGATCTTCAGTTGGAACAAAGCACTATCCCGGATCTCGCATAGGCCGCCAACAAGGTCTCGAAAACACTGCCGTAACTTTGCAAACCGGAACGTTGTCAACAACAGTCTGTCTTTCAAACAGTCTGTCTTTCTTGACTATCACGAATCCGAGGCGGAAGTTCCGGCATGGCAATGCTCCGCTCAGGTGCTCGATCGACGTCTCAATATCCAAAGAAGCGCCACGACTGATACGGAGCGAACGTAACCCGAATCAGAATTTTCGATTTTTCCTGGTGAACCGTTACGGAGGTGTATGTTTTCCAAACCGTCCCATTTTTCCTGAGAGCTGCTCCCCGCTTGCTCCGCTCCCTCCATGCAAGATTCGCATTCGGAAAAGTCGTACTGTCAAATCGACCCTTCGCGTCTCTCGATCGCGATGACGGTTCTGCCTTCCCTGTTGGCGTTGTGGTGTTGTCTCAGCGTTTTGCAGCAACGCGCATCTGATATTCCCCCAATTCAAACGCTGCTCGCTACGGTTGTTCCCGTTCTGGCTACCGTTTGGGTACTTCACGGGCTTGTTTTTCTATTCTGTCGCAGTCGGGAGCTTTCCGTTGTCGCTACCTTGATTGTGGTGAGCTTCATTGGCCTGCACGGTCCTGTCGCCGCGATCTTCACAATGGGGCACCGCACTTTTGACAAGTCGTTCTTCTTTTATGTCTGGTTGGCGATCCATACGGTTGTGTTGGCAGGTTTGTTCGTTGTCGTCAGAAAAAAAGTATTGGTTCAACGAATCGCCAAGGCGATGACTGTTGCACTGGCCTTCATGGTTAGCTTGCAGGTAGTCAACGTTGCCTTGCCGTTTATCGCAGATTCCAGCCGCACGAACGAATTAGATCAACTGGTTGATCGCGATTCCCCGATCGCTCCTGATACACAGTTCGTTGCAGGCACTGAGGCGGCTCCGGACATCTATTACCTGATCGTTGATGCGTACGCTCGACAGGACGTGCTGAAGGAGATCTATGGCTTCGACAATAGTGATTTCATTCAGTCGCTAAGGAGCCGTGGGTTCTATGTGGGGGACGAAAGCCGTTCCAACTACAACTACACGGAATACTCTCTGGCGTCTTCATTGAATATGAGCCATCTTCATGATTTCAACCTCACGGCCTATCAGACGCGGATGCCGCTTCGACATCTGATCCGAAACAGCCTGGTCACGAAGTCGCTGAGCAGTTCAGGTTATCGAACCTATGCCATCGAGACAGGAAAGTCCGAGACTGAATGCGATAACTTTGATCATTATGTACCGTTTGGCCAGGCCCTGAACGACTACCAGGATGTGCTTTATCACGGAACGCCATTGCCGAAACTGCTGGAACTGACTGGTTGGTTCCGCAGTGCCGCTCGCCGTCATGGTGATCGGGTGATGTTCGCGTTCGAGCAGGTTCCTCAACTCGCAGCAAGCAGTGAGGACCCCGCCTTTGTGTTCTGCCACGTCCTCGCGCCTCATCCTCCGTTTTTGTTCGATGCAAACGGAAATGAAGTGGAATTCCGAGGTCATTATCTGTTGTCGGACTGTCGTAATTTTACATCATGCTATGACTACGATCTGGAAGTTTACCGTAAGCAGTACCGCGAACAGCTGGCTCATATCAATTCCAGACTGATCGAAGTGATCGACCGAATTCAGTCTTCGGAACGTGAATCCATCATTATTCTGCAAGCGGATCATGGGCCGCGGCTAGGATTTGGCTTCCAGTACGAAGGGGGCGAACCTACCTGCCAATGGCGCCACCGGGAAACCTTCTCGATCCTCAACGCGATTGCAATGCCCGGTCAACAGGACCACGGGTTCTATTCGTCCATGACCCCAGTCAACACGTTCCGGCTGGTTTTCAACAAGTTGTTTGGAACTCAGTTGCCAACGCTGCCCGACGATTCGTTTTCAGTAAAGCGATATGAATTCACTCGCGTTACTGACGAGGCGCAACCCCTTAACGAAATTAACAACGCAAGCAGCAGCGATCTGGCCAACCATCAGCAAACGCATTCGAGCAGCCCGACCAGCGAGTCGCTTCGGAACATTCAGATAAACAATTGAGACAAGTCAGTTTTAACCAATCAGGCAAAGCAATGAACTCTAGTCACTTATTTCTTTACATCGATCCGATGTCCGGCGCCGTGGTGCTGCAATTGATCATCGCGTTTGTCGTGGGCGTCGGAACATTTTTTCGCACTACGATTCTCGGCGGTATCTCAAACTTGTTCCGTAAGTCGGATCAAGCTGCCAAACCGGGCAGTTAGGTTCCTGACCGAGACTGCATGACGTCCAGCAACTGACCTTCCCACCTCACGGCAAGCCATGACGACGATCCAACGAGTAGCCGGTTCATTCCGCGACCCTTCCGGGTTTGTGTTCTTTCGAGACGAAGAAGTCTTCCGCTCGATTGATCAAGACTGCTGCGCGGTGCTGACGGAATTGGCCGACCAGGGGAAGCTTGAAGAATGGGTGGATCGAAACGTGATTGTGGGAACCGAGTTCGTGCAGCCGGGCGACCTTCTGTCGGAGTTGCGACGGGAACTGCCGGACACGCATCAGTTTCTGCGGCATGAGCCCATTCAGCTGGTCACGTATCCCTACGAGTGGACGGTCAGCATGTTGGCCGACGCGGGTATTCATACGTTGGATCTGCAGATTGAGTTGCTTCAGTCTGGGTGTTCGCTCAAGGATGCATCCGCTTACAACATTCAATTTGTTCATGGCCGGCCGACCATGATCGATGTTGCCTCGATCGAGAAACCCAATCGACTGGATGTGTGGTTTGCGATGGGGCAGTTTCTGCAGATGTTCGTCTATCCGTTGCTACTGGTTCGGATGCGAGGTTGGGATTTGCAGTCGTACTTCCTTTCCAATCTGAACGGGCGGGACGTCGAAAGTGTTGCCGCATCGTTTGGTTGGCTGGAGCGATTTCGCCCCGGCCTGTTGCTTGATCTGACGTTGCCATTGTGGCTCCACCGTCGTGCTGAAAAGCAGGAGGGTACGCAAAGAGAGCTGCTTGAGAAAAAGGTTGACGATCCTTCGGCTCAGATTGCGAACCTGAACCGGCTGCGTCGCAAGTTACAAAAGCTGGCCGAAGGCTACCAAACCAGCGGGGTCTGGGCCGGCTACACAAAAATTTGCAACTACGATCAGAACGCTGACGATCACAAACAATCGCTGGTTCGCGATATTCTTTTGGAAACCAAGCCAGCGGAAGTTCTTGACATCGGTTGCAACACCGGGACCTACAGTTTTCTGGCAGCAGAATGTGGATCCAGTGTGACTGCGGTGGACGGGGACCATGACGCGATCGAAGTTCTGTACCAACGCCTCCGAGAAAATCCCGCTCCCATCAATCCAATGGTTGTCGATCTTGGAAACCCGAGCCCCGCGATCGGATATCGCAACGAGGAACGGCCTTCCTTCCTGAGTCGAAGCAAACCGGACTGCGTGATGGCGTTAGCTTTGATTCACCACCTGTTGGTATCGGCCAACATGTCGCTCGAAGCGATCCGAGATCAAATGCACGACCTGACAGAACGCGATCTGATTCTGGAGTTCGTGCCGACTGATGACAACATGTTCCAACGGTTGATGAACTTTCGAGTGGATTTGTTCGAGCACGTGAATCTGGAGTTGTGCCGTCAGGTGTTCGAGCAGCGATTTGAATTGATTGATTCGAACTCAATTGATGGTTCGACCCGTACCTTGTTGCACTACCGAAAGAAAAACTGAAACGCGATCGAGCCAACGTGATTAATCGACTGACTGAACCGAATTCCCATGCAAGCTGAAAACAACTCGCAAACGCTATCCGACTTCCCAACCGCAGGGCTCTTCTCAGAAAGCAAGAGCGCTTCAGCTGGTGGGCTTGTTGATCTTGGGAAAGATCTGCTGAACAGCATTCCGAACAGAGTCGTGTTAGCGGTCGTGGTGATCGGAGTTGTCGCCGAGCTGATTGCGTTGTCGCAGATGGAGCAGCCGTTGATGCACAATGGCTGGAGGGTCGCGTTGCTGGCTCCAATGTTCATTGCATGGTTCTGGTTGACGATTGGGCTTTTTCTTCACAAGGCATCAGCGAAGTTACTGTTGGTTAAAAAACAGGGCGTTTCAGCTAAGTCGGTATTGTGTTTCACCGGATTTTTCGCTGCGTTTGTCATGTTTGTCGGCGCTTATGCGACAAGCTGGGGCCTGTTCCTGAAGACATCAAGATTTGCCAACTGGGAAGTCCTGCGTTTCTCGATCCAGAATGTGGGCGAGCTGGTAAAGTATGTCACGGCTGCTGAGCCGACGCATTTGATTTACGGTGCGATTGTGATGGTGGTTGGATCGGCAGGCCTGTGGCTGCTGTTGAAACCTTTCAGCAAGGTTGCTCATCCTGTTGCGGAATGTCCGTTGCCGTTGAACCGGCTGTGGTTTCTGATGACGACCCTTACCCTCGCCTCGCTGGCGCTCGTGCAACACGATTCAAGCGTCGTCCACGCTCAGCGAAACCTGATCGCGCTCAAGCACGGGCTTAATCCGACTGTAACGCTTGTCGGTACGGCCGTCGAATCACTGCGGCTGGCTCCAATCGATCAAGTGTTCGCCGATCCAGATCAAGAGTTGCAAGCGCTATCCACGAAATGGTCGCCTGCGTTGGGTGAAGGATACAAGGCGAGCGATCTGCCCTCGATCATCATGATTCAAGTGGAATCGTTACGCAGCGATGTTGTGTATGCCGAACATCAGGGGCGTGAAGTCATGCCTCACCTGAACAAGTTGGCGAAGAAGTCGCTTGTCTGGAAGAACGCTTACGCTCAGTCGACTCATTCGGACTACGCGGACCCTTGCATTGTCTCGTCGTTATATCCATTACGAACTCGGACGCATCACTATTACGGATTGGATGATCCGTGGCCCAAGCAGCTTTCTTACGACTGTTTAAAGCAGCTCGGTTACAGCACGGCAACGATTTCTTCACAAAATGAAATGTGGGGCCGAATGGAACACTTTCTGGTCAGTCCGAATCTCGATTTCTTTTACCATCCGGAACGAGCCGAAAATGCGACCTTCGCCGAGGCGTCGGAACAGGACCCTGGTTTCTACTTGCATTTGGAATCCGGTGCGTTGAAGGCGGGCAAGTTCCCCGATCGACATACCGCTGACGTTGCGATCGACTGGATCAAGCGGACTTCAAAATCTGACAAGCCTTTTCTGCTGAACATGAACCTGCAGAGTAGTCACTTTCCTTACATTATTCCGGCGGAAGCGTCCAAGCCTTTTCAGCCATGTGACCTGCCCTCGGACGCGTCGTTTGCCTGGTATGATCCATCACATACTGAAACTGTTCGGAACGCATATTATAACGCGCTGCACGAGATTGATTCCCAGCTGGGGCGTCTGCTGACAACTTTGGAAGAGTCAGATCAATTGGAGAACACGATCATTGTCGTGCTCGGAGAAAACGGAGAGTCGTTTCACGAAAACAATCAGGTTTGTCACGCGAACAAGCCATACGATTCGTCGACTCACATTGCCGCCGTGATGTATGGTCCAAAATGGTTGGATGCTCGCGAAGAAGCATACCCGTTGGAGCACGTGGACATTCTGCCAACGTTGTTCCGTCGCATTGGCCTTGAGCCACACCCGAATTTCCAGGGCATCGATGCCCTCGCGTCCGATCGACCTCAGTGGAAGGATCGCTTTCTGTACTTTCACACGCTCAGTCCGCTTTCGGCAACCGATGGTTTGCAATGGGCTGGTCGTTGGAAATACATGTGGGACTGTCGTACGCAGGAAGGCGAATTGTACGATTTGCACAATGACCCGACCGAGCAAAACAATCTGGCTGCGCAACATCCTCAGTTGGCCCAATCGCTGCACGATCAGTTGGGCGAATGGCGTTCGAGGCAATTGGCCTGGTATCATTTTCCAAGCCTGTATCAGCAGTACTATCCGCCCAAGCCACCGACGTCGGGTGACGAGCTGCCTGATCATGTCGAGGATTTCATCAGTTCAGAAAGTGCTGACGGGAATCTCGAGTGAGAGCCGTAGCCCGAGTGTGGTCGTACGATCGCGCGAAAAGGCTCGATGTGGCGTATCTCTATCGTGATGAAAGCAAGTTTTGCTTGAGTCGGGTGGCACTGCGTTGATTTCAAATCGCCTTTGTTCGCCCCCAGCCTTGTTCCATAAGGCTGGGCTTTCAGCCCGCCGACCAATTCTAACGCTGAAGTTCCCAAGGCGTTGCCTTGGGCTGACATAGCACTGGGCCTTTGGCCCGAAAATCGTCGCGAAACCATTTTCGTCGCGAAACCATTTTCGTCGCGAAACCAGTTCGTTGAGGCAACGTATTTCGTCGAGAAACCAGTTTGTTGAGGCAACGTACTTCGTCGCGACACCAGTTCGTTGAGGTGACGTACTGCTTTTCGTGCGAATCGTCGTCGAGAAAGTTTTTGCGACGCTGCAAGGGAGCAACAAGTCTGATGGTTCCTTGTTGCTGCAATGCGATGAGAGAAACAACGTTCGCAGTTGTCAGGACTTCTTCAGCACCGTCACACCAAGCGGTGGAAGCGAAAGCTTGATCGACCATTCACGACCCTGAGCTTCGATCTTTTCGGCTTCGATCCCTTCGCCGTTGCCGACGTTCGTGCCTTCATAGAATTCGGAATCGCTGTTGAAGATTTCGCGGTAGAAACCCGGTTCGGGCACACCCATGCGGTACTCGCCGTGCGTGGTCGGAGTGAAGTTGCAAGCGACGAGAACAAAGTCGGAAGGATCTTTCGCGCGACGGATGTAACCCAACACGCTCATGTCACGACTCATGCTGTCGACCCACTCAAAGCCCTGGGGATCAAAATCGACTTCATAAAGAGCCGGTTGGTTTTTGTACAACACGTTCAAGTCGCTGACCATTCGGCGAAGGCCCGAATGCGATCCCCACTGAAGCAGATCCCACTGCAAGGTTGAATCGCAATTCCATTCGTTCCACTGGCCCCATTCGCAGCCCATGAACATCAGCTTTTTGCCTGGGTGAGTCCACATGTAGCTGTAAAGCAGACGCAAGTTTGCAAACTTCTGCCACAAGTCTCCCGGCATCTGATCCAACAGTGAACCTTTGCCGTGTACGACTTCGTCATGCGAGAAAGGCAGCATGAAGTTTTCGGTAAAGGCGTAAATCAAGCTGAATGTTAGTTCGTCATGGTGGTACTTGCGATGGATCGGGTCGTGCCGCATGTATCGCAGCGTGTCGTTCATCCAACCCATGTTCCACTTGA
>CAYXWX010000151.1:0-2933 GCA_964468915.1 uncultured Pirellulaceae bacterium
CGACCAATTCCTTTCCGAAATTCTTTACTGTGCACCGCAAGGTATCTGACTCGCACTGTACCGTCCTTACAAGTTGACCAGATGTACGCAACCAGCGTTGAGCCCCGAAAGGCACCAAGCAACAGCCCGTTTGCGACAGCGTGTCTGAACGCGGGCTCCGGAACAAAAAAAAACTTCTTGTATTGTTCCTGAATTTGAAAAGCCGCGTCCTCTTGAGGCGTCCCCTTTCCTAAGCTTTCTAATTCTAGTGCGTCGCTCATCGCCTATCTTGCTCATAACGGATTGCTACCAGATTCAGCCTCCTCACCTTGAGGTGAATTTTAACAGATTCGGCAACTCAAACATGGGCAGGTCCAGTAAAATGCCTCGGTCACATCGACCGAAGCAAGAACGAGCCGGCTTTTTGGCTGATTTCCATTGGGGTACAGGTCACACTGCTTCAGCCAACGCCATGATCAACGGGAAGTGCTTGAGCGTCAGCTATTGAGCCAGTTTCAATTGCTGCCTGATTCCAAACTTCAGCGTCACAGGGCCAATCCGACCGGATTTGACCAGCGGCATGGCAGTCAGAGTCCGCGGCACCTTTTTCTGCCCCACCTTTCCCTGCCCCGGCGGACGCTCGATCATTGCCGCGGCGTTTGAAAGGTTGTGTTCAAAAGCACGAACGATGGATTTTCAGGTACGTACGAAGGCTATTCTGTCTCTCTTAAGGGTTGGGTCTCAACCCGTTCTCGCGAATTCAATTGCTTCGTAAAACCAGCGATCAGCGATTCATGCTCAGGGCTGTTCGCGAGATTCCGAGTCGCAACCGGTGAGTCCCGGTGATCGTAGAGTTCCCTGAACTTGATTTCCTTCGTTTCACTGTTGATCCACTCTGTATAACGCCAGCGGTCGGTTCGCAGGCTGAAGCCCGTCGTTCGGCCACGTGGATACATGCTCAATGCGTAGGGACGAAACTTCTTCGCCGGGTCGGTCAACAAGGGATCAAGGCTCTTCCCTTCGCAGGATTTCGGTATTTCGCCGCCGGTGAGTTTGGCCAACGTCGGGAAAATATCAACGATCTCGACCAGTGATTCCGAATGTTTACCTTTGGCAAAGCCCGGTGCCGACACGATAAATGGCACGCGCGTATCCAATTCCAGGTTGGTGTGTTTGCACCACGCGCCATAGTCCCCCAGCTTGTATCCATGGTCTCCCCACAGTACGACGATGGTATTCTCGCGCAATCCAAGGCGATCCAGTTCGGCCAACAACTTGCCAACCTGCGCATCGGCAAAACTCACGCAGGCGGCGTATCCATGCTTCAATTCCCGCGTCTGTGCGTCGCTTAAATGACCTTCTTTCGGCATTCCTCGATAGCCGCGAAGTTCGCCCCAAATCGTGAAAGCGAGCGCTGGAGCATCCTCCGGCAATGTCCGGTCCGGTACTGAAAACTGGTCACGTTGGTAGAGATCCCAATAGCGATTGGGCGCGGCAAAAGGAAGATGCGGCTTGGCAAAACCCACGCACATGAAAAACGGTTGATCACGATTGGCTCGCAGCGCGTCAACCGCCTGGTTTGCCACCCTGCCATCGGGATAGGCGTCATCGTCAACATCAGCCATCTCGGTCGCGGGTCCCTTGCCCAGTATTCGTAACTCGTCAACGCTGACGCCTTTCCTTTTTCCCTCTTCGGTACGCTGTTTGATTCCTTCAAGCGTTTCCTGATTGGCATACTTCACGGTATTTTTCGGCGCAAGATGTGACCAGCTGCGTTTGTCGTCGCGGTTATGGTGATACACTTTCCCAAAGGAAAACGTTTGATACCCCCGTTCCTTGAAGTAACGCGGCATACTCATCGCATTCGGGATGGCCTTCGTCAGCGGAGTCCACAAATCGGAAATCCCGGTCGTGTAGGGATACATCCCGGACATCATGCTGATTCGCGACGGTCCGCAAAGCGCTTGCTGGCAATAGGCCCGATCAAAAACAACTCCGGCCGATGCCAACGCGTCGATATTCGGGCTCTTGATGTACTCCTCACCGTAGCAGTTCAGTTCCGGACGCAAGTCGTCGATGCTAATAATCAAAACGTTCCGGGGTTCATTGGCCACCGCCATCGACGACAAAACGGAAATCAGTATGCAGCAGGCTGCGGTTAATGTTTTCTTGGACATTCGATCTTTCATTACGAGAAACATTCAGGGGCGATCAGTTGGTGTCGGGCTGATAATGACCGTCGACTGCGCATCACTTTTTGCCTGTCGACCGTTCACTCTACTCTTTTCAAAAAAGGTTGAAAGGCTGAGGCGTTATTGCTCACGAGCCACATATTCTTCAAGCAGTTCGCGAACATCGTGCACGGTGGGTTGCCGATAACCGCCGTTGGCTGAATTGGCTCCCGTAATCCAGTAGTACACCATCCCCGCGTCCGAGATATCAAACTTGCCGTTTTGAAAACCGACCACTCCGTCTTGTTCGGCTAGCTTGCCCTGTTTCCACAGCCATTGAATGCGAGGGTCCTTGTGGTCTCGGGCCCAGTAGAACGCCCACAAGGGACGCTGAAGTCCTCGACCAATATGAGCGTTATACCCATTTTGATCGGGAATCCGTACGATCTCGGCTCCGAAGTCCAGGATCTGTTTCCACTTGAAAAAATCACCGCTACCGTCATTCACGGGATGATGCGTCAGCAGTTTAACGTGGAGACGTTTTTCGGGTTCCGCTGCCTCCAGCGCATAGCCGATGATGTGCGGCTCACCCGCTTCGATAATCCAAAGGGGATCCGTTTCCGAAGATGCGTTGATCTGATCCGTCAGCTGATTGATCGCTTCTTTTCGTTGAGTTCTGCAATTCCAGAAGGTAATCTCATCAAACCCATCCCAGCGACTGACCGTGCCGTCGCAAGCCGTCTGCAGCATTTGCTGACGCTTAAGTTCGTCTGCTTCAGAAAT
>CAYXWX010000151.1:3033-7392 GCA_964468915.1 uncultured Pirellulaceae bacterium
GCCGGTGGACGAATCGGAGTTGCGGCCAATTTCTCGTCCACAGAAACACCCGAGCGAATCATAAAGTTCTTCAGGTTGAACAGGTTTTCGGCGCCGCGACCCTTGAAGACCAGATAAAGATCTTGCCGGCCGCTGACCGTGTCGATATTCGCACTGAAATACTCAAAGTCATTCCATTCTCGGGTCTTGAATATGTTCACCGTACCCAGGAGCGGGCCGCTTCCCGAGCCGGTGCGGACTTCCATTTCGCCTCCAGCTGTATTTGCGCTGGAGGCCTGGACTTCAATGCTGCTTGAGGATCCGAGTCCAAAGTCAAAGGCTTTGAAGCAGATCCACGATCCATCCTTGATATTGTCAACGACCGAACCATTGCTTCTGATGATTTCTTCGTCATCGGCATGAGATTCCGAGTCGAAGGATGATGCTGTGATCGTCTTGTCCAGATTGTCCTCCGACGGAATTTTCCCGTCGCCTTTTTCTGACTCCCCGATGCTCAGGTCATGCGCATCTTTCTTTGCAACTGAGTCATGCCGGAACACAGCGCGATCGATTCGAAATGCTTTGGAACGCCCGGAAATAACAAGCGTGTACGTTTCCCCAGCTTTGAAATTGTAAATCGCCGTACGCTTGTTTTTCTTACCGCCCGGATCAAGCCGTCCTCCCGTAAAATGCCAGTCCCCGACAGACCATTCCCATGCATTACTTTTGCCGCCGAAATATTTTGTATCCCGCTTCAACAAACTTAATGAAGCGTTTCCCATAGGGACATCGTGCGGACCGGGCCCAGCGGAGTAGTCTCCGACCACACGAACGTAGCAATCGTTGGCCCAGTCGGCGTGCTCCCCAATCGTCTTTTTGGCGCAATGAAGATCAAGCACATAGGTTCCGCCCCGATTGATCTTGAAGTGATAGCTCAGGGGCGAGTCCGCGTCGCCGAGGTCAAATTCATTGCCTGTAAATTCCAGATAGCCGCTTCCTGAAAATCCTGCCAGATCCGATTTCTTTTCCCACAGACCAAGCGGGGAATTCGTATTCTCAACCTCCAGGCGGACGATGCCATCCGCTTCGTTGTGAATTTCATCTGCGACCGCGCTACTGAGTACCCAAAGTCCCGACAGCCACGCCAACAAGAATCTCGTCATCAGTTTGAACCTTCTACTCTTCATAAACTTCAGCAGGCACTGCCGACCGCATCATTATTCGATTTCAACGTCCGTCCTTTTCGCCTGCTGGTCCGGTTTGTTCCAGTTGAACAGCATGGAAACACTTCCGGTGATTTGCTTATCAATTTGAGTGGGTTGGGCATCGGGGCCGAATTCGTTCGCGGGTTTCCACTTGGAGCCGACGGAGGAAATGCAATCGAAAAAATAGAAGCCCTCTTTGTCCGGATAATGCCATACCGCTTTCTTGGGGCCGTTTCCGTTGACCGGGTTAAGGACTCCAAGGATGACATCCGTTTGATTTCTGAACGCGATATTCTGGTTGTTCTTCAGATAAAACACGGCCCATTTCCATGGAGCAAAACATCCTTCAAATGCCGGGGGATTATAAACCCGGCCCGGAACGTTCGTTTTTCTATCGACAGCGTAGACATCAAGCATCCCGCCATGAGTACGATTCTTCCAGATACGAGCCGGTCCTTCCCCCAGCCATCGCTTTCGCAGCACATCATCGGCTGACACATCCATTCCGATACCCGCGTAGTGATAGGATCCCGCCGGGAGGGTGTAGGCGTAGTCCAGAACGACTTCGCCGTTGGGCTGAAGCGTCCATTTCAAACGGTCGAATCCACTCGTCTCTGTTGCCTCGATGGTAATGTAGCCGTCCTTCTCGCTTACCTTTGCTGACGAATTGCTCGATGGCGCATTGAGTTGTTCGGATTCGGCAGCCTTGAAGACAAGCCTGGGGAAGTTCCCAAGACTGGTTTTAGTTTGCTTGTCCCGCACCGATTTCAGAATTCCGCTTGCTGCGTCAAACTGAAGTGACGTTGTGCCGCGGCGAAAAGTAATGACTTCCCGGCTCACCGAGGTCTGCTGAGTAAACGGTTGGCTCGACATGGTTCTGAACCACTTTCTCGCCTTCGAAATTTGCAGCCTTTTTTCGTAAACAAGCAGGCCCTGATTGTCACGTACTTCAACTGCCAGCGCGTCACATGCAGTGAACGATTGGGGCAAAGGAATATGAATCGTCCCTTTGGTCCCCGCTGAGATGTCATCCGCAGTCACCTGCCCGGAGGCAACGGTTCTATGACCTTTTGTTGAGGCATCGGGATTGGCGAAGTTGATCAGCTTCCATTGAATATCGCATTGATTGAGGTTCAAAAAGGAAAATTTGTTCTCAACTTCCAGTTTCCCGTCGAATCCAGTTTCGATGGTCGCTTCAGTAATCACCACGGGTGACCAGATTTCACGCACTGCATAGTAGCTGCCTTCCTTTTCTCCATTCGGACCCAGAATTCCATCTGCTGCTTTGGCATCCTGGTTGTCAACGGTATACCCTCTGTCGGTGCGCATGAGTCCTTCATCGAACAGCGCCCAGATGATCAAGCCACCACCGACTTTCGACGCTTCCAGTGCGTCCCAATACGTTTTCAGATTCGCACCACCGCCACCGTCGTAGAGCGCGTGAAGGCACTCGTTTGGCAGCACAATGTGGTTTTCTTCGGTAAGTCGCTTCATCAATGTTTCATAGCCCGGATAGAAAGTCGTGTTGACGATATCGAAGTCCGGGTTGTATTTGGCAAAGATGTCACCAGTTTTCGCCTCGTTCTTGAGTGGCCTTCGCTTTTGAATGTCCCATTTGAAGAACACCTCGTCGAACTCAGGCACATGTGCCTTGTGATTGCCGTTGCACCACAGGACGATCGAAGGATGGTTTACGTCTCGAACCACCATTTCCTTGATAATTTCGGGGCCGATCTTTTTGTCCAGCGGGCGATACCAGCCTCCAATTTCATTCATGACCAACAGGCCTTGGGAGTCGCACAAATCCAGAAAGTGGGAATCGGGTGGATAGCAGTGAGAACGCACGCAGTTGAAGTTCAGCTCCTTCATCCAGCGGAGGTTTTCTTCCATGTCGCTGAAGGAAAGCGTTCTGCCCGTTTCCGGTCGAAAGCTGTGCATGCTGGCTCCTTTGAGCAGAATTCGCTTGCCGTTCAGATAAAAGCCGTCGTGGTCCCGCACCTCAAAGGTCCTGAAACCGAACTTCTGACGATACTTGTGTATCACCTGCTGTTCGTGTTTCAGTTCCACTTCAACGGTGTAAAGGTTGGGCATTTCATGCGACCAGAGTTCCACATCGTCTAAGCTCGCGGTCAGTCGTATCCTGGCATTAGAAACAGGTGAGCTGAACGCAGCCCCGACTTGGTTGGACTGAGCATCAAAAACGTTAGCCGAAAGGATGCTGCCTTCTCGTGCGTCGTGTGTGAAGACATCCATCGCGAAAGCGCCATCCATCGGCGCGTCGATCGCGACACGTTCAATGAATTCGCGCGGCACTTCCTGAATAAAGACAGGCCGAAAAATTCCACTGAACATCCAATAGTCGCCAAAACGTTCCGCTTCCACGATGGAAGCATTGCTCGACGAGCTGTTCACCTCTACCTCCAGGAGATTCGACCCGTCCCGGACAGCGTCGGTAATTTCGAACTTGAACTCGGTATAGCCACCCTGATGGAAACCGACCTTCACTCCGTTAACTTTCGCTGTCGTATCAGTCATCGCTCCTTGGAAAACCAGCATGTACCGTTTGTCAGGCAGCACTGAGAGATCAAATGTCTTGCGGTAATACCCAACAGCCGGTTTTCGCTTCTCCATTTTGTCCATGCCGTACAGGTAGTACCCAAAGCCCTCCATCTCCCAGTTGGATGGAACGGGAATTGTTGTCCACTCTCCGCTGTTGCGACCTTCAGATACTTTGAACTCCCAATCGACAGCTGAAATGGCGTCTTCACCGGACAAATACAGCCTCTGTTGCGCCTGCGTGTTGCCGGATATCAGGCAAATGCATACCAGGATCAGAATTACGGCCAATCGACAATCAATCATGGTTGCTTTCAAAGTATTTTGACTTTCAGATTTGGTTTGCGCCAACGAGAAAGCGCCACACCATTCCCCACCTTTGAAGACATCAGGCGGCCTGGCCATTATTGGATTGTCGCTTGGATACTCGATTGACCGCTTCCAACGATCAGCTTGAGAAAGTACTCATCTTCACCAATGCGCTCTTATTCAGGGTCCGCGGTGCGCAGTACTTTTTATGCCCGTTACCAACATAGGCAGTCCGCGGTGGCTCGCGGTTCGAGCAGAGGCAACGGCGGTGTCACTCGTTACCCATCACGATCTTGTTGATTGATAGCGG
>CAYXWX010000152.1:0-7385 GCA_964468915.1 uncultured Pirellulaceae bacterium
CAACGAGTAGAGCGAGTAGCGAGGCGCAACCTGTTTTGCCATCTGATTGGTGAGCTTGCGTTTCGCTTCGCATCGAAGCTCGGCGGGGCGTTTCTTGCGTGCAACACCCTTCACAGTTTTCGTGGGAGCCAACGTTTTGACGAAGGAAGCAATTTCGTTCTCGCTCGGTTGCTTCTTTTCGCTTTCCAAGATTTTCTTGCCCATCCGAACTTGGATTCGATCGAACACGCAGTTCACGGCTTCAGTCGTCCAAGCACGCCCGGCAGCGTTTCGAAACAGTTCACCTTCTTGGAATTCGTCCAGCAATCGATTGCTGATATCCAAGGCCGAATCATTCAAGTAGATAATTCGTGGTGACTTTTTCCCCTTGGACTTCATTTGCGGAAAAATCCAGCGAGCATTCTTCGCGTCCACGTATTCGCCGACAACTCGCAGTGACTCTTGTGGGCGACAGCCTGTCTGATAGGTAGTCACCAAGAGGTCACGGAATCTGGGACAAGGCACGAATGTTAGCAGTGTCTCAAATTCATCGAGCGGAACATAAACATCACGGCGTTCAGCTCCCGGAATGTCGAGAGCCTCCAGCGGATTGGTATCAATTCGACCTTGTCTCTTCGCCCAAGAGAGACACCGCTTGATGCTGCGAAAGTAGTTTCGACGGGTGGTTTGAGCGATGTCGTACCCATCGACCCATTCCTCAACGTGAAACGGCTTAAGTGCAGACACTTGCATGCTCGGATACTTGTCGACGAATCGTTGCAACCGATACCGATACCATTCGTAAGTATCAGGGGCTCGATTACGGTCTGTCCATTCGAGAAACGCATCAATGATGTTGACCAGTGATTCCGGCGAGACATTGACCTGCTCGGCGGGTTGCTGCATTAGCTGATGGTACTGGAGAAAAGCCTGTTCGCGATCCGGTCCAAGCTTGATTTGCTTGCGGTCGATCTCGACGTACCAGCTCTTACGAGCCTTTTTGAAAAACGGCTTTGGGAAATGAGCCACGATAGAACTCCTCTATTCGAATCCAGGAAAGGAAAACAACAGAGGCGAATGAAGAGTTCGCAGAAGGTTTGAGGTCGACTGCCATCGACTCTCGAACCGGTATTCTAACAGAAGTTCTCGGACAACTTCTCGGACGCGGGGAAAAGCCAAAATCAAAATTTGGCTGTTTCCCGAAGAAAACTAAGCACACCCGGGAGGATTCGAACCTCCAACCCTCGGTTCCGAAGACCGATGCTCTATCCAATTGAGCCACGGGTGCGTGTTTCTAAGCCATCTCGTATGACTTGTGTCCATTATTGAGGGATTTTCATTCAAAATCAACGGCAGGCTCAGGCAAATCCTGACCGTGGCGATTTGAAATTTAAAAACTCGAACTTCGAGGCGGCTTCCGAACTGTCGACCAGCACGGTGATTCGTTCCAAGGCTGCAAAGTTCGCCAATTCCCAGCACTTGACCCGGTTTTTCCGTGCGACCCGGCCATCAAATACCGCATTTCGGGCAAAAGTTATGCTAAAATTAGCAAGGTCGGAGACCAGAATTTCCCCGAGATTCCTTCCTTTACCTCGAAGCCTATCTGGTAGCGGAAACTTTAAAGCATGGATGGATCAGTTTTCGACCCCAAGCTCCTCAAATAAAAGCTGGGCGTTGTCAATCGCCTTGCCTCAACCCGAACGAACTTTTGATGAAATCGATCACTCTCCGAATTCTCGACGGAAGCGACCGTGGAAAAGTCTTTGACGACTTGCCCGTACCGATCACAATCGGACGCGAGGAAGGGAATTCCATTCAGCTGAATGACGACCGCATCAGCCGATTCCATCTGAAGATCCAACAGGATCACGACGACATCGTTCTGACGGATCTGGGCAGCACCAACGGATCACGCGTCAACAATGAAGAAGTTCAACTACGAATCCTGCGGCATGGCGACCTGATCTCCGTCGGACGCAGCACTCTGCTGTTTGGTACTCGCAAAGAAATCAACCACCGGCTCGAACGCCTCGCTCCGTCGGCGGTCGAGCGTGAAGGGAGTAGCGAAAGTCACAGTTTGTCTGACAGTTCGAGTGACCTGTCAGATCTACGGGCTCAGCTGAAAGAAAACCCTCAGTACCAACTTTCGTTGCTGGAGCAAAACCCGCCTGAGCTACCCGAGCGTCTGTCACTGGGACAAGCTGCCAAACTGGCCGAGCTGGTCGAGTTTCTGCACTTGCAGATTCGCGGCATCGTTTCTGAAGCCGAATTCGATCGCAACAATAACCGAGTCAAACTAAGTGCAAGCCAATGGCAACGCGTCTTGAACACTCAGGCATGGTTGGCAGAGTACCTGCGAAAAATCGGTCACCCCGATTAAGACCAGGGTTTCGCAGGCCCGCAATGTGGTCGCGTGAACCAATGACGAATTTTGCGAACCGCGAGATTGCAAGAATCAATTTGTCGTTTTCAACTTGAGTCATCGAGATTGAGTTTCGGCAGTGAAAGGTCTCGCGGGATACGATCTGACTGCGAGATGAATGGACCAGAACAGCCGCAGCCGGCAAAATAGTTGTTACGGGAAATTACAGATTTCGGAACAACAGGAATGGATTCTTTGCAACTTCTGCCATTACACCTCGCACTACTTGTGTGCTTGCACACTGCTTCACCGGCAGCGGGCGACGAACGCAAGCCATCCATCGCGCCGTCTTTCTCGATCAAGAGCATCCAGAACCGGCCCTTGAGTCTTGAGGATCGCCCCCATGATGAGCTAACCGTCATTTGTTTTCTGGGCACCGAATGCCCTCTGGCAAAACTCTATGCCGGAAGATTACAACGCATCGCCAATGACTTCGATAACCGAAACGTCAGATTTGTCGGACTCAACAGCAACCGCCAGGATTCGCTTGCCGAGCTGAAGCAATTCGCTGCTGATCAAAAGATCCAGTTTGCGTTCGGGAAGGACTACGACAACGTCATCGCGGATCAGCTTAATGTGCGCAGGACGCCGGAAGTGATTGTGGTCGATCGCGAGCGAAAGATTCGATACCGAGGTCGCATTGATGATCAGTACCTGCCGGGAATCAGCCGAAACAAACCCGAGCGCCATGATTTGCGGATTGCGATCGAAGAACTGATCAACGGGCAGCCCGTTTCCGTTGCCGTCACCGAACCCGAAGGCTGTTTGCTGGGCCGAGTCACTCGACCAGTCGAGGATGCCACCGTCACATGGTGCAACCAGGTTTCGCGAGTTTTGCAAAAACACTGCGTCGAATGCCATCACTCGGGTGACATCGGACCGTTTTCTCTGACCGACTACGACGAAGCGATCGGCTGGGGTGACATGATGATTGAGGTGATTGACAACCAGCGAATGCCGCCGTGGCACGCGGATCCGTCGGTGGGTCATTTTTCCAACGAACGAATCATGCCCCAAAAAGACAAACAGATCGTTCGCGACTGGGTGCAGCAAGGCATGCCATTTGGAGACCCGAATAAACTGGCTGAACCCATCGAGTTCCCCAGCGGTTGGCAATTATCACAAGACCCGGATCTCGTGATCACGATGAGAGATCGTCCCTTCACGGTTCCGGCGGATGGCACGGTCGAGTACCAGTACTTCGTTGTCGACCCGAAGTTCGAGAAAGATGTCTGGGTCAGCCAGGCGGAGGTGATTCCCGGCAATCGAAGTATCGTGCATCACAGCATCGTGTTCATTCGCCCGCCCGATGGGACTCGATTCACAGGCATCGGTTGGCTTGCAGCTTACGTGCCAGGGCAGCGACTTCCAGAAATCAAACCACAGCTGGCTCGCCGAATTCCCGCGGGTTCAAAATTGGTGTTCCAACAACATTACACGCCCAACGGGACGGCTCAGTCGGACATCACGAAAGTTGGGCTTGTGTTTGCGGATGAAGAAAAGATCACAGAGGAACGGCTGACTCTGACCGCGATGAACCAGGGATTTGAGCTCAAGCCAGAACGCGCCGGGCAAACCGTCAACGCTTCGGTTCGCGGCCTTCCGAACGAGGGAAAATTACTGGGCATCGCACCGCACATGCACTACCGAGGCCACCAGTTCTCAGCCACAATGATCTCAGAAAATGGCGACCAATCGCTGCTGAACGTGCCGTCTTACGACTTCAACTGGCAGCACAATTACGAGCTGGCCGAACCTTTGGATTTGAGTACGATTGGGCGAATCAACACTCAGTTTGTTTTCGACAATTCGGACTCAAATCCGTTCAACCCGGATCCCTCGCAGTACGTCACGTGGGGCGATCAGACATGGCAGGAAATGGCGGTCGCATTCTTCGATGTGGCTCGACCGCGCGGCAAGCAATCCTCACATCAAGATCGCGATTCGAAGATAACCAATCCGCGTCCCGAAGTTCGTTTCGAGCGAAAGATCAAACGCCAAACGGACAATTTCTTGAAACGGTTTGACGCAAATCATGACCAGGTGATACGGCGTGAGGAACTTCCTCTAGCGATTCGTTTCAAAGAGTTCAATCGTTGTGACCTGAATGGCGATGGCATGATCGATCACGACGAACTGTTGGATCAGTTTCGACTCAGAATCAAGTAGCCAATTGAACCATTGCTGGCCGAACTCTTTTCAGCCTTGCATCAACCATAGAGCAGTACCTCCATCGTGCCCGACCTTCTCGAACGTTCAACTGGTTGGATTGTCGATCGTCCACTCAGATCTGGATTACTGATTGCGATTGTGACGGCAATCGCAGTGGCAGGATACGTCCACCCAGATTGGCTTGCTGATGCTCTGGGTCATCAGACCATGGCGGTTGAAACAAAGGACGATGAAGTCGTCGCGGACCTTCCCGATGTCGAAAGTTTTTCGCTGGGTGGAGACGTTGTGCTGGTCGTTCAATCCGAACAGATCTTCACTCCCGCGGGAGCAGCTGCACTGCGAGACATTGCAGATGCATTGGAATCGAAGGAATTTGTCAAACGCGTGATCTGGATGGATCGCGTTCCGATGCTGAACATCTTCGGCCTGCCTGAACCCCTGTTTCCTCATGCAAACGCTTCTGATCAGCAATATGCGGCCGCACGCCAGAAAGCACTGGACCATCCGTTCATCGGCGGTCAATTGCTATCTGACAACGGAAAAACCATGTTGATGATGCTCACAATCGATGGACTGCATCTCGAATCAGACGATGACTGCATCGATGGCATCAAGCAGATCGCAATCGAGGCGATGGAAAATCACCCTGATGTCGAAATTAAATTCTGGGTGACCGGGTGGTTGCCTGCAGCGGTCACTGCCATGAAATCTCACAACGAGAATCAGTTTTTGTTCATGATCGTGGGCTATAGCGTCATTGCGATCATGGCCGTCATTCTGTTTCGAGGTATCGTGTCCGTTCTTGTGGTCGCTATGGCACCGGCTTTGGGGGTGTTTTGGACGCTGGGGTTCGTCAACTACTTCGATTTTGGACACAACCCATTCAATGAGGTCGTTCTGCCCGTCCTCGTGAGTCTGGTTGGTCTGACGGACGGAGTCCACTTGCTGGTGCAGATTCGGAAACTCCGGTCCGATGGCATGTCTCCCAAGGCGGCCGCAAAACAGGGACTGAAAGACGTTGGCTTCGCGTGCGCGCTGACTTCGTTGACCACTGCGATCGGTTTCGGTTCGCTCTCATTGGCTTCTCATGAATTTGTGCAGGAATTCGGGGTGTGTTGCGTGTTCGGAGTGATTCTCGCGTTCACATCCGTCGTCACCACAATTCCGCTGGCATGCAGTTCGTGGCTTGGGAAATTTGTTCACGTGGGGCAGCGCGAAAGCGTGGTCGACCAACAACTGAATCGCATCGGCGGAATCGTCGACTGGGTGCTGGAGCGGAAGCAGTGGGTCAGTCGAGTCGCGATCATCGCCACCGTCACACTGATCGGAATTTCACTGACTCTTCGCCCCGATGATCGTCGTTCGAACGTGTTGCCGATTGGTAGCGAGCCTGCCAAAGCGATTGCCTTGCTGGATCGCGAGATGAGGGGAACAGACACTGTTTCAATCAATGTCGAATGGGACGAATCAATTGATTCAAGCAGCCCGGAAGTCATGCATTTTATCTCGGGAATTGATCAACTGCTTGCCAGTGAGAAGCTGGTCGGGCATCCACTTTCGATCAGAAACCTGATTGATGCGTTGCCGGGCGAGGGCAATCCAGCCGACCGAATGTCGATGCTGGAACTGCTCCCGCCGCCTCTCAAGCGTGCTTTTTACACCCCCGAACACCGGCAGGCCACGGTCACCTTTCGAGCCCAGGACCTTGGCATTCGAAAATACAGCGATGTGTTTTCTCGTATCGAATCTGGTATCGATCAACTGGCAGCGCAGTCGCCCGGTTTCACAGCTTCCATGGCTGGTGACTCGATCTGGCGTTGGCGAAACCTGTATCAGATCGTGGTTGACCTCGCCACAAGTCTGGGCGTTGCCTCGTTGATCATTTTTGCCGTGCTGGCGTTGGTTTATCGTTCGTTGAAAATTGGCTTGATCTCGATCGTCCCCAACTGCTTTCCGCTGGCCGTAGCCGGAGCATGGCTGGCAATTTCGGGGCAGTCGCTTGAGGTCGTGACCGTCTGCGCGTTTACGGTTTGCCTGGGAATTGCGGTCGACGACACCATTCATTTCTTGACGCGTTTTCAGGAAGAGCGAAAACGAACTGGCGATGATCAGGAAGCGATTCGCAAGGCATTCACTGGTGTCGGAACCGCTTTGATCATGACCACGATCGTGTTGGTTGCCGGATTTTGCACGGTACTATTAAGTGATTCACGAGACCACTTTATTTTCGCAGCGATGGGAGCCATCACGCTGTCCGCTGCGCTATTTGCCGACCTGGTTTTCCTACCGGCTTTGCTGGCACGGTTTGTCGATCCGAACTGATACTCCGCACGGATTCAGGTGGCATTGCGAGCCCCAAGTCATGCATCGCGTCGACCCCTGCCGGGGCCAGTTGGTTTTGTTTTACTTGCTCTCAGGGCTTCCGCCCTGAGCTACCTGTGTCGGCACCATCCGGGGCGATTTTCCATTTGCCCCGGAGGGGCCATCGTTGGTAGGTCGGGGCGGAAGCCCCGAGAAGTGATTTTTGAAAAATTTGATCGCCCCGGAGGGGCCGACATCACTGACTTCGACGGCCCCTCCGGGGCGATCAATCTCGTTATTCCATGGCCTCGGGGCTCACGCCCCGAGCTACCGAAGCCGACCCCTCCGGGGTGCAGGAAGTACAGTAAGTGCCATTGGGCTGTCGCCCGAACGGGTCGCTTAATTGTTTCCGATTTCCAAAAAATCACAGCCTCGATGGGGGCGGCGTGAACAGTTTGCCGCCAGTATTCGATCGCAGCTCAGTTTTCGGGTTGGGTGCCATGGCCACGCG
>CAYXWX010000153.1:0-7200 GCA_964468915.1 uncultured Pirellulaceae bacterium
CAATCTCTCGTAGTTCAGGCATCGCTCGCTTCGTTCAGGGCGGTGTCGTAAAAACTTCCGTTGTACGACTCAGCCATACGAGATGGAAACCTCAAACACACCAACTGCCAAACAGGGACAATACCTCGCGTTTATCTATTACTACACAAAACTCAATGGACAGCCGCCTGCTGAATCAGACATGCAGCGGTACTTTGGCACGACGCCGCCTACTGTTCACAAAATGGTGGTGACACTCTGCAATTGCGGGTTTATCACACGTGAGCCCGGGCGTGGCAGGACAATCCGCTTGCTGGTCGGCCGCGATGCCTTTCCGGACCTCGAGTAATCCGTCGCATAACATGGTTTTTACGCTGGGGCCTTCGGCACACCTTGGCTCTTTGGCAACGGGCCATCGCCTTGGTACAATTTCCGGTAGTTCATACATCGCTCGGTTCCGCAGAATACGAGAAACACGCCGTCGAAACATTCGATGATGCTTTGGCTTCTATCCGCCGCCAGAAACCCGAATACGCTGCTATCGTCGCTGCATTTCATGCGGCAGCGCGTGAACGCAATTCTTGACTCGGCCAACATGGTGTTTACGATAACGCCTTTGGCAGACGTTCGGTTGGGCGACCTAACGAAACAAACTTCAAATGAATGAGAACAGGACACCGTCGCAGATAACCCTTGCCTTCAACGCTGCATTGTTCCTTTTTTCTGCTGCATTGGGTGTCTTTCAGTTTCTGCTGTCTGACAAGTCAACCGGTGTCCCGGTTGAAGGCTTGATCATAACCACAGCATTCGACATGGTGCGGTTCATCGTCGTTCTCTTCATCACCGCTTACTTCGTACGCGAATTCTGGAATCGGTTAGTGGCAAACGTGTTTGGCACGAGAGCGATTACCGCTCAAGAAGCGATTGCGTTCATTCTGATTCTAAGCATCTTGGGGGCGTAAACGAAAACTGTTTCAATCCACCTTCGCGTTGGTGGTATCGTAAGCATGTACGTGTCGGCTCGTGAACGAAACTGGCTGTGTCAGACGAACGATTGCCCGACATTTGCCTGACATCGCGCGAATGAATGAGGTTCGTTTTGAAGCCATCTGTCGGTCAGTTATAATTCAGGATGGCGGGTCACGTTATCATGCTCCCCAGCTTTCCCATCGTCGCGTGAGGGGCTTCGCTCGGCTGAATCGAACTTGAAAACGTGTAGAGTCCGTCATCATCCGACCGCTTGCCAGATTATCTCGATTTGTAATTTCTCTCCATTTGAAAGTTCGCAATGGCGTTGTCGAGTTTGAGTCATGCTCGAAGACAAGACCAGAAATCCGGCTCCGATCTCGATTATGTGCGGTGTGAACCGCGTCAGTTGTTGGCAACGTTGGCAGAAGCCGGTATCTCGCAGCGTGCGATCGATCTGATTAACAATGAAGGCGAGTTTGCCAATCAGTTTGTTGGTGATATTGGCGACAACAACAACAGTGCGCCCGATGTGGTTTACACAGATTTTGTTTTGAACGACGTCGGATTTCAAAACACGATTGATGCAATCGCCAGCAGCGAGGTAGCGCCGGCGGGAGCTGAGCTGATCACGACCAAGACTGAGTTATTGAACGATATCGTCAGTGGCACGGTTGCGAACCCGAACGTGTATCTGGTGCAGGGCGATTTCACGCTTGCCAACAACGAAACAATTAATGTTCCGAGCAACGTCGATATCTATATTGACGGCAGCATTTTCAAGCAGGGCACTTACACTGCCATCAGCCAGTTCAACGATGGCGATGGTGAAGCAGAGAATACGGAGAGCTTCATTTTCTTGCTGGAGGGAAGCGACAATGTGAAGCTGGTCGGAGTCGACAATGCGAAAATTCACAGCAATCCGACCCTCGCAACGACATCACCTCATGCGACCGGCTTTCGGCTTGAGGGCAGCGCAACCAATGTGGTGATTGATGGTTTTGAAATGGAGTATTTGTGGCAGGGTGTCGACGCAATGTTCAACACTCGCGAGGTCGTTGTCAAAAACAACTTTATCCACAACTCGGTCAAGCGAGCGATTTGGTTCCTTGGGACATCCAATTCGGTTGCTGTTCACAACTTCACGTTCAACAACATGGTCGATGGAATCGACTTTGATGCGTTCACGGCTGATTCACTGGCCTACGAAAACGTGCTGATCGCTTCGGGGAGATTTTCGTTCTTTGTTGAAGAAGGAGCCAACAACAATGTTGCGGCACGGAATCTGGCTGTTGTGTTTCGTGTTGATTCAACGTTTTTCAATCTCGGTATCACGTCCAACGGCACGGGCAATTCCTTTGCGAACAATAATTTTTACGACGGAAGTTTCGCGGAGTACACTCGGGACAATTTCTTTGTTGATAACGTGACGTTTCACCCATCCAGCAGCCAGAGTAACTCGGGTGGCGACTATTTTGCTCAAGGTGACAACGGTGTTGCCGGGAATCATTACTTCTTTGCCAACAGAAGATTTGGTGTGGATTATGGATCGGAAGCACCAACGCAGTTTGGTGGTCGTAATCTTTCGTTCAAGATGCTGATCGATGAAAAGTTACCCGGGTACGAAATCACGACCGCCAACGACATTCGTTTCGATAACCCCGATGGATTTAATACTTACAACATTGTCGATTTATTGAACGCGTGGGATTCGACTTACAATACGGCGACAAACCCCATTCGATCCGAAATATTGCCTGACCCAGTCCAGCCCGTGCTGTACGAGGAATCTGGTGGCAAGGTGGTTGTTGAAGCAGAAACCTTCACGGATCGGTTCGAGGGAACGGGTGCTGCGACAGGACGAACATGGAATCTGTTGATCGATGATGATTTTGGAGGCACCGAACCGGTGACAAAGGCTGCCTCTGGATTTCGAGGATTGGTTGCCGAACGCAATGGCAGTTTCAATGGAGGCAACAGCCTCGTGGGGCCACGAGTCGACTACGACATCCAATTTGACACGCCCGGCACTTACAACGTTTTCATTCGAACACGCGTCTTCACGCTGGGCGACCAGCAGATTTCTCAGCAACTGGGCAGTAACTCGGTTCATCTGGGGCTCAACGGAACATCCTTTACCAACTCCAGTGGATCGGGCGTCGGCATCAACAGTGATTCGTGGAGCTGGACTGATGATGTCATTGGTGGCGTTCAAGGCATTAGTGTCGATATTCCGACCGCCGGCATCCACACGCTCAATATCTGGGCTCGTGAGGATGGAGTTGAGATCGACAAGGTGGTACTGGAAATCGACGGAACGATTCCCACCGGTTTTGGACCTGACGCCAGTCCACTTATTCCCGCGATTCAGCCACCCAAGGTTGTGACGGTGACACGTGATGGCGAGTCAATCGATCAGCCAGAATTTTTGTCTCGCCCCGATCTGGTCGGGCCCATTGCAATCACGTTTGACCAGGATGTACTCGTTAATCAGCGTGATCTTTTTCTGCAAAACGATACGACTGGTTTGAGCGTTAGCATGTCCGGTAGTTCATTCGATTACCGTCCCGACACCTTCACCGCCACGTGGGATTTCAGCACGCTACCCAACGCGTTAGAGCCTGGTTTTTATACCGTGTCCCTGAACCCGTTCACCGTCGCTGCAGCCAATGGCAGCGGCAACCTTGATGGGAATGGTGACGGAGAGGCGGGAGATACATTTTCAGATTCGTTCTATGCCGCCATTCCGGGTGACGCGAATCTTGATGGAACAGTCAACGTACTGGGTGATGGTTTCGCGCTGGTTGGAAATCTCGGATCATCGACTGACACGACTTGGGCGAAAGGCGATTTCAACGCCGACGGAACGATTAATGTTCTTGGTGACGGATTCGTTCTGGTTAGCAATCTTGGCATGAGCGTCAGTCCATCAAGCTCGATTGCAGTGATGGCGATCAACCCGAGTGCTGGTTTCAGGACGAACGAAGCGGAGCAAAGTATCGATCAGCAGAAGAACCAGACTGCCGTTCCAGTTCTGGTCCCCGTTGGCGAGCAGCTTTCCGGATCCACGACCGAGGACGAGAGCCACATGATCAAGGGTTCAGAAGCAAGTGGCTCGACCGATCACGATTCGACCGACACGTCCAGACTCGCCGGCAGCATGAAGCTGGACAGAGTTTTTGCAGACGCATTTCTGATCTGATCGCATCGCGATCTTATTCACTGCTTCTTGAAAACAACCCACGTTTGCTGGTGCTGTTTTGCTGCGGCGGCTGATTGAGTTTTGGTTGAACCTTGGTTCAAGTTACGCCAGCATGTTGGTCAGACGTCCGGGGCTGCCCATCGCGTTGTAACCGCCGTCAACGTGCATGACTTCGCCCGAGATCCCGCCCGCCATTTCAGACAACAAGAACGCGCCGGATTCACCGACTTCCTGCAGCGTGATGTTTCTGGCCATCGGCGCAACGTGCTCGTACATTTTCATCATCTCGCCGACGCCGGCTCCGACACCTGAAATGGTTTTGACCGGACCAGCGCTGAGTGCGTTGACTCGGACGCCTTGCGGCCCGAGATCGTAGGCCATGTAACGCATCGATGCTTCAAGAGCCGCTTTGCAGATGCCCATCACGTTGTATCCGGGAACAATCTTTTCGCCACCGAAATAACTCATGCACAGAACCGACGCACCTTCGTTGAGAATCGGTTTGGCGGCATTGCAAACGGCGATCAAGCTGTAAGCGGAAATGTCCATCGCCATTTTGAAACCGTCGCGGCTGGTCTCGATCGTATCCCGATTCAGGTCGTCTGGCGAAGCAAACGCAAGTGAGTGCAACAGAAAGTCGATCTTCCCAAATTTGTCGGCGGTTGTTTTCATGACCGACTGAATGTCGTCATCGTTTTGTACATCCATTGGAACGAGGAACGATGGTTCGTAGTCGTCGCCAAACTTTTTCAGCGCTTTTTCAACGCGACGCTTGTTACGTTGTTTCTCGTCATCCGGCCGATCGGGCAAATGGCTGAAACCACACTCACCACCTTCTGCAATGATCTTGTTGGCGATAGCCCAGGCGATCGACCGATCATTGGCGACGCCCAAAATCAAACCTTTTTTACCTTCGAACAAGCCTGTCAACGGATTCCCCTTTTATGGCAAACATCATTTGCAGTAATTGTGATTGCGAGTCAAAATGACTACGCTTCTGATCGTGAGCGGTGTCAATCGAGATTGGCTTGCAAGCCGCAGTTGAAGCCTCACGAACGACCGTACAGTTTTACGGTTCGGCACCAATTATCAACCCGATTGAACTGTTTTCCACTGGTCGTATCCGAGGTCCGCATGTCAGATTCTGCCATTCTCGAAGGAATCCAGCGAGGTGAAAGCGGGCAAGAGCTGTTGCCAACGTTGATTCAGATCGCTCAGACTGAACCGACCCATGACGACTATTTCGCTTCGGCGTTGAAAGCGATCAACGCTCATTTTCATGCCGATGCGACCGCTGTCATCCGCGGAACCAAGGGCCAGTGGCGCACGATGGCTCGGTCTGGGTCTGAAATTAACGCCAGCAACCTGCCAACGGATTTATTGGCCGATGCGTTGGATCGTGACGCGTCGCGACAGCACGATCTATGGTCAGCGACGCCTCTGAAATCCAGCAAAACTGGCCTGCTGTTGCTGCAGCTGAGCGGATCGAATGAATCCCCATCAGTAAAAGAGATTGAATCAGCAGCGGCCGCGTTGTCGCTGGTTAGCGGTCTGAAACGCTCGCAGCTTGAATCCAAAAACGAAGTCGAACGGCTTGAAGCGTTGTTGGAGATGACGTCGCAATGGAATCAGTCGAAGAACACTGACCAGTTGCTCGAGCAGATGGCGATCACGGCGACTCGATTGCTGGCCTCCGAACGAGCGACCATCTTTCTGTTGGATTCAACGCAGCAAACTCTGATTGGAAAACCGGCGCTTGGTGTTGAATCGGGTGAGTTGCGGATTCCTGCAACGGCTGGATTGGTGGGGCAAGTTGTCAAATCGGGCACGGCTCAGCGAGTCGATGATGACGTGTCGGATGAGCAGCAGATGGTCCATCGGGAAGTCGATACGCAGCTGGGCTTTGAAACACGAAACCTGTTGTGCGTTCCTTTGATTGACAAGTCTGGCAAAACCATCGGAGCTTTCGAACTGATCAACCGTTTGAAAGGGAACTTTACCAGCAGCGATGAAGCCGCGTTGACTCAGTTGGCAGCCCATGCCGTGATCGCAATTGATAAGACTCGGCATGTCGAACAACTGGTTACATCGAAACGGAACGTGGCCGAAGTCGCGGCCGAAAAAGTTCACTTGATTGGCGACTGTCTCGAAATTCAGAACCTGAAAAAGACCGTCACCAAAGTCGCGGGGACTGATTTGGCGGTTTTGATCACGGGCGAAAATGGAACCGGCAAGGAAGTGGTCGCTCAGATGATCCACTATTTGAGCGATCGTCGTGATGAAGTGCTGGTTGCCGTCAATTGCGCGGCGATCAGCGAAACGTTGCTGGAAAGTGAATTGTTTGGTCACGAAAAGGGCGCGTTTACCGACGCCCATCAGGCACGTGAGGGCAAGTTCGAGCTGGCCGACGGAGGAACGCTGTTTTTGGACGAGATTGGTGACATGAGTCCCGGTGGTCAATCGAAACTGTTACGAGTGCTCGAAGAGAAAGTGGTCGTACGCGTGGGTGGCTCGACGCCCATTCCAACTTCGGCTCGAATCATCGCCGCGACCAATCAACAGCTGCCGGATCTGGTAAGCGAAAACAAGTTTCGGCAAGACCTCTACTTTCGATTGAACGTCGTCACGATCGAGCTACCCGCGTTGCGAGACCGAGGTGATGATGTGCTGTTGCTTGCCGATCACTTTTTGAAGGAGTTCTGCCGGGCCGCCAAGCGAAAGACACCGAACATCAGCGCGGCTGCGAGGAAGCGTTTGGTTGCACATTCATGGCCGGGAAACATTCGTGAACTGCGAAACCTGATGGAGCGATTGGCTTACCTGTCCGAAGGTGATTCGATTGGTGCAGATGACCTTGATTTTGTGAACGCTCCATCCAGTCAGGAATCTGCGATCGCAATGGACCAACCATTGGCTGAAGCGACAAAAGAATTTCAGGTCGATTACATTCAGCGCCACATCAAGCGATGCCAGGGCAACATGACCGACGCGGCCGCTCGAATGGGCCTACACCGCAGCAACCTGTATCGAAAAATGCGTCAACTGGGAATGAA
>CAYXWX010000154.1:0-7186 GCA_964468915.1 uncultured Pirellulaceae bacterium
ACACACTCAGGGAGCGAGGAAGACCACTGAAAAACACCAAAGTATGAGCTGCGTCACCTTTCTTTGCCCCCAAATCGATCAATCGACAGCGCAAACAAAAGGGCAGGGGAAACCTGCCCGTGAGTTCAACAGTTGAGAGATGACTTTGCGAAGAAAAGGTTCACGTGTGTAGCAAGTGTGCTAAGCCAAACCCAGATTTTTCTTTTCCATCGCGAATTGCTTTTTGGTTTCCTCGATGGAAGTGCTCTCCGGAACGGCATCCGACGTGTAATCGAACCATTCTTCCTGAAACTGCATGAATCCGTTGCCGCCTTTCTTGTGCGAGTTCGCAATCGCCTGCTTGGTGGTCAGAGCAATAACCGCGTCGGCCAATGCGACGGGGCCGTTGCAGCGAGGTTGATTCGCCTTGTCGCCCGTGCTGATGCACCACGCCCAGTGCTCGATCTGCTCGCGATATCCGCGACTGACCGGACCGTAACCTTCAACGGTTTTCGCAGGGCCTGCGTCACCGCTTTCGGCCGTATCGAGAACAACTCCGCCACCCTTCAGTTCCTTGACTCCCGCTTTATAAGAAAGATTTTTCGTTGGCCAGATCATGACTTCTTTCTCACGGTCGATCATCAAAGTCGCTTTGGTGCCCATCACGACTTCGCCGTAACCACCGAACCCGTTTCCGTTGATCGATGAGTAGGTAACCACAACTTTCTTATCGGAATCTTCTTCGTACGAAGGAACGCCGTGCTTCGGATTCGGGTAATTGTTGACCGTATCCTTGTAGCCAACATCAAAATTGTAGTCATAGCCCTGACCGGGGAACTCGAAACTACAGTAAACGTGATCGTCTGCGTCTCGATCTTCCGGGAAAAGGTGGCGTCCGCCCAAAGCGTAAACGGTCAGCGGATGAACGTGCTTGCCTTTCTCTTTGGCCAGCGAAGAAATGAAGATACTGGCCGCGTCGAGCTGATGGCTACCAAGTTCGGCCATCAAACCACCACCGGTTCGGTCCCAAAGTCGCCAGCGAACCATTTCTTCCAACGCAGACCGAGTCCTCCCGCCATCGTATACGTCATCACGAGACTCGTAACCGTGTTTGGCGGCATCTACCGTCTTGTCCTGATCCCACGCTTTCCACTGAGCGATCTTTTTGGACAGGTTCAGCCGTTCGTCCGCCGAACCTGAATTCGCATAAGCTCGCTCAAAGCTGGCCAGCTGTCGCTGGATCTTGTCGTAGGTCTTTCCGTCGGCTCCGATTTCACCGCCGGGAATCGGAAGCGCCCAGGAGTCGGTGCCCGGTGCGTTATTGCGATGCCACTGAGCCCGAATGTGATGGATTTCGCCCAGCAAACCCCATTGGATCAGGTTGACGGCGTTGTCGTACAGAATGCTGTAGTGCCGCTGGTGACCGATCGACATGATCTTGCCAGTATCCTCGGCCACTCGGGTCATCAACTTGCATTGAGCCACATTGTGCGCCATCAGTTTTTCGCACAACACGTGCTTGCCTGCCTGCATCGCGGCGATCGCCATCGGAGCGTGCAAGAACAAGGGCGTCGCGATGATCACTGCGTCGATATCTGGGTCTTTCACCGCTTCTTGCCAATCGGTATACCGCTTGACCTGAGCGGCCTCTTTGTCGTTCCACCCGTAGACTTTTTTCAGGCCGGGCCGAGCTTTGATCGTGTTGTAAGAAGACCAGTCACCCTCCATCGCACGGTGGAAGCTGGATGGACGAATATCGCAGATCGCTTTGACCTCAACATATTCCGGGCTGATCGCCCCCATCAGCACGTTGCCTTCGTCACCCGTTCCAATGACGCAAACCCGTACGGCTTTGGCTGGTTTATCATAGCCAAAGTACATCGCGCCCAAAGCACTGACGCCGCCCACGGTTCCAACCGCCGCAGCGGTGGACTTGGCCAGAAACTCACGGCGAGTCACCTGGTCATGCTTGGTAACGGCACTGTAATAGTTGTCGCGTCCGACTTCTCGTTGTTCTTTTGTGACGTTCATTGTTAAGCTCCCGCTTCTGCGCTGGAATTGTTTCTGCTTCGTCCGAAAATGGAATGTACGAAATAATCGAGCCCGAAATTGCGGCCCGCACATGTGGCGAAAATCACCAACAATGCCGCGAACTCGATCATGTACAAATAAGTTGGATCTGAACCCGGCACCCAGAAAGGCTGAGTCGCCAGCACCGATAGTAGAAAGCCCGCTCCTGCCAGCGAAGCTAACCGTGTAAACAGGCCTAGTATCAACAGTGAGCCCACAATCACATCGAACCATGGGATAATTCGATTGATCAATGAAAGGTTGCTGTCCGAGGGAGCGTAAGATCTTTCCAGAGGCAATTCGGCTCGCTCGGCCTGATCTGCAACCGCCAAATCATTCACTTGGCGTTCAAGCGAACTCCACATGTCCGCAATTTCTTTTTTCCAACCCTTGAGTTTCTTGCTTCGATCCGACTCAATTGTGTCAATCTGTCCACGCAGCGACTCTACATACGTTCCAACTTTCTGGCGATTGACACCGTCTCTTTCAAAACCCTCCAAGCGATCTGTTGTTCCGAAATGAGCGACAATCTCAGTCTCGTTAAAGTCGAGCCACCCTTTGAGCATCGATTTATGATCCGCCAGAATCTCCTTGAGTCGAGCGGGCTGCTCACGAATGACCTTGATCGCTCTGGCTGCATCTTCACGCTCAACTTCCAGCTGCCGAGTGTTGACGGATTCGTCTTTCTCGGCCCGTGCCTTGCGAATTTTGTTGCCGAGCTTCTCTCGGTTTTCTGCAAGTTTTTTCTGCAACCCTTCGCTTCCAAACCCGAAGTAGCGACTCGATTTTTCTGCGTATTTTTCCCATGCGGTGAACGTATCGGTGGGATCAAGCTGATACCGCTCACGTTGACCTTCGGTTGACACACGCTTTGCACACAAAGCGATCATGCCGTCCGGATCGTCAAGCATTGCTTTGAACTTCGGTGCTAACGGACCATTTGCGCCCGAAAGAAAATACTCGGCCGTGAATGTGCCCGACTCAAGCTTCGCCTGACCTTCCTTGAAAAAGTGATAACCTACGGCGATGCGTAGAACAGCAAGTGCCAGGAAGGCAAGGAAAGCGTGAGTTCGATTCATAGATCAAATGAGTGAAATACTCTCAGTGTGTTTAACGCAGGAAATCTGATTGGTCGGAAATCGGTGACCGAGCCAATTAAAGTATAATAACCTTGTATTGTATTGAAGGTATCGTGCAATTGTCAGAAAGAGCATGAAACCGCAATTGAAAAGTGCTCAGGCTGCGACAAGTTGACCACACAAAGTACTCAGCTTGAAAAGAATCGATGATCGAGATTTGGAATCAATCCTTCGATTCTCACAGCGTCACTTGATCCAACTGCTCCATAAGTTTCAAACGTTGATTCTCAGGCAGCTTGGCCAGCGTGTCATCCTGTCGCTGTTGATGAAAACCGGCTTGTGCCGAGTCTCCCATTTTCTGGTAGAGCAGAATCAAGAATTGACGTGCTTCCACCAGATTCGGAAGTTTTTCCACGGCCATCTCCAAATCCGTCACCGCTTCACTTTCCCGTCCTTCCTTGACCAGGAAATAGCCGCGTGACTGCAACAAAATAGGGTTTTCAGGGAATGCACTGAGCGACTTGGTCAAAAGGTCAATCGGATCCGAAAAATCCTGCTGCCCGGATTTTGACCCTACAACGATCAAGTGATTCAGGACCAGTTCTGACAACGTGAACAATTGCCGCGACACTCTCCAATGAGTTTTTGCCGTTTCGAAGTCCCCGTCAATCAATGCTCTTAACCCAAGCATGGTTGTTAAAACTCCGGGGTCCGGCGCGGACACCTTCGCCTCCTCGAACCACTGCATGTTGAATTGTTCGTTTTCACCCGAGTCGATGAACTTCACCAATCGCTTGTAAATTTCTTCATTTTTCGGATTGACGCTGATCGCACGCGTCAACGCATAAAGCCGCTGTTGGTAATCCTCTGGATCGGACATATCTTCCGAAATGTCCGCTTCATGCAATAACACAAGCGACGACAGATCCGCAATCTGCTTTCTCACATCATTAGAATTCGACGTCACAAATCCATCACGCACAAACTTCTTCGCCAACGGGAAATCTTCCAGAGCGACTGCACATTTGACCAACACCAACCAGATCTCGAAAATGTTTGGATGCTTTCTGGAGGCCGGTTCGAGAATGTTCGTATACATCTGATCAAACGAATTTCTGGCTCGTTTGACTCCGTACAGCTGTCTTTGGATCTCAACAATCTGCATCGCAGCCAACAAATGATCAATCGACTGAATGCCGCCGTTGATCATCGCAGTCAAGTGAGTCAGCGCCTTTTCAAGATGCTCCTTATGCTCGGGTGAATCATCGTCAAAAGTCGCCGCTTTGCGAATATGAATCACCGACATGCTCTTGTGAGCCTTCTTATTGTCCTCTTGCTGTTGAATCGCGAGGTCCAACTGGCTGAGAACGATCTCGTCTCTCTGATCGTCCGTCGCCTGATACCAAGCTTCGTTTTGATAGTAGCCAGCCCGCCAAAGATGAGCGTCCGACATGCCAGCCTGATCATCTGGAGCGAGCAACTTCATGATGTCCAGAGCAGAATGAACGTCACCTGCGGTACCGAGTGCCGCCCCCAGTTCATACTTGTCCTCGTTTGAGTCAGGTCGCAGTTTCACCATTTGTCTGGCGAATTCCGCTCTCTGATTCAACGCGATGACCTTTTCCTTAGGTTCTTCGGTCGAGCGTTTCGCGGCTTGTTTGAAACCAACCAGGGCGCTTCCGTAAAGACGGTTCTGATAAAACGTGGCCCCCCAGATTCCGCCAAGGAACAATGAAATCAACGCGATTGCCGGCAGGCCCACGATGAACGTCAATCCGGATCTGGAGGAAGCCCACGCCTGCACAAGAAAAACCGCGACGCCGCCAAGGAAACGAAACGGCGCAGTTAACCAGCCCACAGCGCCTCGATCCGATTCACCTCGTCCAGAAAAAGCTTCATCCATGAAGTCCTGAAAAGGTCGCGAAAGGGCATCGAAAAACCGAGTAAAAAACGGCTCTTGAAAATCATTATTGCGGCTTGAAGGTGCCATAGGATCTACTTCGATTTCTGATTGATATTATGTCTGGTTGGTGTTTAGCGGCTGTTTTCAAAACGAGCGTTACTGGGAGCCTGATTCTTTCAACCGATTGATGCGATTGATCAGAACCGATGTATCGAGCCCTGCTTTTTCGTAACATTCTGTCAGTTGAGTCAGCAACCCGATATCGTTTGGCCGGGTCGTCAGTGCCTTTTCAAACGCTGCGATTGCCTCTTCGTACCGCTCAAGTCGGACGAGCGCAGTTCCTCGGGTATCCAGAAAGTTTGACCGGTACCTGCCCCAACGGTTATTCCCGGAGATCAAACGCAGCCCCTGATCGACCAGCTGTAACGCGCGGTTTGCATCCTGATCGTTACTACGCAGCCAACTGTAGGAAAGGTTGTTCAAAATCATTGGGTTATCCGGATCTTTTTTCCTCGCGAGCTCAAAGAATCGAACAGCGCCGTCGAAATCGTCTTTCTTCATCGCAGCAGAGCCAAGTTCATTCAGCACCGAAGCGGGAGCACCAAAATGTTCATAGGGGTTGTAAACTTCCTTGGCAGCCTCAGCTACTTCGGGATCATTATCGGTCGCCAGTCGCGAGATCAATCGGAGCACATTCTGGTTTGTCGGTCCGAGTCGGTAGGCCTCTTTCGCCAACCTCAAACCCTCCATCTTTTCACTTTTGGTTGGGTCCGAATTACCCAGAACTGAACCAGTCCAGCTCAGATAGATATTCGCCAACAATTTCTGCAGGAAAACGCGACGCGAACGAATCGTCTGCAACAACTCGGGGGAGTCCGCCGCATCACCGCCGGTCGACAATCGTTCGATCTCTCTTTCCAAAAGCTCAGCCGCACGCTCGAAATCTTCCAGCTCACTGTAGCAACCAATCATTTGTTGCCAGAGTGCCACCCAGCTTCGGTTGTCCAGTTTTTCTCGACTCAAACGTTCGTTGTAGCTGAGCAAGGCTCGTTCAAGAATCGATTGGTTCAGCTCTTTTCGATCCATCCGTTGGTTGATTTGCAACAACTGGCTGTAAAAGATCGGTTCCTCCTCAAACAGTTCGCTGAACAGCCGGTAAGCTTCACTGAGTCTACCTTGATTCATCAAGAGTTGCGCCTTGATCGCTTTGGCAAGCTTGTCGTTCTTGTCTCGCTTCAGACAAAAATCGGCGTGAATCAACGCCAGTTCCGCATTCGAAACCGCCTCCGTTTGCGTCGAGGCGCGCAAACTGGCGTAGTAATTTGCCAGATACCGATGAGCCTTTGAGAACCCCGCCTCGTCTTCGGGAGCAAGACTTTTCAAGATCGCAATCCCTCGCCCCGGCTCAGAACGAAGTTTTGCCATTGCCAACCGGTACCGATACTCAGGCTCCGTTTTATTCATCGAAATCAGTTTCTTGAGGTAGATATCCTCCTCAGTTCGAAGTTCATCGAGCAACTGGTCGCGAGGGTCATCGGATTCTTCGTTTTTCTTGTTTTCGCCTTCCGCTACTTCTCTCAGTCGCCCTTCTTCGAACTGCTGGACTTCAAGTTTTTCTTTTTCCTCACTTACTCGTTCCAGCGCAGCAACGTAGCCGGCTTCAAGGTCGCTTTTTGCCATTTGGGCCAGGCCAACGAGAATGACGCCTAACACTCCAATCAGCACTGCAGGGAACCCAAGCAGCAATGACCGGCTGCGTGTGGATTCCAACCACATGTCTTCAATGAAACGCTTGGGTCCCATGATCAGATCAAGCGGTGCGGCCAGCAGGTTTTGCAGGAAATGCATTTTTTCAGATTCCAGACGAACAGGATGGTCGGGGTCCAAACACGAGGCTGGCAGGCCAAACGAACTGACTCATTGCTAACACCTTGCAAAGTCACAGTTCAGTCTTCCGTTTGATCGCCCTCGTATCGCCCCCGTAATCCACCCCAGCATGTTTTTGTATATGACTTGGCTTAAAGATATTCTCAGCGGAGAGTCTTGACGCATCCCGCGACCACCCATCCTCAATTTTAGTCGTGGCGGACCGACGACCATTCAATAATAACCGATGACCTCGCGTAACTCCAGCAACCCGATCGTAATGGATCGT
>CAYXWX010000155.1:0-7073 GCA_964468915.1 uncultured Pirellulaceae bacterium
CACGGAATGATGATTCGGTCGGTCAACCCTTATCTTCAGTTGGAACAAAGCACTAAAAAGTTGTCAAAAACAGTCTGTCATTCTCGACAGCAACAAATCCGAGACCGAAGTTCCGGCAGGGCAATGGTTTGCGTGTTACAGCCTACATCTCAGATGAAATATCCGGGTTAGCGCATCCGGGGGAAGCGAGCGAAAGCACAGATGACCCTGAAAGGGTCAAAGCCTCGAACGCTGCGACCCTTTCAGGGTCGACTCAAACCCGTTCACCTGTTTCCGGTGGTGCGCTACGCGACCACCGGCTACACGCTATGACCACTTCGTGGTCAACCAAGTGCGTAACAGAGGACTCCTCGCCTATTAAACCAAACCCTCTATTCTTCCAACTTTTCACCATCCCAAGGCCGTTCCTCGCTGCCCCGGGTAGATCATCGTGGATGCAATTCTGCTTCTCAGATCGGATTAAACCGTTGCTGCATACACAATGCGACTATTGCAGAGGCTGATCTTCATCTGTACCGCCTTGTTAACGCGGGCACGACGCTTCGCATGTTTAATACACTGTTCTATCGTTGGAATACCGACGGCCATTCGCTGAACTCGAATCAACATTGACGACGGACAGCCGCCAAATATCCAAAGATAAGTTGCTGCAACGACCCGCAACGTGGGCTCATGCCACTCGCGCGACGAACAAGCAAAACACTCAAACAGTCATTCCGAGGGGGAAGACGTCACAACCCTCGCGAAGTGCTAGCACTGAAAAACCAATACAGCAGCTACAGCTTAACAAATTCGGCTCATTTCGGATCTGATAAACCGGATAGTGCGTCTTTTTGTTTGGGATCTTCCGGTTCTTCCCGTCGATTCCTTTCGTGGGTTGGTATCTGTCGCCAGCCTGGTGGGGGATTGGACAGTAGCAACAGTTGCGTCCATCGAACCACATCATGACCCGGTAGTTCGATTTATTTGAGGCGTATAGCAATGAAGCGTTTACACGCGAGATTCGGTTTGGTCCTGGGGCTGGTGGGCTCCAGTTTGATCAGCGCAGGAAGCGCTGATGCCCAGACAACACAAACAACAGCACCGGCTGCTCGTACCGCAGCTGCCCCTGGCTACTACATTCAAGACGCAGCGGCACCTGCTGCGTCAGCCTACACGGATTGCGGATGTGCGACGGCTGCACCCGTTTCATCGTGCGGCTGCGACACAGGTTGCTCACGTGGTTGCAACCTTGGCAGTCGCCTGAAAGGCTGCGGACTTGGCCCGCTTTGCAACATCGGAAGCCAGTGCGAACTTGGCGATCCATGGACTCTATTCGGTCGCGGTTGTGATGAACCTCGTCTGAACATCGGCGGATGGATTCAGATGGGTGTTTACTCTGACAACAACGATTTGTTCTGGGATGGTCAGGACGATCGGTTCAACCTGCACCAGGGTTGGTTGTTCGTTGAGAAGGTTGCCGAAGCTGGCGACAACGGCGAGATGGGTTTCGGATTCCGTTTTGACGGAATGTATGGTGTTGACGCTGATGATACCGTTGCATTCGGTAACTCAGTTGACGGTGCCGGTAACCCTCGTGGTTGGGATAATGGGCCGAACTTCGCTCGCGGCGGCGGCTACGGATGGGCTCTTCCACAGGCCTACATCGAAATGGCAAAGAACGATTGGTCGGTCAAGGTCGGTCACTTCTACACCCTGATCGGTTACGAAGTCGTGACAGCCCCCGATAACTTCTTCTACAGCCACGCAATCACCATGTTCAACAGTGAGCCGTTCACTCACACAGGTGCAATCGCAACCTACAATGCAAGCGATGACCTGACCATCTACGGTGGTTGGACACTTGGATGGGATACCGGTTTTGATCAGTTCGGAAACGGAAGCAGCTTCCTTGGTGGTTTCAGCCGCGTGTTGAGCGAAGATGCAACATTCACGTACATCACCACTTTCGGTGACTTCGGTGCTCGTGGACGCGACGCCTACAGCCACAGCATGGTTCTGGATACTCAGCTGACTGAAAACGTCAACTGGGTTCTGCAAAGTGACCTTGTTCGAGTCGGCGAGACTGGTGAAGACAATGTTGGCTTGAACAGCTACACCTTCTATCAGTGCAACGAGCGTCTTGCTTACGGTATTCGTAACGAATGGTGGAAAGCTGACGGAGTGACTGGCTACACACCCTACGGCAGCACATTCCCTGCCGCCGGTGGTTCAGCATCTTACTTCGCAACAACTGTTGGCATGAACTATCGGTTCAATCCGAACTTGATCATGCGACCTGAGGTTCGATTCGATCGCTCACCTGCCCTTGACTATGACGAGACTTTGTTCGGAATTGATTTTGTAGCAACGTTCTAGTCTACCGTAGTTTCTCATCCGGGAAATTGATGTGGAACTGGCCGACTAAACGGTCGGCACAATAATCACGACAGATAAGGGCGGCGTCACCAGTTGGCGCCGCCTTTTATCGTGGTCTTTTCGCGTGTTATCAAACGAGTGAAACTTTCGGTCGCAAGTCTGGTTTAAACTGAACCCCCCAGACGTCCAGCCCTCAATCCAACTTCAAATTTTCTGTTTCGCCGCATGGCTGAAGAACGCCAAACAAGCCGACGTGACTTGCTACGAGGCAAAAAAACCGTTGGCTTGCCAAGCGATCTCGAGCGACCGACCTCTTCGGCGATTCAATCTGGTTATCTGGCAGAGTATTCCAAACCTGCGATGGCGTGCCAGTTTCAGGTTTTACTGAACATGAAGCAGTACTCGCAAGGTCCACAGGCGGTCACTGACGGATTTGAGTTGCTGGATCTGCTTGAAGACCAGCTGACGGTCTACCGAGACCACAGCGAAGTGAGTCAGCTGAATCGATCGGCCAGCATCGGCCCAACGCCCGTCGAAACTCGACTCTTTCACCTCCTGCGACTCGCCAATCGAATCTGCGATGAAACAAGCGGAGCGTTCGACATCACGGCATCGCCGTTGACGAAGCTCTGGGGATTCGATCAGCGATCCGGGGTCATGCCCGATCACGCGGATATCGCACAGGTGTTACAGCGAGTGGGTTCGAGCAATTTACGATTGGATGGTGATCGGGAGACCGTTCAATTTCTCAACCCCGAGACGCGAATCAGTCTGGGCGGTATCGGAAAAGGTCATGCGATCGATCGTATGGCGGAGATGTTCCGCCAGCGAGATGTCAACGACTTCATTATTCACGGTGGACAGAGCAGCGTGTTGGCGCACGGGAGCCAAGACGATTTTTCAGGCAACGCGCACCCGAATCCGAGTGCAAACCCGTCCTCCGCAAGCACAACGAACTCACCGGATGGTTGGAAGGTCGGTTTGAGCCATCCGACCGTTCCCAATTTTCGCCTGGCCGAGTTCACTCTGCGGAATCAGGCCCTTGGAACATCCGGCACCGGGCGGCAGGGCTTCTTCCATCAGGGAAAACGGTACGGGCACATTATCAATCCGCGAACCGGTTGGCCGACAGACCACGTGCACTCATCGACGGTGATCAGTTCATCCGCTGCTTTGTCCGATGCACTGGCGACTGCATTTTTTGTGATGCAGCTGGACGAAGTGGAAGCCTATTGCAACGATCACCCAAACATTTCAGCGTTACTGGTCGTACCGGGGAAATCCAAAGGCCAAATTGACCTGGAGTGGTTCAACCTGACCGACGAGCAATGGAAACGACTGGTCTGAAACTGGAATCAGTCGTCAAACGCTATCCGCGATCGACTGCATGTCGGCGGCATAGGCATCCATTCGTTCGGTCATTGTCTTCCTCAATGCTCCGATGTCATCGACCTTCTCGGCAGGCACATAGCCAAACATGTAGAACTTGACTTTGGGTTCGGTTCCCGAGGGACGAGCCGCGATATAGTTACCGGGCTCGCCGATGTCGAACATCACGATGTTACCCGACTGCCCCGTGATGTCCTCCGTTCGCCCGTCAGGGAATGTTCGTTTGTTGGTCGAATAATCGCGAATCGACACCACATCAACACCGCCGAGTGACTTTGGAGGATCGGTGCGGAACTTCTCCATCAGCTTCTCCATCCGCTTCATCCCGTCCGATCCCTCCATCCGAATGTTGATCAGACGCTCATGATGATACCCGTGTTTGCGGAACAGGTCATCAAGATGCTCGTGCAACGACTTCCCCTGAGCCTTCACCCACGCCGCCAGCTCCGCCATGATCATGCACGCCACCGCACCATCTTTGTCGCGACAATACTGCCCAACGACGGCACCATGAGATTCTTCCGTACCGTAAACAAAGTTATCCGGTCCTTCGCGATCAACCACGCTGCAAATCCACTTGAATCCAACCTGGTTTTCGTGAAAGCACTTGATACCAAAAGACTCAGTGACTCGACGCAGCATCTGAGTCGTCACCAGCGTGGTCACAACAAAATCGTCGGGCTTCAAGCGACCTTGCTGCTTACGTTGAGCCAAAACGAACTCGCCCAACAGCACGGAAAGTTGATTGCCATTGAACGTTGCCCACGGCCCTGAAGGATCCGTCGTTAAAGGAGCGGCGGCCCCCAATCGATCGCAGTCGGGATCGGTTGCCAGTATCAATTCAGCGCCACTGGATTGCGCTTGTTCAATAATCGCATCGAAGATTGCCGCGTTTTCCGGATTGGACGAATGTCCCGGCACGTTCGGAAAGTCACCGTTTGGCTCGCGGTGAGGCTCGTAGATCTCAAGATCACTAAAACCAACCTCATTCAACAAAGACTTGACGTTAAACTCGCCCACACCGTGCAAGGGCGAGTAGATGATTTTCAAATCCCGAGGAACATCAAAGCTGTGCTTCACGTGTTCCGCCAGCAACGCCTTGTCGACTTCTTCACGGATAATATGAATCTTGCCATCGTCGATCGCTTGTTGGAAATTGACCGTCGGAAGTTCATTCACTTCATTGACTTTGCTGATCACCCCTTTGTCGTGAGGCGGCACTAACTGGACTCCGGACGACCAGTAAACCTTGACCGCATTGTCTTCGGGGGGATTGTGGCTGGCTGTGACCATGATGCCACAGTCACAGTTTTTGTATCGAATCAGGAATGACAGCTCGGGCGTGCTGCGGTAGTCGTCAATGAAATACACTTCAAATCCGTTGGCCACCATGATCCCGGCACAAAGCTCGGCGAATTCACGACTTCGATGGCGAGTGTCATACGCAATGGCCATGGTCCACGGACCATCCGGCTTGATCCCTTTCACATAGTCGGCCAGGCCTTGAGCACTTTCGCCAATCGTACGATCGTTGATCGCGTTGCTTCCGAAGGGATACATCATCCCCCGGCGACCACCCGTCCCAAAAGGAATGACCGTCCAGAAAACATCGTCCAGTTGCTTCCACTTACCCGCTTCGATGTGATCCACAATGCCCGACACGTAATCCGAGTACTTGGGCTCAGTCAGCCATTCTTTGATGTTGCCAGCGGCAGCATGAGTGATTTTCTCGTCACTGGCAGCCTGGGCCACTTGGGCCAGCAAGGATTCTGTGTCAAATGCAGGTCCGGTTTCAGCCATTTGAGGTTACCGTTATCTTTTCAAGGTCATTTGATGGGTGCCGACGCACCGTGGTCGTCCCACGGCGGACCCCATTGTATCGACGCGCGGTTTTCCACTTCAAGCCACCTCAATAATTTCTGTCTGACATGAAAGAACCTATCATCAGCGTTTCTGGTTTGCGCGGCATCATCGGTGAAAGCCTCGACCCACTTCTGGCCATCAAGTATGTGACGGCCTACGCAAGTCAGCTGACCACTGACGGACCAATAGTGGTGACACGCGACGGTCGGACAACAGGAACGATGCTGGCTCAGGCGATTTGCAGTGGCCTGATGGCGACAGGCCGAGACGTTGCCTATGCGGACGTCGCTGCGACGCCAACAACCGGAATTCTGGTCAGGGATTTGAAAGCCGCTGCAGGGATTCAAATCTCCGCCAGCCACAATCCGGCTCCCTACAACGGAATCAAGTTGTTCGACGAAACCGGTCGAGTCATCCCGGCGGACAAAGGTCAACTGGTTATTGACGCGTACCGAGACGAATCGGCAGCCAGCTACACCCCAGTGCCCCACGATCAGATCGGCTCTTTCACAACCGTCGAAGACACCACGTCGGCTCATATCGAAGCGGTCTTGAACACGGTGGATGCAGATGCCATCCGATCGAAGAAATTCAAAGTGGTCCTCGACAGCCACCATGGCGCCGGCTCGATCGCAGGTCAGCGTCTTCTGGATCAGCTCGGCTGTGACTTCACATGCCTTGGAGCCGAGCCTGATGGACTGTTCGAGCGTCCACCCGAGCCGACCGAAACAAATCTGCAGGACACGACAAAACAAGCGGTCGAATTCGGTGCAGACGCGGTGTTCTGCCAGGACCCGGACGCCGATCGGCTGGCGATCATCGATGAGAATGGCAACTACATTGGTGAAGAATACACGCTGGCAATCACACTGCAACATGCACTGAAGACTCGCAACGGCCCCGTCGTGATCAACTGTTCTTCCAGTCGCATGTCGGCCGACATCTGCGAAGCCGCTGGATGCGATTTCCACATGAGCGCCGTCGGTGAAGCCAACGTGACGAACATGATGAAGGAACTGAATGCCGTCTACGGCGGCGAAGGCAACGGTGGCCCGATCGATCCGCAAGTCGGCTACGTCCGAGACAGCATGGTCGCGATGGCTCAAGTGCTCGACGCGATGGCAGCCAGCGGAAAGAAAATCAGCGAGCTGGTCGCCGGTATCCCCAGTTACGAAATCTGCAAGACCACGATTCCCGTCGAACGTGACGTCATTCCAGCCTTGCTGGACAAACTGGAAGCCAACTTCCCCGACGCCACTCCAAGCCGTTTAGACGGTTTGCGACTCGACTGGCCCGACAAATGGATGCTCGTCCGCCCAAGCAATACCGAACCCATCGTCCGCGCGGTCGCAGAAGCGAAAACGATGGAAGATGCGCGAAAGCTTTGCGATGCCGCAGCAAGTCTCGTCTAGAGCGCGTTTCGTTTAAGTCTAGCGGCTTTTCGATACTATTCGCTCGGTTTT
>CAYXWX010000156.1:0-6846 GCA_964468915.1 uncultured Pirellulaceae bacterium
TGACCGACCGAATCATCATTCCGTGAGCCTCAAAAGCAAAAAATAAAACGAGACACTCCGCAATTAACAACCCTAAAAACGAGTTGGAACAAAGCGCTAGCCCGGATATTTCATCTGAGATGTATGCCGTAATTCGAAAACATTGCCCCGCCGGAAGTTCGGCCTCGGATTTGTTTCCGTCCAGAACGACAGACTGTTTTTGACAACTTTCCGGTTTGCAAAGCCAAGGCAGTGTTTTCGAGACCTTGTTACCAGCCTACGAAATATCAGGGCTGGAAATTCACGGGCATTTGCAAGCGTCACGATTGCGACGCTCCATTCCAATGAGCGCGACGATCCGCTCTCGTTTTGGCAGGGATGGTTAAGCTACAACCAAGCGCGATTGCTGGACCGTTGCTTGCAGTGGGGCGAGGCGTCTGATTCGCGTCGCGTCGCCAGCTTACTTGATACCAATCGCGTGCTGCAAAGGTAGCAAAACATGCTCCAGCACATGCTTGTCCAGAATTGCCATCCCGTGAGAAACCAACTCATCAAAGCGAGTGACATAGGTTTCATCTGAATTCAAGCTGCCGTAACTGGACAGCGTCAAATAAACGCTCAGCGGTCGATCTGGAAACTCTCCCGTTCGAACATGATAGGCAGTCGTAGGACTTTCAACGTGCAAGCGAGCCTGAGTGAGGCAGTCATCGCTGAGAGCAATTCGAAACGATGGGGCGAACGAGACAAGTCGAGATGTTCCGACACTGTCGGTCAGCCCCTCAAAGCCGGGCGAGATCCCAATTGCTTCGGCCAGCAGATTGTGGTGGTTTCCTGCGTAGTTAAATTCGAAACAGAAAGATACCGTCAACGACTCGCAGTCCAAAGGACTGACCAACAGCAGATGGGGCACTGATTGCAACACAATCTGCTGGTGCTCGAAAACCGTGTCCAGGCATTTCGGATTTACATGGCCCGAGCCAATGCAACGCGGCTCGACCGAAGCCCAACTGTAGGTGCCTCCGTCCTTGTCCTCTTCCAGAACGTAGTCCGATTGATCGCGATTGTAGAAGTTCCGCATGGTTGGAAACCGTTTTTGCAACTGCTCGAAGTAGTGCAACAACGTGTCTCGATTGGACGGCAGGTCCATCTCGGTATTCAGATGCATGTTGACGTAAAATTCGTCGGCAACTGCACAGTAGCTGTTTGGCATCGTTGTTCCCCGTCATGCAAGTCAAAGTTGTACCGACAGCGGCCAAGTGAGGGACCGAGCATCAGGATTGGTTTTCGCCACGCCCAAGCGTAATCCCGAAGATGATCGTCTTTCCGATTCTAGTCACGCTTCGAGAGCGTCAACAGCCAAGCCGTGTCAACAATTCTTCATTTGCTGTCAAAAAGATATACATTCCGCCCCCGCCTGTTAAGCGAAAAGAACTTACGAGACGTGACACAGGAATTGATCATTTTCAGAAAATCCCCCCACTTGAACTAAGCCTTGCTTCACCAAGCAACGAAAAGAGCTTTTGGGAACGCTTTCATCGGCGATAGCGATTGGCAATAGAATAAACCAGCAGACCAATATCGCTGCCAAGAAGAACCGCGATCCACTGACTCATGTGCCCGGCGCGGTCGTCATTGTCGGCTTGTCGCAGGAAATTGGATACTTCACTGCTGGTGCTGCCCGTTGCGTCAAAAAATGCCAGCAACTGGCTCCGCCATGCCGATCGATAGCCGCTTTTCACTCTTCTGGTAACCCACCACTCGATCAACCGCTGTAACTGAGGCCGAATCAGAAACCAACCGATTGCAGCTCCCGCGAGCGCAGACAACGCCATCGGCACATACATCAGGGAGCTGGTCGCCCAGCCTACTACTCCCGAAAAAACAGTCGCAACGAATACGCATAACACGATTGGAATCACGAAGGCGGCAATCATACCGGGCCACTGCAACAGCACCACCAGAATGTTATCCACTGCACCAAACTGCCAATGTCGATGCAGTTCGCGTGACAGGGCAACGGTTCGCTGATACATCGCGTGTTGTTCTTTTCTGCTGCGATTCGGTTCCCGGATCTCAATACCGTGGCGCTGAGAGATGTCTTCGTGCAAAGTCATCCACAACAGAACCAAAGGCTCAATCTGCTGGTCGTATTGAGGTTTCGAAAACGTGTTCAACAGAGTTTGACTGTTTTCCACCAGCCAGTGCTGACACTCGATAAATCGAATGTCGGCCTCACGTTCGTTAAGCGTGAAACAGCCACGAATCGCTTCGTCCATCATCGCGATTGCGGGACTCGATTCGCGAAGCTCCCCGATGTTCTGGTGATACTGCTCAAGGGATTCAATCACCAGCAAGTCGTAGTCCAACGAGTGATTACCACCGTCTGCGTTATTCTCGAGCCACCTGAGCCTTGGAGAAATCCAGGCGGCGTCTGCCGACCACATCGCCGCCTTCATCATTTTTGCGTAAAAAGCAAGCTTGCTCCCGTGGCGATGGTCCTTCAGATTTTTCTCACTGGCAGAAAGTGTTTTGCGAAAGATCTCAAAACCGCCTTCGCTCAGCAATCGCCCCCACGCAGGCTCGGTAAGAAAATAGAACCGGTCATCACTCACGACTTTGGACACCGTCGGCAGCAGACGCGCCAGTTGTCGGGCAGAAAGATCGAGCGACAGGTAGGATCGAACCAGCGCAAACAGGCCGGGGTCAAACCCGCAATCCTGCAGTCCCGTCAGCAACCACTTGATGTACAGCTGACGTTCGGGCGCGACAAGGTCAGACAAGACAGCCAGTTCGTAATGCTGTCGAGGCGTTTTCTCTTTCCGCCTGGATAGTTCTTTGTAAACCGCGGGTACCGATTCGGATTTCAATCGATCCAGCAGTGACTTGGCTGGCTGGGAAGCAGTAAATGATGGATCTGCATCTCCAGCAGGAACATCATCTGGCTGACTTGCGCCTGAATCCCACGACGACATTTCCCTAACGGAAGGAAAAAACGAGGTAAACGATTGACCGAATCGCAACTGGTTCTCAAGTTGCTCGAACGCCGCGCGGATTCTTTGGAATTCTGCAGGATGCTTCTCTGGTTTGTAACGCCGAATCAGACGATTGTAGGCTCGCTTCAGGTCTTTCCGGTCGAATCCTGCCTCCAGACAGAAAAACGATTGGGCCGCATGGGGCAGTAGTGACCAATCTGGCTCTTGAGCATCGCTCATCCGTCAGTTCCCCATACTGCGAGCAATGGAAATGAGAATCTTGATCACAACGTACGCAGCGATCATGAACAGACAGCCATAATTTCCGCCGTCAATGTCTTCACCAAAACCGCCTGCCGTAGAATTCGCCAGTTTACGACGTCTGGTCTTGATAATCTGATCGAACCACGCGGACTCCAACTGGTAGACCTGTGGGTGGCATTGGCGAATCGATTTCGCCATAAGCCTTGCATCTTTCAAGTGATCCGAGCGTGCCAGATCAAACAGATAGGTCCCTTTCAGCTCACCCGCTTTTGCGGGACCAAGCGTCATCAGGCGACGGATCATATTAAACAGATTGACATGAAAATCCTCGTCCCCACGAAGCGCATCAATCGACTCGCGGACGCCAAGCACCGAATTCAGACGGCCGGCAGCTGCTTTCAAGTCGGGAAAATCATCGACCGGCAAAGACCTCAGTTTCTTCTGCAGGCTGGCGGCGGGCGCTTTCCAGAATGCGCCGCGAATCTCGTCAAGGTGATTCTGAACTTGCTCCCGAAGTTGCTCACGCTGATGCGGGTCGGCAAATGAAGAATTTGAAACAACCGCCTTGTCACCTTGCCCGACAAATTGCTGCCTTAACGAGATCATCCGTTCAGCATCCGCCAGCGGATTCATTTTCAACACGCGTTTCAGGTAAGCTCCCGCTTCCTTTGGATCGCGACTGGCTTTTGGCTTGCGATTTGGCGGATCAGACTGGCTCAAATGTGAAGATCTCCACTGGAACCGTTCCCCGATCCTTCGTCGGAGTCAGCAGACTCGTCATACTCAATACCAAGCTGGGACAACGTCGTTAACAAATGCCCTTTCGCAACGTCAAAGGCTTCGACATCGCCCGAGGACATGGCATGTTCGAACAAATCAATCATCGATTCAAGTTGCTCACGCTGAAAAGGGCTGACTTCACCCACCATCCGCTCACAAAATAGAACCAGCCGCTGGTTCGCCACGTCATCGCGCGGATAAAACTTCAAGTCCTGCATCTTTGCCATCGCAGCCTGAAGCTCCTGCCTGGAAAGAGTGTTGCAGTGATTGGTCAACACAACGGAGAAACGTTTACCGGTCTCTGGAACAATCGCTTCTACCTCAAGCAGCCCGTTGATGTCATAGGTGAACCTGACCTGAACCTTCTGCCCGGCCGGCCCCGGCGGAATACCGGTTACACACAACTCCCCAAGCTGCAGATTGTCCTTGGTTTTTCTTGCTTCCCCCTGATAAACACGCAACAGCAACTCCGCTTGCCCCGCGCGGATTGTCCCGAAAACTTCCTCCCGAGAAACCGGTATCGTCGTGTTGCGGTTAATGATCGGCTGAAAGAAGCCCTCGACAATCTGACCGCCAAACTCTTTCACGATCTCGACGCCCAGCGTGAACGGGCAGACATCGGTCATGACCATATCGTCGACTGCTTTGTCATCGGCAATCAACGCTGCCTGAACCGCCGCGCCAATTGCAACGACCTGATCAGGATCGAACTCCGCCTGAGGACTGCGACCAAAATAGTCCGTCACCAAATCAACCAACAATGGCATCCGCGTTGCGCCACCGACCAGAATGATGTCGTCAATCTCGTCCGGCCCACGCTCACTGTCTCGCAGCACTTTTTCAATCGGTGATTTCAGACGGTTTAACAAACGTTGACTGACTTTCGCGAAAGTCGGTCGATCAATGGTCAGCGACTTGCCCGTGTCAAAATTCCCCTTGTCGTCAGGAATCCGAATGCGAGCTCTCGGCTCACTGGTAAGCACTCGCTTGGCGACGTCGCATTCTTCACGCAGCCGCGCGGTACGGAGAGGGAATTTCACCTCGGCCATTTCAAGCGGTAATTTCTCTTGGTGAAAAACTGCCGCGACAAGCCGGTCCGTAAAATCCTCCCCCCCGAGCTGGCTTTCCCCAGCGGTGGCAAGAATCTCGAGCGTACCCTCGAAGACTTCCATCAACGTGACGTCAAAGGTTCCACCCCCAAGGTCAATTACCAGCAGATGTTTTTCGGCGTCTCGATCGTGAAAGCCGTAAGTGAGGGCGGCAGCGGTTGGCTCATTGATGATCCGCCGAACCTTCAGGCCAACCATTTCGCCCGCTTGCTGAGTTGCCTTTCGCTGGTGTTCATTGAAATACGCAGGCACCGTGATTACGGCGTCGGTGATTGACATATTCAGGTGGGCTTCGGCGTCAGCTTTGAGGGACCGCAAAACCAAACTGGAAAGCTCGGTTGGGCTGAATTTTCGCTTCCCCAGCTGGACCACATGATCCGTTCCCATCCATCGTTTGAAGCATGAAATACAGCGATCCGGGTGAGTGACTCGCAGCTCTCGGGCGGCAGCTCCGACCAGAACTCGACCGTCCTCCATCAAGCCCACGACGGACGGCGTGAGCAGATCACCGTGAGCGTTCGGGATTAAGGCTGGGGTACCCTCCAGAAAAACACTGCACAATGAGTTGGTCGTGCCGAGGTCAATTCCGATCACAGGGGGCATGAGAGGTACTTGAACTGATAGTTGAGTGACTGGTTCTGAGGATCTTTTGCTCAGCAATTGGCAGTCGTGTTTTTTAAACGGCTGCCATGGCTTTCAATAAGAGCCAACATAACATCTTATGTTCACTTTGTTTCGCGTGCGTTTTGGCAAGGCGAGAGCAAGCCTCCCAATGTACTCAACCGCGTTATTTTCTCATGCACGGGGATTGCCGAACCGAATTCTGAGATTTTCCAGCTTTGCCCCTTGGCATCAGAGGCGATATTGAGGAGACTCTGGCCCGCTCAAGTGATCATTGATCTCGGGGGCGAATGAGCTGCCAATTTGATCGTGACTTGTCTGAAGACAGGCTGTCCGATTGAAATGAAGAAAGTTTCAAAATTTCCGGCTTTGGCCGTTGACAGTGAAACGAAGATTCATATACTTGGCCTCCCACGAGCGGGAATGAATTTCCGGCTCGTTTTTTAATCGACCTGCTTTCGACTCAACTGAGCTGACAGGCTGGCCGATTGAAAGGTTTCAACTTCATAGTTGAACATTGTTCTTTGACAATTTGGTAGATACCTCTTGTTAATTAATTCTTTGAATTAATGTCAAGCATAAGATCATGTGAACCAAGCTAAGTAGCATTTATTCCAGCTACTTGGCCCGGTCAAACAACTGAACTTCGGTTCGGTATTTAATTGGCACTGACGTTCGATTCAGCTTCGGCTGCTTCGGTCGATCAGGTTACTAACTTTGTTAGTCGTCCATGAGGTCATCTTTCTGGCTGTTGCTTTAGTGGCAGTTGTGAGTTGATTCTTGTGGCAAGCATACAATTGAAGGGTTTGATCCTGGCTCAGAATGAACGTTGGCGGCGTGGATTAGGCATGCAAGTTGAGCGAGAAGTTTTAAAAAGATACTTCGGTTGATTTTTAAAATGGACAGCGGCGAAAGGGAGAGTAACGAGTAGATACGTACCCAAGGGTCCGGGATAGCCATGCGAAAGCGTGAGTAATACCGGATAATGTCTCCGGACCAAAGATTTATTGCCCTTGGAGCGGTTTGCTTACTATTAGGTAGTTGGTGGGGTAAAGGCCTACCAAGCCGAAGATGGTTAGCGGGTGTGAGAGCATGGCCCGTCTCACTGGGACTGAGACACT
>CAYXWX010000157.1:0-6808 GCA_964468915.1 uncultured Pirellulaceae bacterium
CCTTCAGGTTCGAACCGTTTCACGTCCGACGGTTGTCCCACCGGTTGTGCTGCCAGCTGTTGCACAAGTTCAAACGAATCGAGCGGTTCGTGCAGAAGAGTTATTTAACGCGTTCGATGCCGACGGTGACGCAATCGATCGATACTGGCTGGCGGACCGCAGCACATCGCCATTCGGTGGATATTTTGAAGTGAACGGTGTCCGTCAACCTTCAGCCAGATTCTTCTCGGTCAATGCAGAGGAGTTTGAAACGGTCAGATACGTGGGAGGTACATTCGGAACTCAGACTGAGAACATTGGTGTGCAGGTTCTGGCGGGCGGAAGGTTAAGTGACATCACGGACGTCACAGTGACCACGCTGCCAAACTTGAACGCTCCGGTTCCAGAGTTGATGGATATCAATGGTCGGATCGGCACGACGATCAGAGCGGCGGATTTATTTTCCTTTACGGATGTCGAGGATAATCCGATCCTTCGTTTCGGATTTTATGACAACGAAACGACCGGCGGATTCTTCACCGTAAATGGTGTCCGCCAGCCCGGAAGGCAATGGATTATTTTGGATTTCGATCAACTGGATACCGTCGAGTACAACGTGGGGGCAACTCCCGGTGAAGAGACGTTGGCCATGTTCCTGAACGATGGAATTGCCAGTGAAATCGTCTTCAGCCAGGCGTCCGCGTTCCAGGATATCATTCGGGTCATTGAGAACGACGTTTCTGTTGATACGCTTGAGGTTCGTCAGTTCACAGATTTTGTCGAACAGTTCCAGGACTACACGACGTTTCAGGTTTTCGATGACAACCTGAGTGCGGTCACCAGCCCGGTTCAACAGGAAGATCGTTCAGCCAAAATGCTGCTTGATGGTATTCCTCTGGCTGCGAACGTGATTCATAACCTGACCGTCGACGAATTCAATCGGCTTCAGATCCGCGGTGCGGAAGTGGATCTTGGTCGGCGCATCGATCCAATTGTGTTCCGAGCCTCGACCGGTGCAGGGAATTTCAGCGAGTGGGAACGGATCAACATCAACACCGATCCAATCGGGGCCGATTCATTGGTGGGACGAGCAGACGATACGGATCTGACCAGCCCAGAGCGGCAGTTGCCTGATCTGACGGTCGCAAATGTCCCCGATCAAGCTAAGCATATTGTTACTTACACTTTTATTGACGGTGGAGTTCAAGTGCGTCGGGAGGACGACGTGCCAGTTGGCGATCCACCAGTCCCGAGTTATTACGAGGACAATTCACAGTTCCGTGAAGAGTCTCTGGCGTTAAATCAACTTCAGCGAGAGTCAGTCCGATCAGCGATCGCTAATTTCGAAGTGTACACAAACATCGACTTTGTTGAGGTCCCATACGAACTGTCGGCTTCCGAGGCCCAGATTACTTACGGTACCGCAAATCTAGGCATCCCCGGTCCGGGTGTCATCACCACTGACGCCCCCGTAATCGGTTCTGACAATGATGGTACAGGGACCGAAAACTCAGATATCTGGTACAACAACTTGTTTTACAATCCCATCGCGGAATTTGATGACGATGGTGTCCCGATCGGGGAGCACTCGGTTGAGTTGGGATTTGGATTCCACTTCCTTGCTTTAGTATCAACCGCGCGCGCGCTTGGTTTTAAACCGCCGGTTGAGGGTTCTCCGGCATTGTCCATCTTCAACAACCATCGATCGAATACGGTGTTGGCTGAGAGTACCGGGCTTGGGGCGAACAACCAACCGAATCCCGAGGGCGAACAGCATCCGTTGCTGCCAACAACCCTGCAGTTGTACGACATTGTTCGCCTTCAGGAGCTTTATGGCGTAAATGAAGATTACAACTCTGGTGACAACGTTTACTCATTCAGTGTCGACTTGCAGCAGACGTTGTACGACACCGGTGGCTTCGACACACTCGACTACAGTGGCTCCGCCGTCGCTGAGAAAATTGACCTTCGAGAAGGCCAGTGGTCAACCATTCTTGGCAACCCTGGTGGTACCGATACCGACTTGTCGCTACGAATTGCTTATGGGGTGACCATCGAGAACGCTTTTGGCGGTGCGAGTGACGATTCGCTTCAAGGGAATGAAGTCAACAATATTCTTCGTGGGAACGAAGGCAACGATATCCTCGCGGGTGCCGGAGGTCAGGATCAAATGTTTGGTGGTGCCGGCGATGATCGGTACATCTGGCGTTTTGGTGACGGTCGTGACTCGATCTTCGAAACGGGTGCCGGAGGCGTGGACACGCTTGAAATCCGTGATTCTTCCGGCACACTCGGCGCGTTGGAGCAAGGTCTCGTTTTCCGTCGTCTTGGAAATGACCTTCGGATCGATTTGCGAGTCGAAGGCCAAGCTGCTCAGGGAACTGTGTTGATCAAAGATTATGGAACAGCTGGATCGGAAGTCGAAACGCTCTCCTTGTTCGCCGCAGATGGTTCCCGAATTGGTCCGGATGTTGATCTGACAACAATCTTTTCCAATTCGGATGATTCATTCAAGCGATTTGAGGTAACAACGGCTCAGAACGCCAACGGTGCAATCGCGGCTGCTGTCTGATGAGACCAATCACTCGACTGCGGGGTTAGAATCTGTTTCAAGTCAACTTGAGGCGGGTTTGAAACCAGCAGCGTACGATTGTCGTGGCAGAAAAACTTTCGTGACCCGAGATTGTCGGCTTGCCATGCAGTGGCGACACTCCGAACTCAAAAAAGTCGGGATCGATTTAGGGCCGGTTTTTCAGCAAGAGTTTTCATGCGGCTCCCCGACTGTGCGGGGCTGGATTGCGATCCGGTTTTGAGGGTTGTGAGCTTCACCTTGAGGTGGTGAATTAGGGAAAAATTTACGGTGCAGGACGACTTTCACGACTCTCTTGTGTAAAATCGATAAAAAACCATCTGAGTTTGGCGTTGGCCAGAATCAGCTCGTCTTTCAGCTTCCCACCGTCATTCTTTCGCATTTTGACCCTCGACGCGCTCTTGCATTTTTAAGCGGTCGACAAACATCTCCAAGGATTCGTAATGCTTCCACCTACAGTCAGGCTCAGAGCGGGCGTCGTCGGAATCAACCAGAATTTGCTCGTCAACTCATTGATCGATGTCGTCAGTGACGACTCACCGGTTACGCTGTATGAGTTTCAGGATAACGGTTCTGGTGCGGGGTACTTTGAGCTGAATGGTGCTCGTCAGGCCGCCGGTTCGTTTTTCCAAGTCACACCGGCGCAGCTGCCATCATTGATTTATCGTGGTGCGACCAGCCGCGTCGGAGAAACGTTCACCGTGCGTGCAACCAATGCGTTTGGTGTCAGTGCACCGCGTACAGCTGGAATCACAACTGGGAACAGTCGCCCGATCGTTTCTGCTCTTGCCGGACGCGTCAGATCGGGTGAAGAGATCGCAATCACTCGCCTGTTGAATTACTTTGACGCCGACGGAGATCAGGCTCGCACTTACGGCTTTGTTGATCGTTCTCACGGAGAAGGCAGCGGTCAGTTCTTTTACAATGGGGTCGCTCAGGCTCAAGCGAATTGGTTTTTTGTTCCTGCGGCAGATTTGTCGAGAGTGGCATACCGTGGCGGATCACTGGGCGGTCAGGTTGAAAACCTCGGTGTCATGGTATCGGACGGCGTCAGCTTTAGTGATGTCACCGAATTCGGCATACGCACTCAAGGGAAACCTGTTGTGTCGGCGGGACGGACAACGCCAGTTAGACCGGGCGAACGAGTGGCGGCTCAGAGTTTGTTCCAGGTGACAGACCCTGATGGTGACGCGATCTCTCTTTATTACATTGTCGATCGATTGAGTCATCCATCGAGCGGTTATTTTGAGTTCCAAGGTGTTCGTCAACCCGATGCAAACTTCATTCGCGTCCCTGCCAATGAATTGAATCAGCTGTTTTACGTCGCTGGAGACGGCACGATTCAAACCGAAAACGTCGGCGTGGTTGCCTTTGACGGCTCGGAATTGAGTGACGTTGTCAACTTGCCAGTCAGTTTCCCGTCGACCACACCCGTTGAAGTGGTTGGGACCGACACGACTCTGGATGTCGATGAACCAATCGCGATTCAGTCTCTGCTGAACGTCACTGGCACAGGTGGCGAACCCATCACTCGTTACTGGTTGGTCGACCGAAGTCATGGGAACGACGGTGGTTACTTTGAAGTCGACGGCGTTCGAGTTGACTCGGCTCGATTCTTTACGGTCGAGGGTGATCAGATCGGTTCCGTTGTCTATCGCGGAGGATCAATCAATGAAACCGAGAGCATCGGTGTTCAGGTTCTGGTGGGCAGCCGATTGAGTGATACGGTTGATTTTCAAATCACGACTGAAACCGACGATCCGATCGTTGAGCCCCCTGTGGTACCTGAACTCGAACTGATCGACATTTCGGGCAGAGTGGGCACCGTCTTTGAGTTAACCGAGCTTTTTCGAACATCCAGTCAGTTTGACCGTTTTGCTTTGCGTGATACCGATGCCAGTGCAGACAGCGGCTTCTTTTCAGTCGGCGGAGTCGATCAAGTTAACGGTGCCAGCTTACTGCTGGACGCTGATCAGGTGAATTCAGTACGTTTCCATTTGAGTGCCAATGCGGGAACCGAAGAATTCCAAATGTTCATTTTAGACGGTACTTCGATCAGTGCCGCCGAAACCGGATCGGTGACAACGATCGTCTCGCCGGAGATCGAAGCAAGGAACGATTCGATTTCGCTTGATACGCTTGAGCAGACAACGCTGAACCGTTTATTCCGAAAGCTCGATAGTGGCCCGGAGCATACGGTTTACCAAGTGTTTGACGAGCTGGAGACACCTGTGGATGGTCCGATTTCGATCGCGGATCGTTCCGCAAGATTGATATTGGATGGCGAAAATCTCGAACGCGGTGTCGTACGCGAACTTAGTGCGGCTGACTTCAATCGTTTGATCATACAGGGTGCAGAGGTTGATTTTGGTCGGAGCATCGATCCCATTCTGGTACGTGCGTCCACAGGCGACGGAGTATTCACCGAGTGGGAACGCATCAATGTGAACACTGATCCAGTTGGCACGGATGCTCTTCAGGTTTTACAGCCGGACGCAACGAGCCCTGATCCAGAAGCACCACCGGTTCCGGTTTCCATGCCAAGTTTGAGTGGCGTTCCCGGCGAAACTGGTCGACCCGATCAATTCGTCTTTACCTACTCCTTTCTTGATGGAAATGGAAACGTTACGCCTTCATATTATGAGATTGGCGAGGCAGAGCAACTGTCGCAGCCCCTCAATCAAGGGCAACGCGAATCATTCCGTCAGGCAATTGAAACGGTTGAGTCGTACATAAATGCTCAGTTCATTGAAACGCCATACGAGGTCACAGGTTCGGCCGCTCAGATCGTTGTGGGGGCCACTCTGCTGACACCGGATCGTATTCCTGCTGACGCGTATGCGCCACCAACAATAGCTCAGCAAATTCCGTTACCGATTCTGGATGATGAGGGGAACGAGCTTGTTGACGAAGAAGGTAATCTGGTCGACGAAGATGGGAATTTGCTCTTCCCCAATGACGGGCGTGGAACTCGAGAAGGGGATATCTGGTTCAGCACCATTGAATTCGACCCCAACCCGTTTTTCCCTCCAGATACTCCAGCCAACTATGGACTTGGTAGCCCGTTTTTCACTGAATCTTTGCGAACGATTATCGGTGCGTTGGGGTTGGTGGAACCAACTGATGTCGATCCGACTTTGTCGTCTTTCAACGATTTCAACTACAACACAATCTTGTCGGGTGAAACGGATGGTGTCTTCAATCCGTTGAATGGAGTCCATCCCGAAGCGGCAACGCCATCAACTCCAATGTTGTATGATGTTCTGCAACTTCAGGATGTCTTCGGCGCAAATCCTGACTCCAACAAAGATGATACTTCTTACATATTTGATGTTGCTCATCAACGGTCGATTTACGATGTGGGAGGCGTTGATACGTTCGAGTTTTCTGCGAACGTGACCGACGAGAACATCGACTTGCGGCAGGGGCAGTTCTCAAGTGTGCTTGGAGTCAATCAATCTCTGCTGATCACGTATGGCACTGTCATCGAAAACGTCCGTACTGGATCCGGAAACGACTCGATCCGTGGAAATGAAGAAGTCAACGTGCTCAACGGAGGGTCGGGCAACGACATTCTGCGGGGTGGTGGCGACAACGATCAGTTGTTCGGAGAACGCGGAAATGATACCTACCAATGGTTCCTTGGAGACGGTCGTGACACCATTTTTGAACAACGCCTCGGCGGAACGGATGTCCTTGAGATCCATGATGCCTCCAATCGGCTGGACGCGCTAGAAGATGACTTGTACTTCCGCCGTTTGGGAGACGACTTGAGAATCGACCTGCGTTTGGATCAAGGCGAAGGCATCGGCACAGTCGTGGTGAAAGACTTTGCTCAATCGGGTTCAGAAGTTGAAACCCTTCGCCTCTTCGATTCGGCTGGGATTCAAATTGGTGATGATATCGACCTGAATTCGGTCTTCACGACTGTCGACAGCTTTGGTGGTCGTTATCAGGCAACCGTTCGTCAGGGCGAAAACGGAGCAATCGCGGTTCCGGTTGTTTGATCGAATTCGCGAACGAGGAGCGGTATTCTGTATTCGCCTCATAATCGTCTCAAAATGTACAAACCATCCTCGTCAGTTTCGCTGGCGAGGATTTTTTTTTGATGAACGCGGTGGGGATGTGATCAGGCCCGCACTTTAAGCTTAAAAGGCTGGAGGTTTTGTCACATTTGCTTCGCAATGGCCTACAATCTCGGGACGACTCCATGTTCCTGACGGTTATCTGTACCGATGG
>CAYXWX010000158.1:0-6600 GCA_964468915.1 uncultured Pirellulaceae bacterium
GCGTGAGCGAGGGACCGAATTTCTCGGAACCTTCTCCCTCGCTCACGCTTCGGGTTGCGGTTTTTGAAACGCCCTCTAATCAAAATCCTCTTCAAGATCACCGTCTTCCAATTCGTCAATATTTTGATCCATCTGACGGCGAGCCGTCGCAATGCGCTTGGCAAGGCTGTCAGGATCCTGAGCCTTCCCGAGCACATCTTCCATTTCAGCTTTCTCTTCCATCCAGATATCGAACAGACAGTCGTCCATCAACTGCATGCCGAATTTGGCTCCGGTTTGAATGGCCGAATTGATTCGGAATGTTTTGTTTTCGCGGATCAGGTTTCCAATTCCCGGCGTGACCACCAACGATTCAAACGCAGCAACTCGGCCGCCACCAATTCTCGGCAGCAGCGTCTGAGCCAACACGCCGATCAAGGAAGTTGAAAGCTGAGTTCGAATCTGATCCTGCAAATTACCTGGAAACGCATCAATGATTCGGTTCACGGTTCCCTGAGCACTATTGGTGTGCAGCGTGCCGAAAACGATGTGGCCTGTTTCTGCAGCCGAGATCGCCGCCTCGATCGTTTCAAGATCGCGAAGCTCGCCCACCAGAATCACATCCGGATCCTGACGCAAGGCACGACGAATCGCTTCGGCAAAGCTGGGCACGTCGACACCCACCTCGCGCTGATTCACAGTCGACTTTTTGTGGTAGTGATAAAATTCGATCGGGTCTTCGATCGTGATAATGTGATGATCAACTCGTTCGTTGATGAAATTCACCAGGCTGGCCAGCGTGGTCGACTTACCTGAACCGGTCGGTCCTGTTACCAGAATCAACCCGCGTGGCCGCATGACCAATTTCGTGAAGATATCCGGCACGCCCAGAATCTCCGGCGGCAGCATCTCGTTGGGAATCTGCCGAAGCACCATCGCGATGTCGCCACGCTGCTTGAAAATCGAAACGCGGAAACGGGCTGCTTCGCCGTAAGCAAAACCAAAGTCAGCACTTCCCGATTCCTGAAGCTCTCGCTGACAACGCTCCGGCGCGATGCTCTTCATCAACGCGACGGTGTCCTCGGACTCGAGCACCTTCGTTTCCAGCTTTCGCAAACGACCGTGCAATCGAAACACAGGAGGCTGCCCGGTGGTGATATGAATATCACTGGCCCCTTGCTTCACACAAGCTTCGAGCAGTTTGTCGATTAAGGGAGCAGCCATGTTGATTTACGATCGCGAAATGGTGTTTGAAGGTTAAGTTTGAAAAAACGATTTTACTCGAGCATTCGGCTCGGCATGACACCGTGGTGATTCATGGTCAGTTGCCTGCTGCCATCCGATTCAAGGAAAGCCTTGCAGCAAAAACCCACCCAGCGTCCAAAAACTCTCGAATGAACGCCGAACGCGAAGCGGTAAATCCAGCCGAAAGCACTCGAGCCTGACTGACGCGAGTGAAAACCTGACTGAACGAATAAAGACAAGAAGGAAGACGGAAGGGATTCAGAAATGGGCTGATGAGTAATCAATTTACGGTTGATCAGCTTCTTGGTGATCTGCAAAAGACGGGTCATCAGAATTTCGGAACAACCGATTATTGGTAAACCAGCCCCCCGCAGTCCAATTTCAGGGACAAAAAGATCCCAAAATGACCAAATCTCGACCGAACGTGCCAAATATCGTGCGATCGGGCACTCAAATTCGGAAAACCGCAATTCAAGCCCCTTCCGATAGATGCGTGGTGGAAAAAAAGTGGCAAATTGATCAGCGAGCACCGTCGGCTTCGGTCTGCTTGGCAACTCGGTAGATTTCTTCGAAGGTCGTGTAGCCCGACATGACCTTTTCCAGCCCATCCTGAAACAGAGTCGCCATGCCGTTAGCCACCACATAGTCTCGGATCTCCATCGAGGATGAATTCGCGAAGATCAATTCACGCACTTTCGCATCTACCATCAGGATTTCGTGGATTCCCATCCGCCCGCGGTAACCCGATTTATTGCAGCTGTTGCAGCCTTTGCCTCGCATGAACGTCGCATTCTCGATCTGCTCTTGCGTGAGATTCGCCTCCTTTAGCACTTCTGGCGTCGGCTTGTATTTGGTGCGACATTTCGGGCAAATTGTCCTGACCAGACGCTGAGCCAGAATCGCCACAACACTGCTGGCGACCAGATACGAGGGCACTCCCATGTCGATCATCCGTGTCACAGCAGTGGGCGCATCGTTCGTATGTAATGTACTAAAAACCAAGTGTCCAGTTAAGCTGGCCTGAATACCCATCGAAACCGTCTCGGCATCTCGCATTTCACCAACGAGGATCACGTTGGGAGCCTGACGCAGCATCGATCGAATAATGCGAGCGAAGTCGAGTCCGATCTTGTGCTTCACCTCGACTTGGTTAATTCCAGGCAGGTAGTATTCGACCGGGTCTTCCGCCGTAATGATCTTCCGGTCCGGGCGGTTCAGGCTGTTCAGCCCCGCGTACAGCGTGGTCGTTTTTCCAGACCCCGTCGGCCCGGTCACCAGCACAATTCCGTTGGGACGCTTGATCAGCTCGCTGAATTTCTTGAAGGTCGAATCCGAAAATCCCAGCTGGCGGACGCCAACTTTGATGTTGTCCTTGTCCAGCAGTCGCAATACCGCTGACTGGCCACAGCTGGTCGGAATAATGCTGACACGCAGGTCCAGTTCTTTTTCGCCCACCGAGACTTTAATTCGACCGTCCTGAGGCCTTCGGCGTTCCGCAATGTCGATATCGGCCAGAATCTTGATTCGAGACAGAATCGCTCCCAGCTGGCGTTTGGGCAGTCGATCACGCTCGTGCAGCACGCCGTCGATTCGGTATCGGATTCGAACGCGATCCTCGAACGGTTCCACATGAATATCGGACGCCCGCAACTGAACGGCTTCGTTGATCATCAACTGGACCAGACGCACGATCGGAGCACTGTTTTCGTCGTCGCCTTCACCGCCGGCTTCCGCGTCGTCATCCACGGTTTCGGTGAAGTCGATTTTGGTGTCGGTGAATTCCTGCAAGATCGAGTCCGCCGATTCACCTTCCTGCTGACCGTAAAGGCGGTTAATCGCCTCCGAAATGCTGGATCGTGTTGCCAGAGCGACCGTCACATCGCGGTTCAGGATAAACCGCAATTCCTCGATCAGGTCCACCTCCCCCGGTTCGCTCATCAAGACCTTCAGTCCGCCCTCGGATTCCTCAAAGGGGATCACGTTCTTTTCACGAGCGATCGATTGCGGCATCAGCTCGATGACACGTTCGGGGATCTCGGTTTTCATCGGGTCGATGTATTCCATGCGATGGTATTTGGCCATCGTTTCGATGACCTCGACCTCGGTTGCATAACCCAGCTGGACCAGAGCCTGAGACATGGATTTGTCTGATTGTCGTGACAAATTCAAAGCATCGAGCGCTTGATCTTTGGTGATCACGCCCGTTTTGATCAGTGCTTTGACGAATCCATCGATTTGAATTGACGCTGACATGAACTATTTTCGCTTTCACCCGGATCGGTCCCGGAAGTCGGTCGCGGTGTGGTTACCGCATGGATTATCTGGTCGCCTTGCCGCCTGGCTATTGAACTAATAATAACCGCTGAACCATTTATTGGCGCGGTCGAATTTTGGGGTCTGGCAAGTTCATTGGCAAGTCGGAGCTTTTGGCGGGAGCCGCCTGAGGCTGCAAATCGAGCTGCCGATCGGGACTCGAATACCGACCGGGCAAAACGGCACTGGCAGTTCTGCCGGGAGCCAGCATTCTGGCCCTCAGTCGCAGATTCCTCGCGTTTACCCGGATTTGGTCTGCTTCGGCGTACAACGTGATATCTTCAAGATCGGCAGCGACATCGTCCAATTCTCGCGCGGCAGCTCGCAAAGTCACACAGACACGATGGGTGGATCCGACTGCTGGGTGGGGTTGCACGGCAGGAACACGCATTGATCTGGCGGCCAAATCGCTCAGCCGCTGATCAAAATCATGCTGCAGCTGCTGGCGGCCTTGATGGGCGTCGTCAAACATCCCCTCAAGCTGCGCTGCGACTCCGCCACCCATCTGACGACGAATTGCGTTGATTTGGTCCATGGTTTGTTTGACACGATCATCTCCGCCTGAATCCGGGCCAGCATCTTCTGAAGCGACAGAAAGCGTGCCGCGAGGCGTGGCTTGACCGGGCGGCGTGGCTTGACCGGGCGGCGACTGCGCCGGCAGTGCGCCCGACAACAAAAAGAGCAGACTCCAGCTGAGAACGATTTGCGATTGCCCCCAACTGTTTGGGCAGCGTTTTCCAAGTTCGAAAACACAAGTGTCGCGATCCGCCTTCATCATTCTGGACTCCGTTCTGACAGCCTGAAAACCGAGGGTAGCGATGGACTGGGACATTCACAGAAGCCAGCTCCAACGATCGTCAATATACCGGCAGTCGCTATGTCCCGAACAGTTCAACGGCACACGAGTCGGTACCGTCGCTGCTATTGTGACCAACGGGAATTTCTCATCCCCTATGATGGGCCCGCCAATGGTCCGCCGATCCTGAACAGTATCCACGACTCAACGAAAGCTTATCGGTTCTCAATCGATCAAAAATTGACAGCAGGCACATGTGCGGACTATCCTTAGAGCACGGGGCTCGCCGCCACAATTGCGCAAAAGCAAGATCAAACAACATGAAAATCCGAATGAATCCAGCGTCTGAAAACGCCAATGCCCCTTTCGATGCCAGCGACCGTCAAGGTTCCCATCGACGTCAACCACGTGCCGTAGCAAAGGCAGCTGAGAAGGCCTTGGTCCAGTTGGCGATGGGCATGTTCTGGCTGATCCTGTCCGCCCTGATTGTTGTGCTACTCGCCTCTTTTGCGAACGCACAACAACAGTTCAAGCAACTTCCTTTTGCCAAAGCTTACCAGCTGGTTGAGCAGGAGGGCGTCGAATCTCTGGCGACGAAACGTCAAAACAAGGAAATCTATTCGGCAATCAAGAACGGGAACAAGGCCGCCTCCGATGCCATCGAAGGTGGCAATCCGGAACTGGCGTCGAAGTTTTTCAAAGAGTACATCCTGCCATCGATGACTCGAACAAACTCGAAGTCTTTGTCAACGCTTGGGGAGCGTCGTGAAGAATTTATTGATGACTTCCTGTCAGACAAAACAACGGGCGGAGCAAGAACGGCTTTCATCACCACGGTGGTTCAAGCGATGCAGAGCCTTGCCGGAGCAAACGATTTTCATCCGGCAGCACGAATCAATGCGGTCTACGTTTTGGGCCTGCTTGACAGCAAACCGGGAGGTCGCGACACCGCACCAACTCCATCAGGCGCCGCGTTTTCAAGCCTTGTTCAGATTTTCACCAGCGACCAATTCCCTGATTCACTGAAAGTGGCAGCCGCGGCAGGCATCGATCGCCACTTGCAAATGGCTCGCGCCGGAAACGCTTCCGCACTGGCAGGTGGCGACATCGGCAAAGCAGCCAGCCAGGCGCTCGCGATCACTCAAGGCACCGCAACTGGGCAGGACCAGTGGAGCGAGGATCTGAGCTATTGGCTGAGAAAGCGTTCGACAAAAATCCTTGGACTCATTGGACAGCCTGGCGGCAATGGCGAAGTCGTGAAAGCGATGGTCAGTCTGATGCAGCTTGAACAATCCAGTGATCTCTGGCTGGCGTACGAGGCAATGGCGGCGTTGGGCAATCTGGATCTCGCAGCCGCCGATCCCAACATAGTTTCCGAGGCATCGGTTGCGGTCACTCAGTTCCTTTCCAAGGCACTTGAGACTCAAGCGGTGACAGCTCAATCGCTGCTCGATTCACTGGTTTACTACAACATCCTGCTGGAAGATCTGGACCTGACCCTGAAAGGCAATGACTACAGCGATCAAGACCTGACCTCGTTTCAAGGTGCAACCAACCGTCGAAAAGCCACCAGCAACCGTCGAGGTGGTGGCATGGACATGGACATGGGGATGGACCGAGGTATGGACATGGGCATGGGCATGGACATGGGAATGGATATGGGCATGGACATGGGGATGGATATGGGCATGGACATGGGAGGCGGAGGCAGAGCATCCGATGCTCGTCGCCGACCAGGCGCTCCACGGGTCGAAATCCCCAACTACCAGCTGAACCGAATTCGTGGGATGGTGAAAGCTTTGGCTTACGGTGGCAAACAGGTTTTGTCTCAAGGGCCCAAAAGCCTGCAGAATGTCGGCACCGACCAGGACAAGTCAATGATTGCTGAAGTCGTCGCCGAGCTGAACGATTTAATCAAGGATTCGGATGTCGGGATTGTCGATCTGGCGAACCCACCCGAAGACGATGAAGATCTGGACGAGGATCCTCCAGGCAACACCGAACAGATGATCGAAATTTGTTCACGGGCCAGTAGCCGACTTGCGGCGATCGTCCGAAGCAACGCCCCTGCCGCCAATGGTGATGGGGCCGGCGAAGCCCCGGTTTCGACCGACCAGCCGAACTTCTGAAATCGGCTGCTGCAACTTGTTCACAGCCAACCGCGGCGTCCAACAGAAGCGCCATCCAACCTGGATATTTCGTAGGCCGGCAACAAGGTCTCGAAAACGTTGCCGTAACTTTGCAAACCAGAAAGTTGTCAAAAACAG
>CAYXWX010000159.1:0-6587 GCA_964468915.1 uncultured Pirellulaceae bacterium
GCCTACATCTCAGATGAAGTATATGGGCTAGCCATGAGTGCAGGTTGCGCCGCAGCAAAGCGTTCACGCTTTTGGGATGATCATAACCCAGCGGCTAAAGCCGCTACTACGAACGGCGCCGTCCGAATTGTGCGCGGTCACATCAAAAAAATCACAAGCCCGACGCGGTCTGCGTTATTCGTTTCAGTCGGATCTTCTACAACTTTGGGGACGAATGCGCTGTCCGGATGTCGAGCAGGCATCCAACTTCCTGCTCGCCGTCGTCGCGAATCTTCTTCTCAAAATCGGCCGAGTCCATCTTCATATAGCCGGCAAGCAAAACGATGGCCAGCATAATCACCGACAGAATATTCAGCCACTTCATTTCCGACTGGCGAAACTTGACCGCTTTCTCGCTGCGGCCAGAGAGAACGGCAGAAAGGTAAAACGCGGCGAAGGCGAGCAAGATCTTGACCAACAGCAATCCGTTGTAGGTGGCACCAAGATGGAATCCCATCGCTTTCATCGCGGCGTTGTACAGTCCGCTGATTAGTAGAAATGCAGTGGAAATCATCACCCATTTCATCCACTTCTTTCGAATCGAATCACGCAATTCGGCCGTTTCGCTGCCGGAGGATGCAGGTGCGACTGGTGCGAGCGCCAGTCGCGTAAACAGCGTTCCACCGACCAGAATGATTGCAGCGAGGATGTGCAGCCATCGCGAAATCAACGGCAGTAATTCAGGAAAATCCATCGATCATTTCTCACATTGAACAGGCTACTTGCGAGCCATGGTTTCTGTTGTCAAACGTTACGATCAGGAACTGACCGCAAGCGATTTTTGAATGCGCTCAATTGCAGTCTGCGTGTTCTCCAGCGAGTTGAAGGCGCTGAGTCGGAAGTAACCTTCGCCCGCCGCACCAAATCCGCTACCGGGTGTACCGACAATGTGAGATTTTTCCAACAGCTGGTCAAAAAAGTCCCAGCTGCTCATTCCGTCCGGTGTTTTTATCCAGACGTAGGGAGCATTGATTCCACCGAAAACTTCCAGTCCTGCCGCCTGCAGTCCTTCACGCAACAGACGAGCATTGTTCATATAGAAACTGACCAGTTCCTGAACTTGTGTTTTGCCTTCATCGGAATACACAGCCGCCGCACCACGCTGAACCGGATAGCTGACCCCGTTGAACTTTGTGCAGTGACGACGATTCCAAAGCGAGTGAATGTCTTTCTCCTGACCGTCAGCTGTTTTTCCCTTCAGGCATTTTGGAATTACTGTGAAGGCACAGCGAATTCCAGTAAAGCCAGCCGTTTTGCTGAAACTGCGAAGCTCAATCGCAACGTCACGAGCGCCGGGGATCTCGAAGATCGAGCGAGGCACATCGGATTCGGATACAAAGCCTTCGTACGCCGCGTCGTAGAAAATAATTGCATCGTGCTCTTTCGCGTACTCAACCCATTTGGTCAACGTCTCGCGTGAAGCAACGGTCCCGGTTGGGTTATTCGGGTAGCAAAGGTAGATCAAATCCACGTGCTGGTCAGGAATGGCAGGTTCGAAGTTCGTGTCGGCTGTAACCGGCATGTAGACCAATTTCCCATAACGACCATTCTCATCCGCTGGCCCCGTGTGGCCTGCCATGACGTTGGTGTCGACATAAACGGGGTACACCGGGTCGAGCACTGCAATCACATTGTCACTGCCAAAGATATCCAGCAGGTTGCCCGAATCGCATTTTGAACCATCTGACACGAAAATTTCATCCGCGCTGACGTCAATGCCTCGATCCTGAAAATCGTTCTTCGCGATTGCTTCTCGCAGGAACCCGTAACCTTGCTCGGGGCCGTAGCCGCGGAAGGTTTCTGCACTGGCCATCTCGTCAACCGCGTCATGCATTGCTTTCACAATTGCCGGAGCCAGCGGCTGAGTGACATCTCCGATACCCATTTTGATTACCTGTGCATCGGGATTCGCCTCGCAAAACGAGCTGACGCGTCGCCCGATTTCGGGGAAAAGATAACCGGCCTGGAGTTTCAAATAATTGTCGTTGATCTGTGCCATCGGAGTTTCAAGTAGTTGGAATGGGATTCAAGGGAGTCGCCAGGCATTTGACCGCTCGCGACAAATCAGCCGTTTTCTCGACCGAAATCAAGCCCTCAATATCACAGAATCGTGAACATCAAACAAGTGACCAGACTGTTATGAATCGCGTGCATGATCATGCTTGGATAGAGCGAACCGCGCCATTCACGCATCAAAGAAAAGCCCACGGCCAGAGCTCCCAGCACTGGAATCAGCATTACCCCCTGAGGGTGTATGGCGGCGAAAATGAATCCGTTCAGCAACGACGAAAATGCAACGCTTGCCACGGTACGCCAGTGAGCCGTTACGTCGCGCAAGTGCCGATACAGAATCCCACGGAAGACCGTTTCTTCCACGATTGGTGCTGCGACGCAGGCTGCCAGTACGACCCATAGAATCACGTTGGCGGTCGAGTCCGATGCGTACTCTTGAATCGGATGAGAAATTGATTGACCTCGCGAAAATTCCTCGTTGTCTGTCGGCTGCATGGACTGCATGATCAGTCCTGCCATCAATACAAAGCTCAGCGCGACCATCGGAAGCGTTGCGAGGTACCCGATCGGAGCTGAGAGAACATCCCGCATCGGCCGCGTTGATGTCCATCCGATATCCTGTCGAACCTGCGAAAAAGAAATGCCTCGTATCACAGGCCAAACCAACACAATCAATGAGCTGAACATGATCAGGGGGCTGAGCATCAGCGGGTCGATTGTTACGACGTCACTCACGAATCCAAGTAAAAACTGAACTCCAAAAAAGTAGGTCAGCCAGATCGCAAACGTTTCAATATAGATGTTGTGCGTCCCGGCCTGTTTGTGAAAACGGCTGACAAAACCGCCCCGACTAAATTGACGGATGGCAAAGCCTGCCAGCACAAAACCCGCAACGATCGCCAACAGGCCAGCCATCATCGCCAACGTGCAGACCATCGCGCTGGCCGTGGCCTCGGAGACGACTTCCTCACGCATCTCCGCTCTCCCCGACTGCACGGGTACGGCCGCCAGTCGGCCGATCCACCCCATTCTTTCCGCCAGCAACGCCTCTTCCTCGATCGATAGTGTGGCGTCGTCAAATGAATCGTCCACACATGCGTTGACGACATTCGACACGGCTTCGTGAAGCGTGGTTTGGTTTTCAGATGGCTCAAAGCCGTACTGCACGACCCGTTCGTCCAGGTCCGACAGGTTTTCCAACGCTCGTTCGGGGCCTCGCAATTCGTTCAGCAACACGACACACGCGAGCTGTTGTTCAAACGTTCCTGTATTCGCAGTGGCAATTGCGGTCTCGATCGCTTCGACTTCTTCAACATTCAGTGGTTCGTCTTCTTCATCGTCCTGCAGGTCGTCGCTTGCGGCATCAGGTGCTGCCTGGCTGGCAAGCATCTGCTGTGACATGTTTTGAAGTTCCTGCTGGCCGACAAGCATCTTGCCAACCAGTTGAACTTGAAGAAGGTCGCCACTGGTTGCATCACCGCCAACCGTTTCGCTGACGGTTTGCTGTGAGGTCGCGACGATCGAAATCACGGCAACTGTGATGCAGGCAACAATGATCCAGCTGATGATTCCGCTGGCTGACAGTCGGTTCGGCTCGATCGAGCTGTGCGCTACGTCGTCGACCAATTCCGCTTCGACCACGGCATCATCCTGTGGTTCCGATTCTGATGGATGATCGCTCATGAGTTTTTCTTTCGTCTGGATGACGGTTGGTGATCGCGTTGGTCAATTCTCTTGCGAGCCTGTTTGAAAATGCGATCAAACATGGGTTCAGTCAATCGTCCGGTAAACGTATTTTGCTGGCTAGGATGGTAACTGCCCAGCAACCAGGTGTTGTCGGACATTGCTACTTCGGCTCCATGAGCAAATTTCGGACGCGGTTTGATTTCCGCAAGCCGCTCATGTTCAACGGCCCAGGCAATAGTGGACCGCCATGCAAGGCCTCCCAATGCAAGGAAGACGACCGGCCGGCAGAAATCGATGGTTCGATTGAGAAATGGTTCACATTGGCTTACTTCAGCGTTGGTCGGTTTGTTGTCGGGTGGAGCACACCGACAAATATTAGTCACAACGCAATCGATCAATTCCAGCCTGTCGTCACGTCCTGTCGATAACGGTTGATTTGCGAATCCTGCCTTATGAAGTGCCCGAAAAAGCCAGTCACCACTTCGATCGCCAGTGAACATGCGGCCGGTTCGATTCGCGCCATGTGCTCCGGGGGCGAGCCCAATCACCAGCAGGCTCGCCGGCGCTTCCCCCAGATTGGCGACCGGTTTGCCCCAGTATTTTTGATCCGCGTAAGCACGGCGTTTTACCCTGGCAATTTCTCGACAGTGCTCAATCAGTCGATCACACTTTCGACAACGCTCGACACTGCGGTTCAAGCTGCTCCAAGTCCGCCGGCTCACCCTTGCGACTCCGGTTCGTCGCCCAATGTCGGCTCAGTTGCAGAATCGGTCGAAGCCTGGCGGTCAAGGAACTTGTTTTTTACTTTGCGGTAACGAAGCTCCATCACGAATACCAACAGAATCAGCAGTGCGATTCCAATGATTTTGATCCAGTAGTTTTCCTGACCGATGTACCGGTTGATTTGCCTGGAAAACGCATACATCAACGCGTTACCCAGGATACTGCCCAGCAGCACACCCCCGACGGTCAACCAACGGCTTAAACCTAACAGTCGGCCAAAAATCGAGCCACCGATGCTGCCGGTTGTGGACGTTGGAAAGATCACAAACAGCACCAGCCCGAAAAACGCCATCCGTTTGATCCACGGTTGAGCGTCCATGATGAACTTGCCATCCCAGACAAGCATCGCAATTTTTGGTCCGATGTTCGGCAGGCGAAAAAGGATGCCCATGTGAAACGTGACGAATAACGCGACCATCACATCCATGTAGGTGAGCATGGCGAACAACTCGCCCGGACTGAGTAAAACCTTGAAACCTTCTTTGGCCGTATCGGCAGCCGCGGCGGCTCCCTCAGTCCCTACCAGAACAATGAATCGCCCAAAGATAAAGAAAGTCGCGAGAGCGTGACCGATCAGTTTCTGAGGATAGTCCCAACCATACGACAAGCCTAAACCGATCAGCAGTAGCAGAGTCACCACCACTGGAGCGAGCAACGTCGTCAACCAAAGCACTGGGAAGCGACGTCGAAAGCTGGTTTCGAAACTTGAAAACGATCGGACTAGCTCGTTCCGAAGCGCCTCGGGATCGCTGGCGTTAGGTTCGAGAGCTTCCATAATCGAATGATTGTTGTTTCGTCTGCGAATTAAGCGGCATGAGCAATGGTGCCACGTATCGATTGCTTCTGCTGGTTACCAGTTGAGTTTGGGCAACCGACTGACTCGTGGGAAAAATCGCCATGCGATAATTGGAATTTCGCCTTCGCCGTCAGTCTGAATCATTGGGTGGGGAATCGACAGCCGGCACTCGAAAATCAAGGCACAAGGGTAGCAAGAGTCGATAAATTGGAAAACACCCGTCGTTCAGTCAAAGCAAAACATGAACATTTATTCGCATTTCTCATTGCGGAATAGAGAATTCCAATGAGAGATCAAGATCGGTTACCGGACGGATGATCCTTGCCACGCCTTCCACCAGGGTCGCGAAGCGGTCGAATTTCGCACGGTGACGCCCCAGGGGCGACCATTGGTGCCAATGCAACCGGTCATGTTTGCGGCCAGAAAATTAGCTCGGTTGATCGTTGCGTCGGTCATATTGGCACCGCGTAAATCGGCATTCGAAAAATCTGTTCCCGTCAGATCTGCGCCAAAAAGGTTGGCACCGATCAGGGAAGCTCCTCGTAAGTTGCTGCGAAGTTCCGAAAAGACGAAATTGCAACGTTCAAACGTTCCGCTGACCAGTGACGCATTGTTAATTTTTGAGTTTCGAAAACAGGCCTCGGTCGCCAGGCACGAAACGAAACTTGCGCCATCCAGCACGCTGTCAACCAGAAGTGCATTCTGAAGGTTGGCACGCGAAAAGTTGGCTCGTTTGACAACCGAGTTCTCGATCCGCGCGTTTTGCAGATTGCTGCCACTGAAATCACAATCACACAGGTTACAGCCATCAAATCGGCAACCGGACAGGTCAAAACCGTTGAACTCTGCCCCAGAAAGATCATGACCCGTCAAAGAGCATCCGCGCAAGGAAGCATTGCGTGCCTTCAGCAGAACTTTGCCTGAAGACTTGTGGCGGATTTGTACCATGATGCCTCCTGCCAATCGCGTTTGGGAAGTGGGAAGTGAGTGATAGAGCACTCGGGTCGTTCGTCGCGATTGAACATTTCTTCACACAAACAGTATCCGCAAAATGAAGAAAAACACAAGAAAAATCGCCCAGTGTCGGAACGTTTGGCCGGATGGAGTGTCAAAATAACGCTCTGGGCAACTTAAAACACGTCAACCTGGCTGTTTCAGGACCGCCATTGCCAATGCCTGAATCAAAACTTGAACCCGCGTCGCATTGGTTGCCGCAGTCAAGAATTCGATTTGTTTAAGCAAGTCGCTGCATTAGAGCGCGTTTCGTTTA
>CAYXWX010000160.1:0-6437 GCA_964468915.1 uncultured Pirellulaceae bacterium
GGGCTGAGTTCCCGACTTGTTGAAAACAGCGGAGATAACCGCGCTGTTGAACTAGTGGTCCAGCAGACCTGAATTGACCGATCTTGGAAGTGCTTTCCGCCAAATCTGCTGGCGCGTAAGCACGACTCAAACTGGTCAATTCAAATTTGACAGACCACTAACGTGTCAGTTTTTGTCTCAGATCGGCGACAATCTCTTGAGGGACAAATCTGGAAAGTTGTTCATCGCTGGCCAAAGGTGTCAGTTGCTTGATCAGTGAACTTGATACGTGAGCGTACTGAGCGTCCGCCATCAGGAAGACGGTTTCCAGTTCTGGATTCAGTCGTCGGTTGGCCATCGACATGGTGAATTCGCCCGCAATGTCAGTCAGCGGGCGAACGCCTCTGATCATCACACGAGTTCCGCACTCCTGCACAAAGTCCACCGCCAGACCTTCGAAGCAACGGACTTCCACGTTATCCAGATGACGAGTGCATCGTTGAACCAGGTCGACTCGCTCGTCTGGTGCGAACAGGCCTCGCTTCTCGCTATTGAGTCCGATCCCCACAACCAGATCCCCAACAAGACGACTGCTGCGCTCAATCACGTTCAGGTGTCCAAGCGTGATGGGATCAAAAGACCCGGTGTAAACAGCTTTCTTCATTCAAATGTCTCGCTGATTCGATCTTTTTGTCTCCGGCATCGACGGGCCATATCATCACTATAAGCGATACAGCCGGCTGATGCGTTACCCGAATGCACGGTTTGAGTCGCGGGTTCTTACGAACCGATGAATCGGTAGTGCAGGCTGTAGCAAGATGTCACGATGGAAGGGAAATTGACCCGTCGTGACATCCAACTTTACCTAACTATACTAACGCAGTCGGTTGTCAGTCGGAAGCAAGCCTGCTGGACGCCTCCCGACCGTTTGCACCCGAGGTTTAGTGGCCGGTTAAATCGTCAAGTCAATTAACTCGTCAAATGTCCCGGGTTGTCTAACCTGTACGTCGATACGTCATTCCAAGGAAAACTGCTGTGCCGAAAGGGCTTTGCATTATCGCGCTCACGATTTCGATCATCGTGTTTGCGCTGTTCTTGACGGACCTGATCATGGGCCTGTCCGGCATGCAGCATCTGGCGCCGTTCAAGTATGCGAACATGATGTTTGACATCGTTTGCATCGTCGTTTCGATCATCTTGGCGATCATGAGCTGGTTCACGTTTCGTGAACAAGTTTAAGGCTCGTTTTTCACTGTATCGCCGGCGTTTTCTGAAGGTTTTATAAACGATTTTCGCTTGCGACAATCGCGTTCACGATTCCCGACATGTTGTACTCGGACGCTTCGGCGGCTGGTTCAAGTCCCAGTTCACGAAGCGTTTTCGAAGTTGTTGGGCTGATCGTGACCAGCTTTGTGTGTTTCAGCGCGTCGCCAAAAAGACGAACCAGCGAGTTTCCTATTGCTGAACTGGTGACGGTCACCCAAGCGATTTCGCCGGAGTGCATTGCCTGCACTGATGCTTCCTCCACTGACGCACGATCGACACTCCGATACGCGGCAACTTGCTTGAAATCGATTTTCGCAGCCTTCAGCCGGTCCGGCAGGACACGGCTCCCGCGGTCGGCGCGGACAATCAGGATCTCTCCTTTGGCCTGGTGATCGATCAGGTAATTCGCGACGCGATTGCTGTCAGATTTCCCCGGCACCGATCGGGCTTGAATCTGGCGGTTTTCCAGAGCCTGGCAGGTTGATTTCCCGATCCCGATGACCATCACCGTGCTCAACTTTACTGCTTGCGCGGTCTGGGCCATTCGATCCAGAAACGCGTGGACTCCATTAACGCTGACAAAGACAAGTGTCGATATTCGTCCTTCGGCAACGTTTTTGACTGCTCGATCCAAATCCGCCCAATCCTCTGGGGGGAGGATTTCGATTACCGGCTCGATCAAGACCTTCGCTCCCAGTTCTTTTAAAGGCTCGGCCAACGCGGCGGCCTGATGTTTGGGGCGAGTGACCATGATGGTCCTTCCAGCGAGAGGAAGATCGAGATGGGAGTTGGAATTCAATGTATTGACCGTTTAAAACCGATGTCTACCGAGTTTCCGGGGTTCCCCTGGAGGCTTGTGACAGGACTCGAAAGCCTGAAAAACCACTGAATTCCAAGGAATTTAGCGGTGGACAGCCAAGGCAACACTTGGCATATTATTGCGTTCCAGATTTTAGTCACAGAAAACCGTCAGCAGTATTTTCCAGTATGCCTAACAACCCCAGTACCGAGAAGCGTCTTCGTCAGACCAAAGTTCGCACCGAACGGAACAAATCCATCAAGTCTGCCATGAAGACTCAGATGAAGAAAGTTCTGCAGAGCGCAGCTGATGGTGATATTGCGACTGCTGAAACTGAATACAAGTTAGCCGCAAAGAAAATCGACCGAGCTGGCGCGAAAAAGGTGATTCATGCTAATAAGGCGGCTCGAGCCAAATCGCGATTGCAGCGAGCAATCAAAGTAGCCAAGGAATCAGCTGCCTGATTTTTTGCTCGCCTGATTGAAAACAGGCAACCAAGCGAACACCACCGAGACCTGCGGCCCGCGATTTTTATCACGGGTCGTTTTTGTTTGAGCGTCACGGGGCGTTGAGCAACGACTACCGTTTCTTGCCCTTCGGTTTCTTGCGAGCGGCTGGTTTCTTCTTGCCTGGTTTCTTGCCAGTTTTCTTCTTCGCCGGCTTTCCAGCAGCTGCGCCACGCCGTCCGGCGGAGGTTGGCTTTCGCTTCTTTTGGGTTGCCTTCTTTTTGGCGGAACCCGGTTTCGATCTCTTTTTTTTACCGGGACCGATGATCGTTCCCTTTCGGCGAGCAGATGACGGAGCCTCGGCTTTGGAACGCGACTCCGAACTGGCGGATGCAGAAGATTTGACGGATGTCTTTCCAGCGGTTTTCTTTTTCGCTGATTTTTTCTTTCGAACGCCTGGACTTTCAGTAGCCTTGCGAAGCGATTTAAGCTCTGCGACGGTCAGCTCGCGATGGGCACCGACAGGCAGCTCACCAAGGCGAAGCGGTCCGATCGCGACTCGACGCAACGTCCGAACCTTGTGACCGATTCTCGCCAGCAAACGACGGATCTCACGGTTGCGGCCCTCGTCGAGTACGATTTCCAGCCAGCTGGTCGACTTGAGACGTTTAACAAACTTGACTTGAACGGCCTTCGCTTTCACCGCTTTGTGCTTACCCTCAGCGGCAAGATACATGCCTTCCTCCAGCTGGCGTAGTGCCGCTCGATTGGGGCTGCCGTCAACCTGCACCAGGTATTTTTTGTCGACGCCATAGCGAGGGTGAGTCAACCGGTTGGCCAGTTCGCCATCGTTGGTGACCAGAATCATTCCCTCGCTGGACTGATCCAGACGGCCCACGTTGTAGACTCGCAGATTGGTTTTGATCAGATCGATCACTCGAAGCCGTCCGGAGGGATCGCTGGCCGTTGAAACGATTCCCGGTGGCTTGTTCAGCATGAAATACTGCAAACGCTGGATCTTCAGGCGTTCGCCATCGACGGAAATTTTTTGTTTTTCCGGATCAACTTTCGAGCCAAGCGTGACCACGACTCGGCCATCCACTTCGACTCGCCCCTCTTCGATAATGATCTCGCATTCTCGTCGACTTCCGACGCCCGCCGACGCCATGACACGCTGCAATCGCTGGGGTCCCGACGTGGTCGCTTGCTGGCCAGTTGGTTTGGTGATCTGCTTTTTTTTACCGCGAGCATCTGGTTTTCGAGAGCTGGTTTTCTTCTTGGCCATGATGAAGGAACTGTGATACGGTTTGGTCGAGAAACTGTGGACCGCCAGTTTAGTGCATCCGATGCCCTGCGATAGCGTCAATAACCATGTTTCGCGCGTTTGCTCAGGTTTTGCAAAAAGTTCCGGCGGCACAAAACCGGTTCCGAGGATCCAGCCGCTCCCCGGTCTCGATCAGGTTGAGAAGTCTGTTCCGGGAACCGCAACGTGACCTTCGCGGAGTGGGCTTCGGTAGAAGACCCTTTCAGTACGGAACCTTCGTGAATTTGGCGACGACCTGTCCGCAGGTTGAGTTGCGGCGGACGAATGGCGTCGGGTCAAATCAAAAGTCAATCAAACCGATTGTCGCAACCTTCGATGCAAACGACGTACTTGAATTGTCCGCGCTCAGTGAACAAATCAATCGGATCATCGCAGCGGCGTGAATCTGGTCGCCGCCTGGTCCAGTGGGATGAACTTCAAATCCTGTCCGTCTGCGTTACTGGCTGCAAATTGCGGATCCCATGGAATGCCGTACGCAACCACTCGCCCCGATGCTTCCTCGGAAACGTAAATGACCCCTGATGCAATCCTCGCATTGCTTTCGAAACCCCTGAAATCTGCAAGGCCAGCTGCCAATAGGTACTGTCCCTTATGATTTGGAAACTCCGCCGTCACATTATGTCGGTATCGAATAAAAAATTTCCCACTGATCCGATTCAGAACATAACCAGTCAGGTCACCGGTTCTATGATCCAGCGTTGCGACCGCTTCCATTCCATCGTCCAGTGGCACGGTCACGATCGTTTTCTTGTCAGTTCCGTGAGCCGTCATCGCTTGAGCCGAGGGTTGCGTACGAATCGTCAGTAGAACAAGCGTTAACGCCACCAGTAACATGGCCGCCAAAAGTGTTTGTGAGTTTCGAGCCATGGTGACCTTCTCCGGGTTTTGTTGTTTGAAGATTTATAACCGCATTATTGCAGGAATCGCCCGCAAGCAAAACTAATTGATTTTAGCCACGGTTGGTATTTGTTTTATCAATGTATTTCTGGGTTGCCAGAGGTATAGACTAACGGTTGTAACACAGTGAGTGGAGGGCTTTTTGTTTGTTGCCACTCTTTGTATGTCCCTTGGTTTTGATCTGGAGTCAATCATGCGAATGACGAATCACAAAGCGGATAGTTCGGCCGGCAACCAATCAAGCATGGAAGGGTATCGACAGAGCATGCCTCGTTGGTCATCCAAAGACGTGTTAACCGTCAACACCCGCGAGCGCATCCTCGAAGAGTTGTCCGATGTCATTCATGTGGATGATCATCTGCTGGACAGGCTTGTGGATGCTGGTTTTTCAGTCGAAACCATTGCCGCATTACCACTTGCGCCGATCGCTTTCATGGCGTGGGCAAGCGACAGGGTAACAGATGAAGAGCGGCAGTCAGCCGTTTCGACGATCTACTCCGCCAATCTGCACGGACAGCCGGCGGCCGCAGCATTGGTGCAAACATGGTTGGATGTTCGCCCGTCAAGCGAATTGTCCGATCTATGGGAAGATTTCACTCGGTGCCAACTGGCTCGTGCCCCTCGAGTCCTGCGTGAAACGTTGGGACGTCATTTGCTTGAACAGGCGACGAAAGTGGCCATGGCTTCGGGTGGATTGCTGGGGATTGGAGCCGTTTGCAAAGCTGAAGGAAAAGTGCTGCAAGCCATTCGAGACGTGTATTTTTAAATCGCAGCTTTCAAGTTCTGAAGCATCAGCGAGTATTTGAGCTGAACCGATTGCTCAACGAGGTGCGAAAACAGGATGGCTGGTCAGGGATTTGAATTGTCCAGCCGATTCTGAATATTTCGCAGGATCAGTTGCTCCAGCGAAATGTCGCGCCCCATGGGGATCCATCCCTCGCGTCGTGTGGCGATCCATGGATTCAAGCGATCAACATCCAGGGCGTTGTCGTGTCGGATGATCTGACCACTGACGGCCGAACCGATGGGCTGTTCCAGATCTTCCAGTTCCTTGAAGACTTTTACATCTACCGCGTAGTTAGTGCCCGTGGGGATGACTCGCACTTTGGCAAAGCGTCTGACCGTCTGCAAAGTGGCGTGTGCTTTTTCGAATCCGGGCGTGGAATCCTTGTGCCATGGTTCAAGCAGCGTTGACCCGATTCGTGGATGAGTTTCAATCCAGCCTTCGGTCATCACCGAATCAATGATCCGAATTCGTTCTTCCCGGTAGATGCGAAAGTAGTCGTCCAGCTCGTCACTGATTTGATCCATGACGTACCATCGATCCACAAGTGGAACGATCAAAGGATTGGTAACCTCAGGTTTTCCACCAAGATTTGGCTTGTTTGGATCGAGGCAATAACGTCGGCAGCCGCCGGCGACCAAAATGATGGCTGCAATCAATGCGACGCCCAGGAGTGGTTTCAGTCCTCTTGAAGGCGAAGCCTGGGGACGGGAGGTCGAGGCTCCGTCCGAGCTGCTGCTCAAGGCCCAGCGACTGATCGCACGCCGGCCAAGGCGTAGCCTCGCCCTTCCGGATGCGTTCTGCTCAAATTGAGGATGTGAAATGGAACGATTTTCGCGCAACTTGGAACCCACTCAGCGGGAATCGTTTGGGCAGTAAAAAAGCGGGCCTAGTGCTTTGTTCCAACTGAAGATTAGGGTTGACCGACCGAATCATCATTCC
>CAYXWX010000161.1:0-6414 GCA_964468915.1 uncultured Pirellulaceae bacterium
ACGATGAACCTGGTCGGCTCCATGAATCATCCGGATTCTTCTGTTGATCCAGCTCTGCCCCCCTTTGATCGCACGACCTGGTTCGGGATGTGCGAATCAGATCCCTGTTCGTGAGCAATCGCTTGTTCTATGAATTTTCAATGTAGCGGCTGTAAATGAACAGCCTTGAGACGGCTGTCAGCAGCACAGCCAGCGCGAAACAGACAGCGCTCCATTCAAGATCGGCGTTGCTGGATAACAGACATAGAACAAGCAACGACACCAAGCCGATCAAAGAACTCACGAAAGTGTACTTGGGTTTGCCGCAGGCCATCAAGCCGCAAGCCATGACATAAGCTGCGGCCGTTGAAGGCATGGTCAATCCGATCAGGAACGTCAGCCGGTTAACACCGTCGTAATTCTCTTCAAAGAACGCGGCGTAGCGGTCACCAAAAAACAGCGTCGTCAGCCGGTCGCCGGTAAACCATAAAAAAATCGAAAACAAAATCATCAGCCCAACCAACGGCAAGCCGAACTTCAACATCAGCCTCGAGGTCGCAGGTTTCTGTCCGCGTTCATACTCGATTGCCGTCAATGGAGCAAACACGCTCATCAGTCCATTCAGAAACGGGTTGACCAGTAGCACGATTGTCATGCACGCCCCGTAGACTCCCGCACCGGCTGGTCCAGTTTTCAAAAGCAGAAACCAATTGCAAAAGTAGACGGTCGCCAGAGAGCAGACCGAGTCGGCGGCAATCCAGCGTCCAAAATGAATCTGCTCTTTCAGCAGTGGAACGAACTCGGATTGGAATTTTGAGTTTTCGTTTATATCGCTGGTTGCGACCGTATCGCTGGAAAGTACGTTAGCAAATTCGCGTTGATATTGGCGCCACCAGACTGCAATCACCACTGCATTGACTGCGGCCATGCAAAGAAAAACCGTCGGGATATAAATCTGATTTGCAAACAAAAGCCCGACAAGCAGCGGCACGTACAGCAAAAAGTAAACGATCTCAAACACGGCGTATCGTCGTGACTCCAGCCGCGCAAGCGTCCAGCGTATCAGGAATTCGCGGACAAACTGGGTCGCGATCAACAAACTGAAGGCCACGATCGCTGCCACAGAAATCGAGTCCCAGAAGGATCTCAGCACGACACCCGACAGCAAACAAACTCCAGCCACCGACGCCGCCATCACCAAACAGGCGATCAGCAAATACGACGAACACCGCCGGCGATCGTCGCCTTTGCGAGCGTGAATCAGATACGTCATCGGAACGTTGACGAAAGCTTCCAGAACGGTGACGCACAGCAATAAGACGCTGAAGTAGGCAACGTAAATTCCCAGATCGTATTCCGAACCGGTTCCCTGCTGGTCGGCCAGAAACCGCCCTCCGATGAACATCGACGTAATCAGCCGAGTCAGACTGTACAGGCCCTGACCCATGATGGCGTGAATGAAGCCGGGTTTGGATCCTGCAGAATGATCGGAATCTGATTCGGAATGATCTATATCAGGTTCCGACATTGGACGGCTCGAAACTGACAGCTTGCTCGAACGCCCCGGCCAATTTTTTCAGATTTTCGCCAAGCAGAATTGTCGAATGCGTGCCCGTAATTCGACTGATTTCAAGCTCTGACGCAAGCGACTTCCATCCATAGCCGTCGGGCAATGAATACTTGGCTTCGAAGATGTCTCCGTGGATCAAATGCAGCGGCAGATTGGTTGCCGGGGGCTGGTAAGCATCTTCGATTCCAACGTAGAAATCTTCTAGCTGCAAGGATTTAAGAAGACCTTTGTCCGCCGAATCCAGCCCGCTGGTGTCTCTCAGTTCACGCAATTGATTCTGCTGTCGCAATCGCCGCACGTCTTGCCACATTAACCATGGCGACTTCAGCCGATAAATCCAGTTTCCGACTCTTCGCGGCAGACTGCTACGGCCGATGGCTGCGGGGACCGGTTGGTCGATGTTGATGACACGATCCACTTCAAAGCCCGCTTCCCGGAGCGCCAGCCCCGATTCCCACGCCAGTGAGCCGCCGAATGAGTATCCGGCAAGGATCAACCGCTGGCCCCGGTCAAGACATCGGGCAAGCTCTTTGGAATACTGACGAGCGATCGTTTCAACAGTCAGACCGTGGCCTTCGCCGGGAATCTCACCCGTCAACAACGGCGAGTCGACGATCGCGATCGAAAACTTATCGGCAACCGAATCGCTGATCAGGTCGCGGTAGAGAAATCCACCGCCGCCGGCTGGGTGGAAAAAGACAATCGTTGAATCGGTCTCGTTCTGAGGGCGGCCCAGCATCGAGATCAGTGCTCCTCCGATCGACGCGGCTTGCTGAGTTCCCGGTTGCTGCTGCGATTCCAGATAGGCCGCCATGCCGGCAACGGTCGGACAGGCCAAAATCGTCGATATGCCGATCCGTTTTCCAAAAAAGTTCTTCTCAAGTTCCGCCGCGTACGACAGAGCTGCCAAAGAGTCGCCGCCGCTTTGCGTGAAGGTCACATGCGGAGACTCCGGCGCCGATCCGACCGCCGCTTCCCAGGCAGCGGCAACTTTCTGTTGCGTGTCGGAGCTCCAGTCACAGAAGGAAGTCGGCGTGGCAACCTGCTGCAGTTCTTCCAGCAGTCGATCCGTATCGACTTTGCCGCCAACGGTCAGTGGGAACCGGTCCAGAAACACGAATTTTTGTGGAATCATATAGCCTGGAAGCGACGCAGCAAGAAACTCTTTCAGCTGACCTTCATCAAAGTCTTGCTTGCCATCAATCGTCGCGAAACAGACAAGGTACTCTCTGCCTGATTCCACTTTGCGAACGACCGCATTCCGGATGCCACCGAACTTGCAAACTGTGGCGGCCACTTCGTCGACTTCGATTCGATACCCACGCAGCTTAACCTGATTGTCCCGGCGACCAAGGAAGTGCAGATTCCCCTGTTCGTCGCGCGTCGCGCGGTCGCCCGTGCGATAACACATCTGATGATCGTCCGCAGCAGGGCGTCGATAGAAGGCTCGGGCCGTTTGGTCGGGCCGGTGCCAGTAACCGCCAGCGACACCGACGCCGCTGAAGTGAATTTCTCCAGCGACACCTGCTTCGGTGATAACGTTTCCATCGTCGTCCACCAACAGGCAGTCCATATTGCGGATAGGTTTGCCAATCGCGTCCAAATTTGTTTTGGACAAATCGCAAAACGTTGACGTAATGGTTGCTTCGGTCGGCCCGTAAGCGTTGACCAGTCGAACTCGCCTTGAATCCACTTGATCGAACCAGTCTTTCACACGCTCAGGATTCACTTTCTCGCCGCCAATCAAAACCAGACGAACCGATTCTGGTAATTGAAAGTCGGAGAGATGTCGAACGAGGTTGTGCCACAAAGCCGTTGGAATGTTCAGGACCGTAAGCTGTTCTTCCCGCACCCAACGGAAAAACTCCTGAGCCGAATCGAGCGCCGATTTCGTGACAGGGACGAGCTTCGCGCCCGATCGCAGCGCCGGGAAAATCTCTTCCAAGGAAATGTCAAACCCCACGGAAGCGATTTGCGCACAGCGGTCTCTGGAACTAATCTGAAACTCGTCGATAAACCACTGGTTGTGATTATCAAACGCAGACCAGTGAATGGGAACTCCTTTGGGATTTCCTGTCGAACCGGACGTATAGATCATGTAGGCAAAGTCGTCCGCGTGGCACGCAAGCAAAGATTCAAGGCAATCAACAGGTTGCTCTGGCAGCAAGGATGCCGGCAGGACTTTGTCTTCCAACCGGGAAATGTTGACGACGTTACAGGTTATGTCGAGTTCCTGTATCAGTTCCGCCGTGGAGTCGTCCACCAGCACATCACTGGCACGGGAATCGTTCAGAAGGAACTCAATTCGATCGGCCGGATTACCGGGATCAATGGGCAGAAAAAACCGCCGCCGTGAAACCACCGCAAACTGGCTGGCGTACAGTCTCAATCCGCGCGGCAACAACAGCGCAACGGGCACTTGTCTTGAAGTTGACGAATCATCGATCTGACCAGCAATCGCGGGCACGACAGCAAGCAGTTCTGTTTCCGTAACGGAACTTGATTCCGTGGGGAGCTCCATGGATAGCGTGGTCATAGTGGGAGGCGGTTTGTTTCAACGCGAAAAGACTGTATGACAGTAGGCCTGTGCTTTGAAAGGACCGAACTTCGGAAGGGGCGTCTACTCCGATCATCCCATACGAATTTTTTCAACTCTTCACGGTGCACAAATTGCATAATGAGTGGCAGTCGCGACAGGCTGCACAGTTTCTCGAATCTGAACAGCGAAAATCGTGTCCAATACTATAGATAGATGTGAATCACAGGCAAGCATAATCTCACAGGCAAGCAGAATCGCCCAAAATATCGATGCGAAAAACACGGCATTTGATCAAATCAGGGCCTTTGAAGCTTGGCATCAGAATTATGGTCAAAGCCGTCACAATTGTTTTGAGCGAGCTGTTGTCGTGAATCACGCTCTCACATCCCCGCTTGGTGCCCCGAGGTGAAGTTCAATGTCGAATTTCGCTTCATTTAAATCGATTCACGATGCACGAACGTGATCTTTCTCACATTTCCAGCGAAACAGACTTTGACTCATCAACTCGCATCTTCGACACCCGATTCAATGGGGCAAACCACTGGGAACCCATCCCAAAACCGTTCAGCCGAACATTGTTAGCAGCGATTGACTTCGGAAAGACCGTGGCTATCGCGAGGACGGCGCAATTTTGAGATGGGTTCTCGGGTAGGTTCTGAAAGAGATCACGCCAATCGAATCTGTTTGATGGCAAGCTTCGATGTTTTAAGATTTTTCGATCGCGTTGTCCCTCATGAAAATTGTTCGTAATTGCGAGCACGACATTTCTGCCAACTGTATTTTCTCTGGGTTGCGTCAGCACGAGATCCCTCTGATCATCGTCCCTGACTTCGCGGCTTCCAAGCCAGGAGCACCTTCGAAAAAACAAACAAGTGAAAACTTGATTTCGAAAGTCGTGAACAAGTTTTTTTTCACCGTGTTTCCTCGAAAGCCATCCCGGAAGAAAGTTCGCGAGCATATTCTGCAAAAATGTTCGGGCGAATCGGATCTGTCAAACATTTGCGAAAACATTCAAACCGTTCCAGCGTATACGATCAATTCGAAATCAACGGCGGACTTGATCGCGAAGCATGATCCTGACCTTCTTTTGGTCTGTGGAGCACCGATCTTGAGAGATAGGATCTTCAAGATCCCGAAATATGGAGCCGTCAATTTCCACTACGGTTACTCGCTTCGATACAAAGGACAACACACGCTGCTATGGGCCTACATTCGTGGAGACCATCGTGGTCTTGGAGGCACCTTTCATAAAATTGACAAAGGCGTTGACACGGGAACGCCACTTTCATTCGTCTTTCCCCACGTCAACAAGACAGACTCACTGGCAATGATCGAAGCCAAACTCGCCGTCCTGGCATGAGAGCACGTGGCGACAGTAGCGGAAGTCGCACGCAAGCAGCAGGAACTGAAAATTGAGAGCAAAGCTGATGAACGCGAGCAATTCACGATCAGGTACAGAGATTACGGGCCGAAAGAACATTTGAAATACTGCGTTCGAAGATTACAAAATCTGCTCTGTGGTAGCTCAGTCCTGCAAAAGGAACAAGTTTTGATCGCAGGTACTGATTCTTCAAACACACGATGAGATTGCGTTTGCACTGTTGCTCGGTCACCTGCACCTTGATCGACTGACGTCTGTTTTTTTGATCGACACAATTAAAAAACTCACTCTGGCGACTCTTCCACTCAACGGTTGAGCCACCGTCACCGGGTTGGTTGAATGATCAGAGAGCCAATGTTTGACGGCCAATGTGAGTACAGAGTCCATGTGACCTGAGATATTTACTATTCTTCGCTTGGATCTCGCAAGCGTCGTTCCGGAGTTTCTGATTAGATGCGGCTGCAATCCGGAACAATGCCCAGAGTTCCGCTGGTTGCGGACTCAGGCAATCTTTGAATTGGGCATTGAAGATCACTCGCTTGCTGCCACTCCGTTCAAAGCTCGTGGACGACCGGTCTCTCAAACGGCCACCGAGAAGAAGCAGGCTTTCGACAGGCTTCATCACGACACCCATCCCGGCACGATGTCCAGGAAGGTCGTGAAACTGGCCGGAGTGACACCTTAGAAGATTGGTGCCATTCACTTCGGTTGTCGGCAAAGACCAAGCTGATGGACGAACACGGTTTGCGATGGACTGGTGCTTTGTTCCAACTGAAGATTAGGGTTGACCGACCGAATCATCATTCCGTGAGCCTCAAAAGCAAAAAATAAAACGAGACCCTCCGCAAGTAACAACCCTAAAAACGAGTTGGAAAAAAGCACTAGTCGGTAAATCCGGCTGGGACCGTCATGGAGAACCACGTGTGGGTCAAGAAGATGGATTTC
>CAYXWX010000162.1:0-6342 GCA_964468915.1 uncultured Pirellulaceae bacterium
AGATGTCCTTGTCGCGTTGCCAGCGAAGCTTCTGGATGATTACATCTTCTGCGGTCGGAATATCTGCCACGAGATCCGCACCTGGAATTGTTTCTGTTTTGCGGCGCTCAAATCTGGCCTGACGATGTGGGTCATCGCTCAGCCTGAAGAGTTCAATATCAAAGCCCGTTGGACGGTAAGTCAACACGTTGCGAACCGAATTGGTGATCGTTTCGAAACTTAACTGCCGGTCCATATAAAAATCTGAGCTGAGTTGCATTCACAATTCTGTTAAGATCTTCCGGTTGGAACAGGACGACGATGTCAGCGTCTTTCGTCGAACGAGGCATCGCGTATGCGTTGCAGGAAAAAGAGCCCACCACCATATTAGGAATTTCGAGACTTCGCAGAGCAATCAGCACCTCTGCCAGCGCAGCAAAACTACTCGGTTCCATCCGAGTCTCCTTCGACCATCTGATAGAATCCCGCATCATCGATTTTGCGACGAATCTGTTTGCGGCGCTCTACTTCAGCCTCGACTTCTTCCGTCGACCATTCCGGATTCTGTGATTCGATCATCCCGCGCATCCATCGCATGCCTTCATCAAACAGGTCCGCACCGGCACGGCAGCGCTCTTCAAAGGTCAATTCCTTCGCCCGGTCCACTTTGGATCGTTGGATGGAATCCTGGAGTTTTTTGATGTCCGGATCGACGTTCATGGATGAGACTGGTTCGTTGTGAGGACAACGGTTAAGGACAGACACTGAATGATATCAGATCGCCATTCGAAAATCGAACGAGCGAAATAAACCAGTAAAATTGTACGCGGGCGGGTGAAAGACTATTCGCGCGCGGAGCCGCTGAGACTTACTGTCCCGATGTTTATCCCCCAGCGAGCTGTGTGGCTCTGCGGAGATCTTTACGGAACAAGCGATTTACGCATCAGCATGCCTTCGGCGACTTGCTGGAATCCAAGTTTATGGAAAACGCCCATCGAGGCTTCGTCCGATTGACGAGCCTGCGCTTCCACCAGACCGACGCCATTCTGCATCAGACGACGTAACGATTCGCCCACCAGAAAGGTCGCCATTCCACTGCGGCGTAAATCCGCAGACACGGCAAGATCGTACAACCCCTTGGCAGGCGAACCCCACTGGCCGGCCATCGGTTCGAGGTCCCAATACGAAACCGTTCCGCATTCGGCCGGGCTTGTTTTGCTGGCGACCGTAAACCGGTCTCGATCCGATCTGCCCAGCGTGCAGCTTTCCCACCACGATCGTTCGACCGGATCACCATCGGCGCTGATCACGTACTGTCGTCGCAGGCCCATTTGTTTACGATCGACAATGGTGCGAAAGCCGGACAGCAGCCGCTCGAGTACACAGATTTTGTCCCTCGGTTCAAAATGGGCCGCCAGCAATGCCGAGATTGTCGCCTTGTCGGCGGCCATGACACCAGGCAGACGACTGCCTCCGTATAGTCCAAGATAAAACGGGGCGTTGGGAAAGTCGCTGCCAACGTGAACTTCGGTGGCGCCGCGAGTGGAAAGATATTTGCACGCGAGACGCAGCAGTTCGGACCCCACTTCTCGTTGATTCTCGCTTTCGATCGTTTTCAATTGGCAGATAATGCCGATCGAATGATTCAGATCATCGAGTTTCGCATTGACGGAAAAGCCGGCATGAACGAACCCCAGCGGCGTGGGTTTGTCTCCCGAGTTATCAATCGCCAGAAACATTCCCGCTCGATCGAAATACTGCTTGGAGAAAACATGGTACTCGAGCAAATCGGGTGTCACCATCGCCACCTGGCTGCGAATCGGAGGCTGGCGATTCCAGATCTCGACGATCAGCGGTGGGTCCGTGTTCAGAAACGGGCGGTATTCAATCACGAGCGAATGATCAGCGGCGAGCTTGGAATGTGATCGGGTTCAGGTCGATCGAGTCAGTGAAGCGGTTCATCGTAGCAAAACACTTTTGGGTCACCAGACCTGGCATACGTTTGAGGCAACAATCGACAGAAGATCTGTTGGGTTTTCCAGATCACGCCGCCCGGCGCTTCTTTGTCTTGCGAACAGGTTTCTCTTTCCAGCGGCGATGGAGCCACCAGAACTGCTCGGGTTCTTCGTAAATAGCGTCACCCAATCGATCGTTGTACCATTGAGTCAGCCGAGTCACGTCTTTCAGGTCATCGGACATCTCCAGTGGATCGGCAACGCCCGTGCAGCCAATTTCAAAATGCAGCGGGCGATCGGTGTGCTTGCAGTAGCTGACCATCATCGGTGCGTTTCCGCTAAGCGTGAACAGAGCGACCGCTTTGTGGCACGCGGCGGGACGGCCCAGAAAATCGACCCAACAGCCTTTCGTTCCGGCGTGTTGATCGCCGAGCAACGTCAGAATACCGCCGCTGTCCATGACTTCCTGAATCGCGGGTGCACTGCCCTCTTTGGGCAACAGAAACTGACCGTTGAAGCTGCGAAAGTGGTTCACGAACTCGTTCAAATAGGGATTATCCAATTTCCGCGCCACCGTGTAGCTGGGCATTCCAAGCAGGCCAGTCACGTAGCCGCCCATTTCAAAATTTCCATAATGACCGGAGACCGCGACCAACGGACGGTAGTCAATCAGATACCGGGTCATCTGTACCTTGTCGCGGATGTCAACGTACTTTCGCCAGTTGGAATCGTGCAGTTTTCGCGGGGCATGAGCGACCTCGCACGCCATTAAAAACAAGTGATACCACATCTCGGTGGCCATTTTGTGAATGCGTTCGTCTGACGCGTCCGGGAACACGCCCAGGATGTTGTCACGAATGATCTTTTTGCGAAACTTGATGACGTCGGTAATCAGCCACGCCAGCCAGCGGCACACGCGAGCGCACGCCTCGATGGGTAGAACCTGAATCACGCACAGGATTACCTGCATCAGCAGTACTTCAAGTCGTTTTTTCAGGTGCACTTTGTTGACAGTCCAATTGGGATGCGCTGACGCCTATGATCTTATTGTGCCAGCATTCGCAGTTCTGGGAAATACGGAATTCGATGCTTTGACGGACACAGTGATTGTCTGCGAAAGCGATTCATTCACGCTGCAGCGTTTTCTTCCAGCAGTCGTACTTGAAAACGAAAAAACTGATCAATGCGAAGGAGGCTGCCGTGATTGCAACCGCGATTCCGACGTTGCCGGCGAAATTTCCGAAATTCCACCGTCTCTGTTCACCCTCGATGGCGGGAATCGGCCAGCTGTACAGGCGCTTGCTGAAGAAGAATTCCGGCTTGTCCGCGACATCACGTTCCAGATAGACCAGTGGCCACCCGTGACGGCTGGTAGACACCATTCGCTCTTCCTTCGTCAGCGAGTTGGAATGAGTCGCTCGGTCGAGGTTGATAATTGCCAGCAGCCCGGCCACGAGACTGGCCAGAGTCAAGGCGATCAGTTTGTGACGATCGTCGCGCTGGTGGAGTGGCTGAGCGTTTTGAACTGTTCCCGTTGAGGATTTCTCGTGCTTCGATTTCCTTCGACGCTTTTGATTTTTCTTTCGTTTTGAGGAAGGCATTATCAGAGGTTACCACATTTGCGAATTCGTTGAATCAGACGTGAATGAGCTGAGCTTCGGTTTTCGCGGGTGTCCTTTTGAGTGTTACCTGCTCTCCTCCAGCAAAGATAATCTACCTCTGTCGCAGTCGGGACAGATCGCTCCTCCTTTTCCGTCGCAAACGGTGCACGTGTCGTATACGGTGTTTGACGCGTAGATAGGTGTACCGGTGATAGGGTTGACACCAGTCTGTCGAGTTCCCTTTCGAGCAACACCGCCTTTGTTGCACCGTCGGTTGGGGCAATCCAGAAAGCCTTTTCCCGAGCACCTCATGCAGTGAAGATCGGGATAGAGCCTTTTTTCTCGCAGTGTGGCAAGCTTGACCAACTTCAGCTGTGTCACGTCAGATCTGTATCGTGATGATGAGCTTCTTGCCACTGCCGTTGTCGGAGGCATCCACGACTTGATCAACATCGTAGAACCTCGAACTCGTTCCACCAGTTCCTGCCCGCTTGAGAACGGTTTTTGATTCACTGCTGGAAGAACCAAATCGGGTGCAGCGACCTTCAAAAAATCCTTGACCGCTTTGTTGGAGATTGAAACGCCGTCCTTGAGGTAGCGAATTTCCAGCCAATGATCGCCAATCAATTTGTATTTACGGTAGTCTCGTTTTGCAAAAGCTATTCCGACCACGTTGCCGTTCATGTCGACGACAGGGCCTCCACTGTTACCCGCCGCGAGTTGGTTCGTGCTGTAAAACCAAGGCCATTTCGTGTCATATCTGATAAACGCGCCGCTGGCTGCGGACAGGTGCTCGCCACGCACGTCGGTTTCCGGAAATCCTAGAACCGTGACTGGTTGTTTGTCTTGAAGTTCGTCAAAATTCAGTGGAAGTGCGGGCGCGTTCATCGGTTGATCCAGCTTGATTAACGCCAGATCTTCTTCTTGAATCGCGGACCATTTAACGATGGAGCCGCCCACGAGTCGTGGTTCGCCGTCTTTTTGATATTGCGTAATTGTATACGACAGCGAGTTTTCCGGTGACTGAATAACGTGTCGGTTGGTCAGCATTAGATCCGGAGTAATCAGAAATCCTGAGCCGCTACAGTATTCAATGTAGCCACGGTCAGTAAGCTGTTTCTGGCTGCTGAACACTGCACCACCAACGCTGTTGCCCTTGGCAACTGCCGTTTCAAGTGCAACACCGCCTCCCTTAACAAATCGATCAAGTTCAGAGATCGACATAGGTTCGTCCCATTTCAGTGAGTACAGAAAACGGGTCGGAACTTTACCAGCGGGACTGGCAGGGGCTTTGCGAGCAAGGATTCCGACCAGCTTTTTTCGATTGTCGCCATTGAAGTTAATGAAGCTTCCCCGGCCACGAGTGACTTCCATTAACAGCGTCGCGTTGTGGTAGATGCTGAAAGGAACCAAGGACTCCGTTGTGCCAGCTGCCAGATGTTTTACAGCGGTATTGCCTTTTCTCGCTTTCAACGCACTGATGGCGAGGTTGTTGTGAATCGATCTCTCAGTTTGTTCGTGGAAACTATCTCCCAAAATTTTTTGAGCATCGCGTATGGTTGTTTTCGCCTTGTTGAAGTATCGATTTGCTTTGTCGTAGTCTCCCATTTCGCACGCGTAAGCGAGGCCGGTCATCATCGATGCGTAAGGGCTGTCCGGCTGTTGTTTGCTGATCTCCTCGACGATCTCGATAACCGCCATCGGGCTTTCGGCGTATCTTTCCAAATGTGGATTGACCAGGTCAAACTGAGTCCGGTCTCGCTCGATTATTTCAACCCCAGCGACAAACTTTTGATCGATCGCTGATAGTTTCTTGAGCGGAACTTTGATGGGAGCTCGGCTGTCCGATTTGAGTAAAACTACGTCGCCGTCTTGTCCGGCAAACGAAGCTTCTACCGAAAATTTTCCGGTGGCAGATTTCCATGTGCGACGAAAGTCGTCTGCGGATAACAAAGGACCGCAACTAAGAAAATAAAAGCAGGACAACAGAGCAATTAAGCGATGAAATCGCGAGGGTCCTCGAGTGTGCATGTTCGCCTTTGGAAGTTAGAAGAGTGCAGCGGCATCCAGTATAGAGGAATCGACATGCAAATCAAAATAGATTCGTTTTGATTACAGATGTTTTGCGTGTACGCATGCTAAATTCTTCTGCATTTAACGCTCTGATTTATTTCGAATACCAGATGCAAACTAAAGAACGGATCGTTCCGCCAGTTTTCATCGAACTGCGTGTGTCAAAACGGCAGGAACTGTCTTGGTGTTGATCGGGTCTCTGTGCAGAATCGTGACGTCTAATTTCGGGCCTTCAAAACCGGGTCTTTGGCCAGAGGTAACTTGATGGTCTTGCCGGTTTCGGCGGCTTTGTAGATCGCGAGAATCACCTCCACGCTGCGACGACCTTCCGCGCCGTCGATTGAGGGCGTCGTTCCTTTTTTGATCGCTTTGACGACGTCACGAAACTGAGCCGCATGGGCTGCGTGTCCAATTGCAGAGGGATCTGCTGCTCCGCCCCCCGTTTCGGTAACCGCTCCGTAGGACGCAGCAATCTTCTTGTCCCTCGCGGTCATCTTGGCAAATTCCCATGATTTAATATCTTCCTCTTCGATTGTGGCTGATCCCTGACTGCCGTGAAGTTCAATTTTCTTAAGTGCTCCCGGGAATGCGGCAGTGGTCGCTTCGATCACTCCCAACGCCCCGTTTTCAAACTTCAGCGAAGCCGTCGCGACATCTTCCACTTCGATTCGCTCGTGAGCCAACGTGGCAGTCTGAGCTGAAATTTCAGCGACGGGCCCCATCAACCACACCAA
>CAYXWX010000163.1:0-6330 GCA_964468915.1 uncultured Pirellulaceae bacterium
CGGTTCTACTGGAAATCCAAAACGAGCCGATCGACTGACCACAGGAATGATCTAGTGCTTTGTTCCAACTCGTTTTCAGGGTTGTTATTTGCGGAGGGTGTCGTTTATTTTTTGCTTTTGAGGCTCACGGAATGATGATTCGGTCGGTCAACCCTAATCTTCAGTTGGAACAAAGCACTAGAGGGCCTTTCAAAACCGCAACCCGAAGCGTCAGCGAGGGACCGAGGCGTTGAATTTGCAGTCCCTCGCTGACGCTTCGGGTTGTGAAAATGGGTTTTGAAAGGCCCTCTAGTGCTTTGTTCCAACTGAAGATTAGGTTTGACCGACCGAATCATCATTCCGTGAGCCTCAAAAGCAAAAAATAAAACGAGACCCTCCGCAAGTAACAACCCTGAAAACGAGTTGGAACAAAGCACTAGCCCGGATATTTCGTAGGCCGGCAACAAGGTCTCGAAAACACTGCCGTAACTTTGCAAACCGGAAAGTTGTCAAAAACAGTCTGTCGTTCTGGACGGCAACAAATCCGAGACCGAAGTTCCGGCGGGGCAATGGTTTGCGTGTTACGTCCTACATCCCAGATGAAACATCCGGGCTAAATGTCAAACGAAGCGTTCAGATCAGCCAATCTTCGGATGCGAATGCGTCGTCAAGCGTTTGACTGCCGGAAAGATTGGGCGTTGCCGACGCGATAGGTTCAAGCTTGCGATGCGGATCGCCTTTGTCTTCGGCATCGTTTTGAATCCAATCCGTTTTCATCAGCACTGGGTCAGCAGTTAACGTGTTCGAGGACTCATCTGAAATTGCTGACAGATTCAACTTCCAAGTCGCCGGTGGAATAACATTCGTGCCAAGGTTTCCAACCAATGCGAATGCGTCCCCCAAGACATTGACGTTGCCATCATTGTTGAAATCACCTTGAGCCCACGTGGCTCCGCCGGTGGTGCCAAGATTACCTACCAGCGTGAACGCATCGCCCAATACATTCACTTGCCCATCCAGATTCGCATCACCCGGTATGGCCACGTAGACGTCTTCGACACGATTTGTCCCGCCAGTGCCGAGTCCGCCACCGTCAAGCGAAAACCCACCATCGGTGCCCTCGATGTCGCTGGATAACTCGAAGGTGTAAAACGCAGCTTCCAGGACCAATGTGTTAAAGCTCCAGGTCGCCGTGTAAGTCAACGGGTCATAGATCGCTGTCACGCTCGACAAATCGACGGACGATCCTCCCAGTGTTTCGTTGAAAACGCTCAGGTCGTCCTCAGACACATTAACGTTCTGATCAAACGTGACGGCATAAGTACTGAGCAAATCGGGCCGGGCCAATACGCCTCCTTCGTCCCGAATTGTCTCACTGACGACTGGAGCACTTGCTGACACATCAAAATCAGATTCAACCGCCCCCATGTCGACCGTGCCGAACTTGATCCGATCAACACCGAGCCCACGTTGATCGGTCGTCAGTTCATGACCGCCTCCATCTACGGCCAACGAGTTGTTGCCGGCGTCGATGACTGGGCTGCCGGCGAGGATCGCGTGCGTCATTGTCGGGCCGCCATTGTCAGCCAGCGGTCCAAGCAGTGGATCCACGTCGGTCACGTTTTGGCTGCCGACGATCGTGGCTCCTTCGATGTCGCCAATCAAGCTGAAGTTAGCGGTCGCGCTGCCAAGAATATCGGTTCCGCTGGATCTTGGCTCACCGATCAAAGTGTTCTCGGCCACGATCGAGTTATTCATGGTTGGTGTCCCGAACACTCCTCCGCCGAAGGCTGCCCTCTGATTGAACATGCCCGGGCTTTCTGCTGTATTTTCAGTAACGGTTGTATTGGTTAACGTGCAACCCGCGGCACAGTCGATCGCCCCACCAAAAGCGTTTCCCGAGTAACCGTCGTAGCCGAAAGCACCGTTGACTGCACCGTCGCCATAACTGCCTCCAACGCCCCCGGTCCCGCCTCGCGCGAGGTTGCCTGACAAGGTTGAGTTGGTCAAGGTGATTGAATCCAGAGCGAAGACTCCACCACCTCTGGCATCACCACCAGTGCCGCCATCACCAGCGGATCCACCGTTTCCAAAGAAACCGAATGAATCCCGGAGAGCATCACCGCCATCACCCCCGTCACCTCCGTCGCCACCCTCGGCAACATTTCCTGACACGGTGGAGTTGATCAGTGAAACAGAGCCATTGGCGAAGATACCGCCACCTCGTGCGGTGCCACCATTCTGCCCACTGCCGCCGTTTGCACCGTCGAGACTCGCGATGGTTCCATCGGCTCCGTCGCCACCATCCGCGCCATCACTGCCGTCGGCTCGATTGCCCGAGACGGTGCTGTCCGTAATCGTGCCATTCCCGTCGGGACCAACGTACAGTCCACCACCGTCTCCCGCCGTTACGCTGTTGCCAGACACCGAACTACCGCCAGCAATTTCTACCGACGCGTCATTGACGTAGACTCCTCCGCCTTGGGTGGTAGCCGTGTTGTTGCCCACATCGCTGTCAATCAACGTCGTGGTGAATCCGCCAATAGCAATGTTGATTCCTCCACCCACTGCAGCCGAGTTATCCGAGATGGTCGAACCGGTGATCGTTGTCGGCACGTCGCTGGGCGAGTCAACCACCGAGATTCCGCCTCCGAATGAGACCGCCGTATTGTTCGAGATCGTACTATCCACGATCGTGACGCGATTCTGAGCAGAAATGGCTCCGCCGCTGCCGGCTTCGTTGCTGGTCAACGTGCTACGAGTGACGTTGATCTCGCTATCCCCATTTCCACTGGAAAAGATCGCTCCTCCATCCTTGCTACTGGTGCCGCCGTCACGGAGCGTGAGATCCTCGATCGAAAAATGCTCGCCCGGCGAAAGATTGACGTTAAACAAACGATCGGTGTGATCACCAGCGATCGTCAGATCACTCTGGCCGAGGCCATCAATCTTCAACGACTGAGTGATCGTGAACTCGCCTGCGGTCACGTTGATCGTCTGCCCCATCAAGCTGGAAGCGAACGTGATCGTATCGTCGCCCGGACTGGCTGCGCTGTTGGCAAACGCGATGGCTTCCCGTAATGATGTTTCACCATCTTCAACAACCGTGTCTCTGTTAATCGTGACGACCAGACTGGGAACATCCGTGGCCGCTTCATACGCTCCGATGTCGATCCGCCCCTCTCGCACTCGACTGAAACCATCGCCCCGCTGGTCAAATTCGGGGACCTGACCAATCCCCACAACACTGGTTGGCGTGCCTGCGTTGAACGCGGGGCTGCCAACAAGCAAAGCATGAGTGGGTGTCGCACCGCCGTTGTCTTGCAGCGGACTGAGAAGCGGATTCGTATTCGTCTGGTCGCCCATCGCGTTGAAAACTGCCGAACCATCGTCAGACAAGTTGTACCCCAACGAGTTGATGGTTCCGGTACCAGCAGTAACGGCGTTAGTGTCGCTGTTTCCAGCCAGAATGGTATCTTCGAGGTTGATGCTGGGCGTTCCGCCCGAGTAACCAAACGCTTGAACGCCATCACCTGTGTTGTTGACAATCGTGCTGTTGAGAATCTGGATCGAGCCGCCGGTCGCCGACTGAGCTTGAATCGCTCCGGCGCTGTTGCCTGACGTGTTGCCGCTGATGGTCGAGTTCTGAATGACGCCACTGCTGTTGCCGGTTGCCAGGAGAGCGGATCCAGCAAAGTTTGCTTCGTTGTCGAACAGCGTTGAGTTATCGATCCTGAAACTACTGCCGCCAACAGCAAGCGCTCCGCCTCCGTTGCCAAAGCTGTCTTTGACAATGACGCCATCAAGCGTCAGCATACCCCCTCCTGTAAACCTTAAAACGCCCCCGCTGTTGGACCCACTGGCCAAACCGTTGGCCAGAGTCAAATCTTGAATGTTCAAATCGCCTGAGGTCGCTCTGAAGATTCGACTGTTGTCGCCGGCATCGATCGTCGTGATGGACGTGCCCGGTCCTTCGATGCTCAAGTCGTCTGTGATCGGGATCTCGCCCGAAGTCAGATCAATCTGACCCGCGGCGAAAAAAACGATCGTATCAGGCCCCGGGTTGTTGTTAGCTAACGCAACTTCCTCTCGTAAACTATCTGGTCCTGAATCGGCCAGACTTCTGACCACAAAGGTCGCCAGCAAACGCCGGTCCTCCAATCGCTCGCTGACCAGTGACGGGTTGAATCGATTACGTCTTGATTGTGAACGGCGATTGCTACGTGCGCTCGACCGGTGGCTGTTTTGTCGTTTGCGGCGAAGCATAGCGTCCCTGAGTTCTGAGGTGAGGATCATGTGGGCTGAAGAACAAGCACTATAGCAACAAGTTGCATAGAACGTACTTGAATACGAGTATAAAATTGCAATCCCTTGCCAACTGATTGCGTCCCGTTTTGAGAACGTGCGGCGGCCTCATTTGACGTCGCCCTGAAAGCGAACGCATTTTCCTTCCAACACAGCTTCTCGCTCCGCCCAAACACCTGCGACTACGGATTGGCGTCAAACGAGTTTTCGAATGTGCTCCAGTAATTCGGAAAAATGTTCTGGTGTACTTACAGGATTGGTGATTGTTGTTCGAAGCCAAGTTTCACCATCAAGCACTGTCTGAACAATGTAGAACTGGCCTTCTTCGATCAGCGACTTACGAATCCCAGCATTAACTTCGTTCAAGTCGCCATCGCCACCTACATGGCGGAAGCAGAGAATATTCGCCTGCGGTCGCAACGCCAATTCGAAATCTTCAGTGGCTTCCACCTGATCGGCGAAGCACGATGCGAGGTCAATCAGTTGCGTAACGGCTGCATCGAATACTTGCCAGCCATGATTCGCGACAATGCTGAAAACCTTCAAACCGAGCATCGTCTTCGTACACTCGAACGTCCGTCGAGCAACATCGTGCCACGGATCTTCGTCGCCGTCGTTCCGCAACAGATAGTCTGCGTCTTGAGCAAATGTTCGGTAAGCGTCGTTGCCTTTCTTGAACAACACCGCGCTGGTGACCGCCGGAGCCAGCAACATTTTGTGAAAGTCCATTCCGATACTGTCTGCCAGCTCCATTCCATCGACCAACGATCTGTACTTGTCCGAAAACGCAACCGCCGCGCCGTGAGCGCCGTCCACATGGAACCATAAATCGTGCTGTGAACAGAACTGACCAATCGCTCGTAAATCATCAACGGAACCTGTCGAGGTCGTGCATGCTGTGCCACAAACCGCGATCACTCGTTTGCCGGCCGATCTCGCCTTCTCCAGTTCAGCTCCCAACAAGTCCGTTCGCATTCGATATTCCTCGTCGCAAGGAACCCCGATCACTCCATCTGCTCCCCATCCCATCACACGGGCCGCTCGATCCATGCAATAGTGAGCTTGTTCCGAAACCATCACCGCGAGATTATCGGGCTTTCCCGTTTGCCAGGCGTCGGGGCAATGTGCGGCTCGGGCAGCCAACATGCCTGTCAGATTTGCCAGAGTCCCGCCGTGAGTCATGAATCCATCAGCAGCCTCGCCCAACCCAAACTCTGTGGCCACCTTCTTCATCAGCCAGTGTTCAATCGCCGAACCTGCGGGGCCCATTTCATAGACTCCCATGCCATTGTTCATGAACTCTGTGAACATTCCCGCTAAAGCAGTCACGGGAGCGGGTGGCATCAACTGATGCCCCATGTATCGTGGATCGTGCAGACGAATACAGCGCTGAAACACTTGCTCAAACAGCTCGCCTGACTCGAGTGAAGCCCAGCCGTCAACTTCATCCAACACTTCGTTCTGATCAGCCCAGGGAAGCGTTTTCTCGTTAAGTCCCGACTTCATTGCCGTCAGTTGGTCGGCAAGAAAATCAACCAATTGATGGCCCGACTTACGGAATGCTTCGGCATCATAGACTTCGCAAACCATTTCCTGGCTTTCATTATGTTGCGTCGTCAAAACATTGCCTCTTGATTTCTGAAGGTGAGAACGGTGGGGCGTCAGGCGATTCGCGTGCCAAAATAACTTGCGAACAATTCTTGAGCAACGTTGCGAAAACTCAACTTGCGTTCAAATCTGACAGAAATCAGAAAAGAGATTCCTCCTGTGAGAAAATCGTAAACTATCTTTCAGATGTGCTCCGACGGCAGGCATTCAAGAGAAACCTTTGGCTGGTTAATTGAAAAGCGTGGTGATCAACTTGGCGGAAAACTTCTGGCCCGATTCATCTGCTGCGTTTTCGACTTGAGTGCGGCGCCCCTATGCCACCACCCTGACAAGCAAGTTATCAGGTTCACCTTAACCGATCAGGCAATTGGGGTCGCCAGAGGCGAGAGCGGGAGGGAAGTTCTGTTACCGCAGTCTTCCCCTCCGCTCGAGCTGCCT
>CAYXWX010000164.1:0-6299 GCA_964468915.1 uncultured Pirellulaceae bacterium
AGGCTGCGGTAGGTTTCGGATTACCCTGACATGGGCGCTGTGTTTGAACCTGTTCTGGTTCTGGGGTTGTCACTTGCAGAGGATCCGGACAGCAGAAGATGGGTTTTCGTCTTTAGAACGCGTTTCGTTGAAGTCTGGCGGCTTTTCGATACTTTTCGCTCGGTTTCTCAACGCCGCAGACGCTATAGTTAAGTGGAACATGCACTAGCAGGCAGTCTTTGCACACGCCCCCGGGTTGGTATCCCCAGAACGCCGTTGCGTTGCCTGACTCCCTTCATTGCGACAGCCTCCCCTTACGACAGATGCATGTTCTGTGAACCGGTGCGTGTTTCGGGCAAGACCTCCCGCAAGCAGGCATACGCTTTTGATTTTCAAGGATTTGCGCGGCCACGAATAACTGTCCACCGCCAATCATTCTCGATCTCGCTCGCGGACGTTTGATTGAACGGGATGGTTTTTCCTGCGTGTTGTCGCGTTATTTGAATTTCGCAGGCGGTTCCTCGTTGTCGAGCATTGGCTGAAGTTCAAGAATTGGTGGTCGCGGACGCTCGATCTGTGATTGAAACGGGGTGATCAGGATGTGCCAGAAAACGGCGCGAAGACCAGATTTTGAAGAAGAGAAGAGCCATGGAATCAGACAATCGCTTCCCAACCGGGGAATGGAATGGGTTTTACCTTGAACGCCATCGTTCGGGCAAAGGTTGGATGCACCTGTATCTGCAGTTTGAAAATGGCAAGATTTCGGGGGAAGGAACCGACTATGTCGGCCCGTGGACAGCGGCCGGTAGTTACGATTCCCAATCGGGCGTGTGCTCATGGGTGAAGAATTACGTCGGAAAACACCGCGTTTTCTATGGTGGAACGTGTGGAAGCAAAGGAATTGTTGGTGAATGGACAATTTCCGGTCTTCACGGACCGTTTCACATCTGGCCCCGGACGATGGGCGATATGAACGAGCGTTATTTGACGGAAGATCTGACAGTTCCTGCGGACGGGGTCGATTTCTCATTCGCGATAGCCGAAGAAGATTCTCCGGCTTTGGCATGAATCCCCTTTAATTATCGAGGGGTTTGGCCTAAGATCTGCGATTCAAATTATTTGAACCAATCACATCACGGTGATTTCATGTCCCACAAAATGAAGACCCACAAAGCCACCAAGAAGCGTTTCCGCATCACGGGAACGGGCAAGGTCGTGCACCGCAGCAGCGGCAAAAGCCACCGAAACGTTCGGATGAGTGCCAAGCGAACTCGTAATCTTCGTGGACTGACGGTTTTGGATACTTGCATGGTCAAGTCCGTGTCCAAGGCCCTGGGCAAGTACAGCTATTAAGCTGGTAAAAAACATGGCGGGTGAAAGTCCAGCCTGACGGCCATCACGGGCGAAGAACTTCAGATCATGAGAATCTGGGGCCTGTCTGGCAAAACCGAAGGAACTGAATTTCAATGCGTACTACCAAAGGTGCTGCTCGCGCCAAAGCGAAGCGTAAGCTCTTCAAGCGAGCCAAGGGTTATCGAGGCGGTCGTCGCAACATGTTGCGGACTGTCAAGGAAACGCTGATCCGAGCCGGTGTGTTTTCCTTTCGTGATCGTCGAGTTAAAAAGCGCGACTTTCGCCGTTTGTGGATTACTCGTATCAACGCCGCCTGCCGCATGCGTGGCATCAGCTACAGCGTGTTCATCAACGGCCTTAATAAGGCGGGCATCGAACTCAATCGAAAGTCACTGGCAGAAATCGCTGTTTGCGATCCAGCTGGTTTTGATGCGATTGTCGAATCCGCCAAAGAAGCCCTCGCTGCGTAGACCATAAGTTCCCGTGTTTTGACGCGGGGAAAATTGATATCATCATTCGGGAAGGGCAATCAGGTTGCTCTTCCCGTTTTTCGTATCGTCTGCCCATTTTTTGTAATCGTCGCATCCACTGAAACGATCCGTCATGCCGACCGCAGAACCTGTAACGCTCGAACAATTCATCGCTGACCTCGACTCGCTGCAGCAGCAAGCCAGCGATGCGTTTGCCGCCGCGACCGATGCCGAACAGCTTGATTCCGCTCGTGTCGAATTCCTCGGCGCTAAAAAGGGGAAGCTGAAGCTGGTCCAGAAAAGCATGGGCGCTGTTCCGAAAGAAGGGAAGCGAGACGCCGGACAAAAGCTGAACGCCGTCAAGAAAGCGATTCAAGAGGGTTTTGATTCCGCAAAAGAACGTTTGGGGGGCGGAGGCAGCGGCGATGCGAAACGAGACAAAACCTTCGATCCGACCTTGCCGGGCAAAATGTTCCGAGTCGGCAAGCTGCACCCGATCACTCAGACGATTAACGAACTGAAAGACATTATGGGCCGGTTGGGATTCACTCCTGCCGATGGCCCGGAAATCGAAGACGATTGGCATAACTTCGAAGCGCTCAACATTCCGAAGGTGCACCCGGCTCGTGATCCACTGGATAATTTCTATTTGTCGGTCGCCTCGAAAACAGGAGCCAACGATGCCGTGCCCGAACTGAACGTTGACAGCCCTCTGCTGATGCGAAGCCAGACCAGTACGGTGCAGATTCGTGTTATGGAGAACCGTAAACCGCCCGTGCGTATCGTTTCGCTTGGGCGCGTTTACCGGCCGGATACCGCAGACTGGTCGCACTACCCGATGTTTCATCAGATCGAAGGACTGATGATTGATCAGAAGGTCACTCTGGCTGACCTGAAAACAGTGATCAAGTTGTTTGCGACCAGCTACCTGGGTAATGATGTGCCGGTTCGCATTCGGCCGTCTTTCTTTCCATTCACCGAGCCCAGCGTTGAAGCGGACTACTACTGGGATGGGAAATGGGTCGAGTTCGGTGGGGCCGGAATGGTGGATCCGAATGTGTTGCGACATGTAGGCTACGACCCGGATGAAGTCAGTGGGTTCGCATTTGGTTTGGGCATCGAGCGGCTTTGTATGATCCGCCATCAGATTACCGATATTCGATACTTGTTTACCAACGACGTCCGATTCCTGCGTCAGTTTTGACAATTATGTCGACGGCTTAATCTTTGGTCTTTCTTGAACAATTGAGTACAATCGGGGCGATGAAGCCCAGTTTGCAAGTGCAGGTATTGTCATGTCATCCGATCTCAACCCGACTCCAAAATCAGGATATGGTGAGCCATGCCTGGAGGCGACGGTGTTCTTGCCACAGCAAGGCAAGTGGCATGAAGAGGATTTTCTGCGTTTCCATACGAACCGCATGGCGGAGCTGAATAACGGGTTTCTGGAGATCCTGCCAATGCCAACCTGGCTACATGCGTTGATCGTTGAACTGTTCGTGGATCGCCTGCGTGATCATCTCAGCAGCAACGGAATAGCTGGGAAGGTTCTGCCAGCCGTGATTCCAGTTCGTCTATTCGAGGGTACGATCCGAGAACCCGACGTGTTGTTCTGCAAGCCTGAAAATATACCGCAACCGCCCGATGACTCCCCGCGACTGATTGACCTCACGCTTGAGGTTGTCAGCAAGGGTGAAGAAGCTCGCAAACGTGACTACGAAGATAAAGTCGCCGACTACGCAAAAGCTGGCGTGTCTGAGTACTGGATTATTGATCCGCAGAAGAATCAGATTACCGTGCTGTTCCTGAATGATGGTCAGTATGAGACCGTCGGCGTTTTCGAGCCCGGCGCGATTGCAGAAAGTCGGTTCCTTCCCGGGTTTACGATCAAGGCGTCTGAGGTTTTCGCACTTGGTGACTCAAACGCGAATAAAGGTTTGTGATCACTTCTATCTTTGCTTGCTTGTCTTTGTTGACTGGTTTCAAAAAAATAAGCCTTCCGCGTGGCGTGTGACGCTGGGCATCTTTACGGCTTGGCATTTTGCGATAGAACTCAGGTTCCAAAGACTTACTCGAAAAATAAAACGCAACTTACTGCTGCTTGACCTACAGGGCATCATGATTGTTTCAAACAAATGGTTGGCTGATTTCGTTGACGTCTCAATGAGCCATGACGAGCTGGTTGAACGCCTGACAATGTCGGGGCTTAATCATGAAGGCACCGAAACGGTTGGCTCCGACTCGGCGATCGATCTGGAAGTCACCAGTAACCGAGCCGATTGCCTCGGTCACATTGGAGTCGCCCGAGAAATTGCGGTGTTGTACGGAACTGACTTGAAGGTTCCTGATCCTCAGCCAAAAACCAGCGGCCAGTCAATTGCCGATCATTGCAACGTTTCGATCGAAGCCACCGAATCCTGCCAGCGTTACACCGCTCGTTTGATTCGCGGCGTTAAAATTGGTCCCAGCCCGCAGTGGTTGCAGGATCGCCTGACGACACTGGGAATTGGGATCGTGAACAACGTGGTCGATGTCACCAACTATGTGATGTTCGAGTGTGGTCAACCGTTGCATGCTTTCGACTTTGCCAAGGTCGAAGGCGGCCAGATTATTGTTCGAAAAGCCAAAGACAAAGAGAAGTTTGAAGCGATCGACCATAAGACCTACGAACTGAATCCTGACGACTGCGTGATCGCAGATGCGTCGAATCCGGTCGCGATTGCTGGCGTGATGGGAGGAGCAGATTCGGAAGTTTCAGATTCCACAACGGATGTGCTGATCGAATCCGCGTGGTTCGCCCCGCTGTCGGTGCGCAAGACGGCTCGACGCCTGACGCTGCACAGTCCTTCTTCCTTTCGGTTTGAGCGTGACGTCGACGCGACACAGTTGGATTGGGCCAGTCGAAGATGTTGCGAACTGATTCTCGAATGTGCCGGAGGTGAATTGCTCGATGGCGTTGCCGAGGCGGGATCGGGCCCGGAAGCAAATGATGCTCTGACGCTACGCCACAATCAATTATCTCGGATTTTGGGAATCGAGATCCCTGCTGAATTCGTACCGAAAACCCTGGAGGGTCTTGGTCTGGAAGTAGTAAAAACCTCTGACGATTCCACAACGGCCATCGCGCCAAGTTGGCGGAAAGATCTGACTCGCGAGGTCGACCTCGTTGAGGAAGTCGGCCGGATCTACGGTTTTGACAAGGTGCCTGATAATGCGGCGGTCCCGATGGCGGCGGCGTCGCGCCCCAAATCGGACCGAGTGCTTGAGCGGATTCGCGATGTGCTGACGTCTGCGGGTTTTGATGAGGCGGTGACCGCGAGTCTGGTCCCGGAAAAATGGTCAGACGCATATTCTCCGTGGAGCGACCAGCCACCGCTGAAAAGTAGCCAGCCAATGCTGGGGGTCCTCGAAAAAGCATCCCAGAATATTGGCACGGTCAACCTTTTGCGTCGAAGCCTTGTTCCAAACCTGTTGGAAGTGCGTCGCATCAACGAATATCGATCTAACGGAGATGTGGACGTCTTCGAAACAGCGAAGGTCTATCTGACGGATCCCAAAGGTGGTATTCCTGACCAGCCCACAAAGCTGGCGATCGCCTCAGGTTGCGACTATGGGTCGATGAAAGGTCTCGTTGAAACGCTGGTCGACTACCTTTCGCCCGGAACTACAATTTCGGTGGAAGAATGTAGCAACGATTTGTTGGACCGCGACCGATCGGCTTGTTTGAAAGTCGAGGGGAAGCTATTGGGGTGGATCGGCGAAGTTTCGAAGTCAGGCCGGAAATTGTTCGGTTTGCGATCTGGATCGAGTGTCGCCGAGTTGGATATTGCGTTGCTTGAATCGCTGGCCGTGCTCGTTCCTCAACACGCCAACCAGAGCACGTTTCCGCCGGTCAGTCGAGATTTTAACTTCATTGTCAGCGATGAAGTTTCGTGGGCTCAGCTGGAGTCAACCGTTCGCGACGCATCGGGTGAGCTGCTCGAATCAGTCGACTATCGAGAAACCTTCCGGGACGAAAAGAAGGATGGCCCCGGAAAGAAGCGTTTGCTATTGTCTGTGGTTCTTCGCTCGGCCGACGCGACTTTGACTGGCGAGCAGGCCGACGCCGTCAGTACGAGCATCATTGAAACCTGCCAGAAAAAACTGGACGCGACTCTGGTGGGATAGATCGGTGCTTCGGCGGACTCTGTGGGGCTCGCTTGGTGAGTATATCCAGAAGAATTCATTGTCAAAGCAAACAGTGATGCGTGAGTCCCTTGCTTGCCGGGGGCTTCGGTCACATTTGTGTCTTTGTAGTTGCAATCACCATCTTGTTCAGCACAATCGTTTCTAGTCTTGTATCATGCGACAAGGGTTCTTCCGGGACTTTTGTGGCTTTGAAGATCCGAAACGACGGCCCCATCCGGGGCGACTGAACGAGGTTTACTTGAACTCGGGGCTCCCGCCCCGAGCTACTGACGAAGACTCCTCCGGAGCCGATGCGGTCGCCCCTTGGAG
>CAYXWX010000165.1:0-6083 GCA_964468915.1 uncultured Pirellulaceae bacterium
AACCCTGAAACCCTGAAACCCTGAAACCCTGAAACCCTGAAACCCTGAAACCCTGAAACCCTGCGTCGTGAAGCTCAGTTTCACCCATGCCAATGAAGAAAAACTACTGGTTGATGAAATCTGAGCCTAATTGTTACTCGATTGACGATCTGGCCGCCGAGAAAACCAAGACGACTCACTGGGACGGCGTGCGAAATTATCAGGCTCGTAATTTCATGCGTGATGACATGAAAAAGGGCGACGAGGTTCTGTTTTATCATTCGAATGCCAAGCCACCGGGCGTGGCCGGGCTCGCGACGATTTGCAAGGAATCTTACCCGGATTTCACCGCGTTCGATCCCAATGAAATGCACTTCGATCCGAAATCCAGACAGGAATCGCCGACTTGGATGATGGTGGATGTGAAGTTCAAGAAAAAGTTTAAGCGATTGATTCCTTTGGAAGAGCTGAAGCAGGTGAAATCGCTTGACGGAATGGAGCTTTTGCGAAAAGGCTCGCGGCTTTCGATCCAGCCGGTATCGAAAAAGCATTTCGACATCGTTGTGAAACTGGCTTCAAAATAACCCGCAAGGTTTGCCTGATCGCTGCGAGCCCGATGATTGGTTAACCGTTCTGACCTGCAATCATCCCGAGCGCGTTGCAGGCGGTCGAGGTTTTGCCTATTGGTCGCATGTGGGGTCATTCCTGTTTGACTGCGAGCCCTTCGTGGTCCGATCAACCGAACGAATGCGTCTTGCAGAAGGATTCTTTTGAATCGGCAGACGCGATGGACTTCATGGACGGGTGATCGTTTCAACCGAATCGCACCTGTGGCAGAAAACGGGACCGAAGATGACTCTACGATACACTCACGGTTTTTGGCTGGCGATCTTGATTTGTCTGATCAGTTCGATGAACGTTCAGGCTCAGCCTCCTTTTGGTGGTCTGCCCGATGTTGCACAACCTCCCACCGAGGACACGGATGAAGCCGAGGATGGTGAAGCTGCCGCGGCGGATGACCTTGGGGCCCGTCTTCCCGAGCGACGACCGATCCGTCCATTTGCTCGGCCGGAAGATGGGGAAGAAGAACCGGATCAGCCCATCAAGCTGAACGTGAAGTACACCGGCTGGGAAGGCGCTGGAGCTGGCGGCGAAAACGGTCAGTTGAGCGACGAGATTCGTGGCAACTGGATCATGGTTGATGCCAATGGCCGATTTGAAGGTCGAGTGGTCCCAATGGACAATGCTCAGCTTGGACGAATGGTTGTCTTTTTGATGAACAAGGGCCGCCTGGTCAAGCAGTCGTTTGTCGACGAGCGAGGAATGTACGAATTTAAAAGCGTTCGCCAGGGGGCATACGCATTGATTGGCTGGAGTGAAGGCGCGTTTTTCGCGTTCGGCTTGAACATTCTGTCGTACACGGATGACGCGAATCCTCAAATTCCCAATCGCGTTACCACGTTGGCGTTTCAGAATCGAACCACAATCAACACAGACTGGATCCAGTATTTCGCCCCTCAGGTAGGCTACCGTGTCTACGGGAGATATCCGGAAGGCGAGGGTCCAGGTGACACTGATGCGCTCTACGGTTTCGTCGGACTGGTTGAGAATCAACCGGACGCAGTTCCAGCAACATCGATCTCAGGCCACAACGTGGCGAAAACGCCCGATGGTCGTTTGGTCGGTCGAATTCATCAATTGACATCTGAGACTGGACGACCGGTTGATGTTCGCAGCACCAAAGTCATGTTGTTACAGAACGACGGTGTTTTCGATTCAACGACCACCGACAATTTTGGCGTATTTGAGTTTTCGAACGTTCCTTCGGGCCGATACGCGTTGGCGGCCGCCGGAACAGACGGTGCAGGATTGGTTGGGATGAACGTGGTTGATAACAGCCAACCGCTGATGAATGAAGACGGTGAACTGTCTGATGCGGACAACTTCGATGAAAGCCAATTGTTTGATTTCACCATGATTTCTTCTGAAACCATGGGCTGGTTGAACCACTACGCATCGGAAGTCGCATACCGTCGCGTTCTTCTGTCACCGCGCCCACCAATGAATGACGGATCGTGCAACGCCTGTGGCGGAAAAGGTTGCAATCATTGCAATGGCTACAAGGGATTCTGTACATCTCGATCGACTACGTTTCGACAGTGGGCCGCTCAATGTCAGGGACCGTACTGCAAGGATCGTGCAACCAAGCCGGAAGGTTTTATCCGCCGTACTTTCGATACCCTGGACGATACGTTTGAGCGAGCATTCTATCCGTCGAACACCGACGGCATTTCCGGCGGTTTGCAGGGCGGTGTCGGAGTGCAATAGAGTGCGAAACTTCGGTGTTTGAACCCTCCGACTCCCGCCAGTGCTTTGTTCCAACTGAAGATTAGGGTTGACCGACCGAATCATCATTCCGTGAGCCTCAAAAGCAAAAAATAAAACGAGACCCTCCGCAAGTAACAACCCTAAAAACGAGTTGGAACAAAGCACTCGTCAATTGGCGCAGCTCATTGTTCGGGTTGGCGCTTTCCGGAATGGAGAGACTGTGGGGCAGGTTTTCAACCTGCCATACGCAATTCCGAGGCAGGTTGAAAACCTGCCCCACCTAAGTTCATTTCAATCCGAAAATCAGGCTGCAACGGAAACCCGGCCCCGATATTTCATCTGGGATGTAGACGGTAACACGCAAACCATTGCCCTGCCGGAATTTCGGTCTCGGATTTGTTTCCGTTTACAAAGACAGACTGTTTTCGGCAACTTTTTGGTTTGAAAAGTTACGGCAGTGTTTTCGAGACCTTGTTGCCGGCCTGGGAAACATCCGGGCTAGAAGCTGCCACCACCTTGTGGCTGTGCCATGGCTTCGGTGGCGACTTGGATTAATTCCACGACGCCATCCTGTAAATCCATGCGAACACGGAAGCCGTTTTTCATCGGCTTCAGTTCGTATTGCAGTCGATCGCGGCCAGCTTCGGCAAGATGGTCGGCCATTGATTGAATCATTGGCTGATCCGGCTCCATCTGAGCAGCAAAATTCATGATCGGTGCGATATAGAGGTTGTACAGACCAAGAGTGGCGGGAGTTTCCTGCGCACCCGTTCCGTCAATGGCGCGGGTCAACAAGTCGGTCGGGTTGCTGCCGATCGCAAAGTACGTTTCCTGAGTTCCAATCCCGATGACGATTTGAACCTGTTCGCCGAGTGCTTCGACCATTTCTTCGGTCTCTTCAGGCGTCGCTATGGTCAACGTGTGAAACGTGACATCTTTGTGGGAACCGGAATTCAATTGCAAGGTTCCCAAATCACTCAGTTTTCCGTCGAACTCCGCCGCCAGATCTTTCGCTACCTGTTCGAATTTCTTGGGATCGGTTGTCACGAAACCTCCGGCCATGTTCATGTTGCCTTTTTCAAGTTCGGCAACGACAGCGGCATCGGCAACGCCATCTTTCATTGTTTCTAAAAGGGCATCGGAAAGATCCTTCACGGCTTTCTCGACGGCTTCGAATTCTTCCTCGGTGGCATCAACTTCCTCGTTGATGGCGTTGAGGATTGTGTCGGTCCCCGTTTCGGCAAGCTGAGTGTATTGGTCGATATCTTCCTGGACGAGGTTCGTGCGACTGATCGCCGTGAAGGCAGCACCCGGCAGAGAGAAGCCAATGAATCGGCTCTTTTCCGGACTCATGTTTGCTGCTGCCCGTTTGGCAAGGGCTGATTCTTCGGTGCCGATGATCTCGATTTCACCTGAGATCGTCTTGTTTTCTTCATCGATCACCATGCCGATGGCAATTTGATCCGTCTGTTGAACCAGATCCTCGATCTGCTTCATGTTCATCTCGTACGACTGCCTTTGAAGTTGTGCTTGAGACGAGTCTTCCCCGTCTACATCCAGCTGCTCCAACTGCTGCTCGTAAGCGTCACGGATCGTCGAGATCGCTTTGTCTCGCAGCGATTTTGGGATCTGCTGCCCGAAGACGCGAGCGGCAAAGTTAAATCGAGTCGGTAGATCGCCCAACAGCGAAGCAGGGGGTACGTCTGGGATTCGCTCAAACATCTCCGCCTTGTCTGAAATGAAGGCATGATTCCCAACCAGTTTGACCACGATCTCTTGGTCGTCATCGGTGATGATGGTGGTGAATTCGTCCCCTTCGTCGACCTCGGCAAAACCAGCAATCGTATCCAGTAAGTCGTCCAGTTCTTCAACCGGAACAAAGCCCAGAGCAGACGGCTGCTCAGCTCCCTCTTCCATGTAAAGTAAAACACCGCTGGGGCGACTCTGATCGATTCCTTTCAGGAAATGTGTGATCTGAGTCTGAATCATGAACTTCATCTGGCCGAATCCGGAAGCATCGACCAGGTAGTCGACATCGCCCATCGTTTCTTCCAGATTCGCAATCGAAATTACGGCCGCTGGTTTCGGCAGGCTTTGCGCCGCAACAGGCTGACTGACCAAAACTGCCCACGCAAGGCATAAAGAAGTCACAGGTGAAATGAGCGCAAATCGAACGTTCTTCACAACGAATCTCCATTGAGTGTTCGCATGATCCAAGCGGCTTTCAGATGCCGGTCAGTTCCTGTCATGCATTGTGTATTTCTGCGTTTCGAAACCGGCTTCTCTGGCCGAATGTCACGTCAACTCGCCGGAGACCGTTGACTATTTCGAAACGTTTGAATGAGTCAGATTCCTTCTCTGCCCAAGTTTTATCATGATCAAACGCAGTTCGCACCGCCGGGCTCGGCCTTGCCAATAAATTGCGGCAAAAGTTTTGTTTCGAAACAGCATAAGTTTTGCTTGGAAACAGTTTCAGGTCGTAAACGCACAGACCCTTGCAGGTAAACGGTTCCATTGAGCGCATCGATCAGACGTCCTGTCTCACATGAAACATCTGTTTGCGGAAAATTAGCCGCCGTTGCTGTTCTGCTGATTGGTCATCGCCCCGAGTGTTGGGAAGCACCAAAGGTGGAGCGGAATTGATACGAAAACGCAGCGACTATCGTTCGCGAAAAACGATGCGGCCTTTCGTCAGGTCGTAGGGTGAAAGTTCAACGCGAACCTTGTCCCCCGGCACGATACGAATAAAGTGACGTCGCATGCGGCCAGAAACGTGAGCTAGAACCTCGTTTCCGGTTTCCAGCTCGACTCGGAAGCGAGTGTTGGCGAGCGCTTGCGTGACGGTACCGTCAACTTCAAATGATTCTTCTTTAGGCATAAACCCCTCTGAGGCGGCTGAAATAACTCGGCCGTCGGTCAAAATAGTGTTTGTTTCAAACGTATCTTAGACAATTGGGTGATGCGAAGTCCAGTGTCACCAGCCTGACAAACCCTAATTTTACCGGTGCTTTAGCGCCGCCTCGCCAGATTTCGGCTTGTTGGCAGGTAACAGAGTCGATTAAGATTCGGGACTACGCTTTGCCGATGGAGTCCATTGGCAAGGCTTTCTTTGTCGAGCGGAAGGCTCGTAGTTCAGCCTCACCAGAAACGACTTCATTAAAATTCAGATCAGGAGAATATCCGCGTGGGAACGAAAAAGACCGGCAAAGGTCGTAGAAAAGTTGGTAGAAAAAAGCGTCGCATGCGTGCAAAAATTCGGCACCGCAAGAAATAAGTCTCAGCTTTCATTCTGCTGAGCCAATCCGTCTTCAAGTCTGGGAGTTCTTCAAATGAGTACACAGTCGGTCGCCGAACGCCTGATTCAACTTTGCCGTGAAGGCAAGAACATGGATGCGATCGAGGAACTGTACTCCGAAGATATCGTCAGCTCTGAAATCGAGGGCACGCCGGACCAGGTTACTCGCGGCAAAGAAGCCATTCTCAAAAAGAATACGGAATGGCTGGCCAGCGTGCAGGAATTTCACAGCGGCGAGGTTTCGGATCCTGTCGTCGCTGGAAATCATTTTTCGTGCAGCATGAGTTTCGATGTCACATTCAGGGAACTTGGCCGGATGCAGATGGAAGAGATTTGCGTCTTCAAGGTCGCGAACGACAAGATCGTCGCTGAGCAGTTCTTCTACGACATGCCTGCTCAATGAATTAACGTCGGGTTGCCGTTGACGGCGGCAATCATGTTGCACTCAAGCGAACAGTTTGTTGCACTCAAGCGAACAGTT
>CAYXWX010000166.1:0-6072 GCA_964468915.1 uncultured Pirellulaceae bacterium
GCATCGGAAATCAATCCGATCACTCGTTCATGCTCTTTTTCAGCAACCTGCTAGATCATTCCTGTGGTCAGTCGATCGGCTCGTTTTGGATTTCCAGTAGAACCGTTTGGACCTGGCGTCGGTTGGCGGATATAACCCGCAAGTCGTATCTTGGCTTGGAAAGAGAACTTCCCGGCCGAGGAACTTCGTTCAGTTCGTGCAGGATAAGGCCGGCGATCGTGTCAAAATCCTCGTCTTCGGGTAGATCGAGACCAAACTCCTGGTTCAGGCGGCTGATGTGAACGGAACCGGCAAGTTCAACTTTGCCAGCTCCGACAATTCGAATGTCGGCCGCTTCGGCGGTGTCTGTTTCATCTTCAATCTCGCCCACGATCTCCTCGAGCACATCTTCAATCGTCACAACGCCCGCTACTCCGCCGTATTCATCGGTCACAACGGCCAAGTGAGTTTTGCCACGAAGGAACTGTTTGAGCATCACGGCAAGCTTCTTCGTCTCAGGAACAAACAGCGGCTTCCGCAGCAGCTTCTTCAACGGTTTTCGTTTCGGCTCACTTCGTAATGATTCCCGCAGCAGATCTTTGGCGAACAGCAGTCCGACAATCTGGTCCAGATCTTTGTCGTAAATCGGAATCCGAGTTCTTCCTGAATCCACCACGCGTTCGACCGCCTGTTGCCAACTGGTTGATACGTCCAACGCGTCGATTTTTGAACGAGGCGTCATTACCATCGCCACATCCTGATCGTTTAATTCCATGACACCCTCGATCATTTCGCGAGCGTCCGATTGAATGAACCCGTCACGCTGTCCTTCCGACACCATCGAGAGAATTTCATCCTCGAAGGCTTCCTCTTGGTCCTCCTCATCTTCGTCGTGACCGCTTGCTCGACGAAAGAGTTTTGAGACTAACTGCCCGACCAGTAAAAGAGGCCAGGCGAGCGACGAAACCAGCCACCACCAGCGCCAGGTGCGCACGAGGAACTGTGTCGAGCTGAGCGTCGCGATGGCCCAAGGAATCCAACTACCGGTCAACACGAAACTCAATCCCACAAGGATCAGCAAAGAGCACGCCTCGGTGAACTTCAGATCCATCGCGTCACGATGCCCCAGCAGCAGGCCGATCAGGCCGACCGCTCCACAACCAGCCGACAGCATCTCAAAGATGTGAGCGCCAAGGCTCAATTGTTCGCGATGATCAAAAATCTTGTTGAACAGCTGCGGTCGATTGCGTAGCTTGCAGTATTCTTCCAGGTCGTGCCACGCAACTTCATTGAGCGCGATGACGGCGGTGGCGGCGAAGGTTGCCAACCCGAACCCAATGATTGCCAGGCATGAAAACCAGAAGATCATGAGCCCAATTCCTCCGGTTGCGCAACCGTGGGGATGGGAAAACCAAATTTTGCCATGTACTTCGCTTCGGCGGAACGCATTTCGGGAACAGCGGTCGGATCTTTGTCGTCAAAACCAACCAGATGTAACGTTCCGTGAACGACATATAGCAGTAATTCAGCTTCGAAGGTCCAGCCGGCGTTGCTTGCCTCACGTGCAGCGGTGTCGGTGCTGACAATCAATTGTCCGTCGAGCTGTCCGGTCGCCTCGTCTTCGTCCAGGACAAAACTGATGACATCCGTTTCGTAATCGTGGTTCAGGTATTGGCGGTTGAGCACTCGTATCGCAGGATCATCCACGATCGCGATGCTCAGTTCACCTTGATCGATGCCATGATCGGCCAGAATGGTTCTCGCGGCCGACGTCAGCGTGGCTTCGTCGACGGACATCTTCTGCTGATTGCAGGTTTCAACGATAAGTTGGTTCGCGTCCAAACGTTCAGGCCGATTGTTGTTCGGGATACTTGACGCGAGCATGATACATCGCGTTGAGCGACTTCGTCAGGCTGTCCTGAATCGAACGAAGTTGCTCGATCGTAATCGCACACTCGTCGAACTGTCCATCGTCGAACTTTTTGCTGGCGATCGATTCAACCAGGTTCTCGATTCTCGAAGGTGTGGGTTCTCGCAGCGTGCGGCTGGCACTTTCAACGGCGTCGGCAAGCATCATCACCGCGGCCTCGGGAGTTTGAGGGCGAGGGCCCGGATACCGGAAATCGGCCTCGTCCAGGGGAGCCGCATTCTCTGCAGCTTCGCACTCAGCCTGCTCGGCGGCACGGCGATAAAAATACTCGACCAGCGTAGTGCCGTGATGCTGTTCGATCAGGTCAATCACTCGTTTGGGAAGCCGATGCTTGCGGGCGATCTCGGCCCCGTCCTTGACGTGAGCGATAATCACCAGGGTACTCATCGTCGGTACAAGATCGTCGTGCTTGTTGACTCCCGAATCCTGATTCTCGATAAAGTATTCGGGCTTGCGTAGTTTTCCAACATCATGAAAGTAAGCAGCAACTCGACACAGCAGACCGTTGGCTCCAATTGCATCGGCTGCCGATTCACTCATCGAGGCCACGTTGATGCTGTGGTTGTAAGTACCTGGTGCTCGCTGAACCAGTTCTTTCAGTAACGGATGATTCGCGTCGGTAAGTTCCAGCAGGCTGATGTCTGTCTGGAAGTCAAACAATCGCTCCAGAAACGGTAGCAGCGCGGTCATGACACCGCCTGCAAATGCGGCGCCTCCGGCAAACCACAGGGCGTTGGTAAGCAGAGCCAATGTCAATGGTTGACCCAACATGTACTGTACGCCGATCACCGTCGGAAACACGATTGTCGCGGAAATCAGTCCTACGCTGACCAGTTTCGTTCGACTGCGAATCGTTCGGCATAGCAGTGCCGAAGAAGAGGATGCGGCGGTCAGCGTTACGAATTCACCAAGGTCGTAACCGTGAGTCACGGTAAATGCCAACGCAACGACCGTGCCCAGAATCAGAGCGAGTTCGATGTGATATGCGATCGCGATGGTCATGGCGAACAGCGTGACGGGAATGATCTCAGCTCGCCAGTGAACATTGATTGCCGCGACCCATGCAAAAATCAATGTCGCCGCGATCAGGCCGTGCAGAATGACATAAAGTTTTAAGTCGGCTAACAGATGGTGGTCGCGATGATAAAGGTACTGCGTTACCAGACCAAATAAAGCCGCGAACATGCCAAGAAACAAAATCGAGCGAGTGACTCGGGCGAAGGTGGACCGGCTGGCTACGAACGCTTCATGTTCGGCTCGCAATAGTTCGATGTCATCATCATCAAGCGGGACGTTGGCTTCGATTCCTCGCCGATCGAGATCGACACGCATTTGCTCAAGGCGTTCTCCAGGCTGGTAACTCCGCATCGCGAATTCGACCCTGCTTTCCGCTTCGTCGGCACCACGTTTCGAGTCGGTTGAATTGAACTCCAGCGTCGTTGGAAGCTGGGGTTTGATCCAATCGGCAATCCGTGCGGCGACAAAATCAGGGTCATCAATCAGTTCGGCCTCGCTACGAATTTCCGTCAGCAGGCGTTCGTCCAGTTGATCCAGCACTTCCGCTTTACGAACGTCGGCAACTTTGACGCGGCGTCGATTCTGAATCGCGCCTTTCGGGTAGACCTCGATCTCCTCCATGCTGCCGTCACCCACTTTGTGCTCAAGGGTGTTCAGCAGGCCGAACTTGTCGATGTTGATAAACGCTTTATCGAGTGCTCGTTTGAGCCCTTCGAGTGTTTCGTCGCGTTCCAGAGCTTTCGCAAATCGAGTATACCAATCCTGTGAGCTGACGCCTTCCGCTTTTCCCAATGCGTTGTCCGAGACAAACTTGCTCCAGACGCCCGGGTCTGAGATTTCGTCAAAGGACTTTTGTTTCACTTCGAACACATCATCGATCAACGATTGACGCATTTGCTCAATGGTCAGCTGGTCATGAGCGTACAGACACAGAAAGTTTCGTCTTGCTTCGTCACGCAAATCATCCGTGCGTTCAAAATCCTTGAACTCAAATACCGTTCTTGCATGAAGGTTCCGCAGTGGGGCTTCTCGGACACGATATGAAAACGGTGGCGACCAACCATACATCACAACCCACAGCAACAACGCGGTCGTTGCGCCCACGCCAACACGAGCCCACACGTCGCCCCGTTGAAGGAATTCGGTGGCCTGCCTGAATGCCGGTTTCGGTGCCGGGACCATCCAGCGATTGCGATTGGGCGTCGAGTTCGACATTGAATTACGGTTACCTGTTGAGGGTAGCTGATCAGGCTACCTTGTGCCGTCGCTGTTTGAGCCGATCGCGTCGTAGGCTTTCACGATTTCTGTAACCAGTTTGTGTCGCACGATGTCGTCCGCCGTCAGCCTGGCAATCGCAACGCCTTTGATTTTCTTCAATCGATTGAGCCCATCAATCAATCCAGACTGAGTCTGCGAAGGCAGGTCTGTCTGAGTGGGGTCACCCGAAACCACAATTTTCGAGGCCTCACCCATTCGCGTCAAGAACATTTTCATCTGAGAAATCGTGGTGTTCTGGGCCTCGTCAAGAATAATGAACGATTCGTTGAGTGTGCGGCCTCGCATATACGCCAGCGGGCAGACTTCGATGACGTCCCTTTCAACCAGCAACTGCACCTGGTCGTAACCGATCATCTCGTGGATGGCGTCGAGCAAAGGCCGCAGGTAGGGATTGATCTTTGCTTGCAAGTCACCAGGCAGAAAGCCCAGGCTTTCACCGGCTTCAACCGCCGGTCGAACCAGCACGATTTTTCTGACGACTCGATTCTTCAACGCTTCGACGGCCATGGCAACTGCCAGATAAGTCTTGCCCGAACCGGCAGGACCGATGGCGAAGACGACATCGCGGGTCCGCATTGCCTCCACGTATTTCGCCTGGCCAGCCGTGCGTGGCCGGATCTCTTTTCCAACCTGCAACGTTTCGATCGATGCCGTTCGCTGTGGAGGTGCCGTTTCACCGGTGACTCGCGCGATGGTTTCATTGAACAGGTCCGGAGTCAGATTGCCGCGTTGCCGGACAATGTCCGCCAGCTGTTCAACCGCTTCGGTTGCATTGGCCACGGCACCGGAGTCATCGCCACTGATTTTGACTTGACCATCACGGTGAGTGATGCTGACCTTGAATTTTTCGCGCAGCCGTTTCAGATGTTGGTCTTTGGCTCCGAAAAGTGGAAGAACCAGTTTCGGTTCAACGGCGGAGATGGTTGCTTCGGTCATTAAAAAGTGCGGCGGGGTTCTCCGTCACGTCCGGAACCGGGGATGAAAACCCGTCGCGAGCCACGTTGCTCACGGCGAGAGGCACTGACAATCAGCTGCCACGATTATAGGCAAGTGTAGGTGACAAATGACACTCCAATGGGTTCAGTCCCGTGCGTCAAAATGTTTATGACGGATGTTTCTGCGATGTTGTGCTCACAAGTGCCACAAAAGTCGCAATCTGGTCGTTTCCGGTCGTTTTTTCGGCTAGCAGGCCAGACACTGCGATTGTACCGGGGCACAATTTTCCTCTAAAAGTGGGGGCGAAATCCGTGTTCTTGACGCTGCGAGTTGAAAATGAATGGCATTCAACAAATCTGGCTCTCAATCGTAATCTGGTGCTGCGCCGGGATGATGGCATACGACAGAGCTGCCGTGGCACAGGAAACGGATTTTCTGGATCAGGAATTGACGCCAGAGTTGATCGAGCAGTACGAATTGAAGCTGAACGCGATTCTGAAAACACGTACCGATCAGGAAAAATTGTTCATCGCGCAACTGGTCGACAACATGCAACAAGGAACCGTGCCAATCAAGTTGGTGTCGACCAGTTTCAAGTGGGTGCAGCAGAAACGACCGCTCAGCAATTACCCGTTCATCTATTTCGAAAAGGTCCTGCGGCTGCAAGCTGACAGGATCGGTGTGGCGGACGCGATTCCACCATTTGATTTCGAAGAGTTTCGCTCGGCTGGCCAGAGAGAGCCCGGTCAGCAGCTGGATGGCGGACAGTTGACCGAAGAACAGGATCGCTCACTTTTTGAAACGGCACGGACCCGTATCGCTCGCTTGTTCCGACGGATTCCCGGTGTGTCTGACATCGTTGGAAGCGAGACAAGCGACTAGCAGGTTGCTGAAAAAGAGCATGAACGAGTGATCGGATTGATTTCCGATGC
>CAYXWX010000167.1:0-5236 GCA_964468915.1 uncultured Pirellulaceae bacterium
ATGATGATTCGGTCGGTCAACCCTAATCTTCAGTTGGAACAAAGCACTAGGCAGGGCCGCCAACCAACCGGTGCTTCCACATCGAGCCAATCTTTCGTCCCCGCACGTCACTGAATTCTTCGTATGAAAACAAGGTTTCCACAAGTCGAGCCAGCACATCACTCAGCCGGATCGCTATCGGGTTTTTCCGCCAGCGGCAAGTCGATAACGGGCATCGAGGTGGGCATCGGGCGTTCAAATTCCCGGCGCAGCTTGCTCGACTCTTCGACTGGCGGCCCAAATAAGAATTTCGCTAAATAGCCCAAACCGAACCCAGCGGCAACCAGGACGTAAGGTCGACTGAAGAACGATGGGTTGGAATCCTGGCGTACGACTCGTGACATGCTGGGCTCAACGGTGAATACAAATCCAAGCGGGAAGTGTCACAAGTTTTGCTCGAATCAGCAACCGTCCCCGTGGCACCATCAAACCTTCTCGGGCATCTGGCGGCAGAAAAAGGCTGGTCACGCTTGCGGTGCCAGTGTGTGGCATCAAACGAGCGGATCTCTGCTACAATTTGTGCAACAGGCTAGCCCAGATATTTCGCAGGCCGGCAATAAGGCCTCGAAAAAACTGCCGTAACTTTGCAAACCAGAAAGTTGTCAAAAACAATCTGTCGTTCTCGGCGGCAACAAATTCGAGACCGAAGTTCCGGCGGGGCAATGGTTTGCGTGTTACGGCCTGCATCCCAGATGAAGTATCCGGGTTTGACGTTCGACCGTGTTCCAATACACCAAGAGTGCCGCAAAATGACCAGCCCGGATGACCTCCAACCGAATGACCATTCGGCTCGACCCAACCGACGTGTGACGGATCGTTCGATTCCATGGACCGAGTCCGACTTGCCACGACCGCCTGCCGAGTTCTTTGCCCAACTGGCAGACAGGCTTCCTATTTGCGTGGTGTGTAAAAACGCCAACGGCAATTTGATTTACGTGAATCAGTCGTTCGCGGAAATGCTCGACAAGCCGGCCAGTGAGCTGTATGGAAAAACAGACCACGAACTTTTTCCAAAAAAGCTTGCCGACAAGTATCGATCGGACGATTTGTACGTGATGGAAACCGGTCACACGTTCCGAGACATCGAAGTCATCGAAACCAGCGACACTCCTCGCGACCCGCGAGACTCCGATCCGACCGAAGGCAAAACATTCATTGAAGTTCGCAAGACACCTCTGCGTGACGAAAGCGAGAATATCGTCGGGACCAAGGCGGTGTTCTGGGACGTCACGCTTCGAAAGAGAGCAGAAGCCGCAGCGGCACACGAAGGTTATCTGTTGCACGCGTTGATGGATCACTTGCCCGATTCAATCTACTTCAAGGACGCGGGCAGTCGATTCATCCGCGGCAGTCGAGCTCAGGCAGTCAAGTTTGGTTACAACTCGCCAGACGAGATCATGGGGAAGACCGACGCAGACATTTTCAGTCACGAACACGCGCAAGCAGCTCGAAAAGACGAACTGGAAATCATGCGAACCGGCAAACCAATTCATGCCAAACGCGAACGAGAAACGTGGGACGATTCGCCTGACACGTGGGCCTCGACGACCAAAATGCCTCTACGGGACGCGGCCGGAAATATTGTCGGCACCTTTGGTATCTCCCGTGACATTACTGCTCAGGTCCGAGCTGAAGAAGCGTTGCGGCAGGCCAAAGAAGAGGCAGATCAGGCCAACCGAGCCAAAAGTGATTTTCTGGCAAACATGAGCCACGAAATACGCACTCCCATGAATGCCGTCATTGGGATTTCGGAACTGCTGCTCGATACGGACCTCACGAACTACCAACGTGAGTACCTGACAATGGTTTTATCGTCGGGCGAGTCGCTACTGGGGCTGATCAACGACATTCTGGACTTTTCGAAGATCGAAGCGGGCAAGTTCGAGTTGGACTCGCAGGCTTTTGACTTGCGAGACATTGTGGGCGACACCGTACGGACGCTTTCTGTGCGGGCTCAGAACAATAACCTCGAACTGTTCTTCTCCGTCGCCAACGACGTGCCCCATCGCGTACGAGGCGATCGCGCTCGATTGCGGCAGGTACTGGTCAATCTGCTTGGTAACGCAATCAAGTTCACCAGCGAGGGTGAAGTTGTTCTGGACGTGAAAGCCAAACATGTTTCCGACCGTTCAACGACACTCGAATTTCAAGTTCGTGACACCGGAATCGGAATCGCTCCAGACAAAATCGGTTCGGTGTTCAATGAATTCGAGCAGGCAGACACATCGACGACGCGACAATACGGTGGAACCGGGCTTGGGCTCGCGATCTCAAAACGGCTGATCGAGTTGATGCAGGGAACGATCGAGGTAAAGAGTGAACTGAATGTTGGCAGCACGTTTATCTTCGATGCGACACTCGAGGTTGAAGAATCGGACGCGACGGAACACACCAGCCGCGTCAACGCCGTCGAAGGCACTCGCGCGTTGATCGTGGACGATAACGATACCAATCGACGAATTCTGTGTGACATGCTGTCCGGTTGGGGCATGATCCCTGAAAGTATCAAGACCCCCCAAAAGGCGATTGAATCGCTGATCCGGACCAGCCAATCAGGTGAAATGCTGCCGCTGGTGCTGACGGATTTCCAAATGCCAAACGTCAACGGCCTTGAGCTGATTCAACAGATTCGAAACAAGCCTGAGATTTCGCACGCGACGGTCATCATGCTTACCTCCGGAATGAAGCAGGACGATTCGGCGAAAGGTAATCAGCTTGGCATCGCGGCGAAACTGATCAAACCAGTGAAACAGGCGGAGGTGTTTGACGCCATCGTTTCTGCATTGCAGATTTCATTCGAAAACAACTCCAAAGCAGCTTCCGGCGCCGCGGCCATTGCCCCCCCTGCGAACCAGCCAAGATCGTTGCAGCTGCTGTTGGCTGAAGACAACATTGTCAATCAAAAACTTGCCGTTGGCGCACTGGAGGCCCAAGGCCACAAAGTGACCGTCGCCAATCACGGGCGCGAAGCCCTTGATTTCTGGCAAAAAGAGAACTTTGACGCCATTCTGATGGACGTTCAAATGCCTGAGATGGATGGTTTCGAGGCGACCAGAGCGATTCGGGAGATTGAATCCCAATCGGACGAACCGAGACACACCATCATTATCGCGATGACCGCTCACGCCAGAGACAGCGATCGCCAGGACTGCCTGAACGTGGGAATGGATGAGTATATGTCCAAGCCGATCAGAATCGCAGAGCTTTGCAAGATGCTGGAAGAAGTAACTTCTGAACACTTTAATTCCAGACAAACGAAAACCACCCCTGAGGAGACGGTCGAGATGAGCACAGACAGTTCGCCAGAAAAAATCATCGACTGGGAAGTCGCTGCTCAAGCGGTCAATGACGATCAAGATTTGCTGAAAATCGTTGCCCAGACGCTTGTTGAGGCTGGCCCCGGGATGATCGACAACGTGAAACAGGCAATCGCCCACAACGACCCCGGTCGGTTACGTATTTCAGCCCACGCGTTGAAGGGTTCCGTGTTGTTCCTGGGTATCAACCGAATTCGCGAACCGGCATTGGAGCTTGAACACATGGGCGAAGCAGGGCAGATCCCCGAGAATTCAGATTTGCTTCAGCAACTGGACACGGACTGGGAAATTATCAAGAAAGAAGTCGAAGACTTTATCGCTTGACACGAACGGGAGGGCGAGGCTGGGGTGGTGAAAAGTTGGAAAAATAGAGGGTTTTGGTTTAACAGGCGGGGAGTCCTCTGTTACGCACTTGGTTGACCACGAAGTGGTAATAGCGTGTAGCCGGTGGTCGCGTAGCGCACCGCCGGAAATAGACAAACATGGTTCGTAGTAAAGCCTTCAGGCTTTTGGGATTATTCAAACCAAGCGACTAAAGCCGCTACTACGAACGGCGATGCTCGAAATGTGCACGGCCACGGATAAAAATCACAACCCCATCCGGGGCGACCGGACGAGGGTTATCTAAAATCGGGGTTTCCACCCCGAGCTACTGGCAAAGACTCCTCCAGCGCCGATGCGCTCGCCCCGGATGGGGCCGCCTTTGGTAGCTCGGGGCGACAGCCCCGAGAAAATTGAATCAATATGCCAAACGCCCCGGATGGGGCCGGCGTTTGATCCGAACTCGTTTCATTCACTTACCCATTAATTCCATGATGCGCCAAATTCAACAACCGCTACACGTTCAAGGCAACTCGCTGCAGAATTCCTTCGACTTGGTCGGTTAACAATTGCGGATCAAACTGCTCTCTGACAAAACGGCAACCTGCTTCGCCGAACGATGCACATTTCGCCCGATCATTCGCCAGACCGATAATCGCATCTGCCAGTTCGGCTGAGTCCTCGGGCTGCACCAGTCGGCCCGAGATTCCGTCGTGAACAATCTCCGGCAATCCGCCGATTCGTGATGCAACAACGGGAGTTTTTGTCGCCAAAGATTCAAGCGCCACCAATCCAAGAGGCTCTTCCAGAGACGGAACGACGCTCAAGTCCGCCGCGTCAAAGTAATGCTGCACGTTTGAACGAAGCCCCATCCAACGGACTCGCCCAAATAGCTGGTTATCAAGCTGAATGCTTCGAAGATTCCGTACGTATCTGCTGCCACGATTCGCGTTCCCAAGAATCCACAATCGAAAACCGGGAACCGCATTGACAATCTGCGGTAACGCTTTGAACAGAACGTGGTGACCTTTTCGCTCGGTCACTTCGCCCGCAATGACAGTCAGGAAATGGTCTGATGAAACGTGATAACGTCGACGTATTCCGGTGGCGAAATGTCTCGGCACATCGTAGAACCTTTCAAGGTCGCTGTAGCAGTAGACGGTCTCGATTCGATCGTCACGGACTCGATTGACCCGGCGATGAAAATCTCGGGTCGCATTGGAATTGGCAATCACATAGTCATTCCATGGCCAGTGCAGCTGAAACGAGCAACTATGAGCGGTCGCCACAACGGGGACACCCGTAAACCACTTCAGCAGTACGCCGAATGCGTGGGCTCGGGTCATGTGAGTGTGAATCACGTCGATGTTGTTGTCCCTGACCCAGCGGGCCATCCGAGCGATCTCGAATGGCGAACGGCTCATTTCCGAAACGACGGTTTGCACACCATCAAGTGGTTGGTCCAGCAGCCAGGAGCCACGACGCAACATCAATGAGACGTTGTGACCTCGACTCGCCAACCGCTCCGCCAGATACTTGCAATACAGAACCGCTCCGTT
>CAYXWX010000168.1:0-5161 GCA_964468915.1 uncultured Pirellulaceae bacterium
AAAGATGCCATCTACTTCACTACCAAATTGTCAAAGATCAATTTACTGGAATCGCGTCCAGCATGCCAACCAACTTGCTCTCACAAATTGACTGCGATTCAGCGTGCAGTGCTTCTAGACAACAACACACAAAACCGTCATCAACTTGCCCGCCAGCGGGCTGGGGATCGAGGATTCTACAAGTGTTTCGGTCCTTGTCAACCGAACCTGTATCTCGATTTAAAAGAAAGGCCAAAATTGGGCAGCTGTTAAAATCGGCTTCTTTGGAAACCAGTGAGCCAGCCCTTGGCTACTTCCGTGATCGCGATTTGCGATGGGCCAAAGTATAGGGATGATCGGATCGTGTTCAAGAGCCGTCGAGTGTTTTTCTGAAAGTTTCTTCAAATCTAATCCTGCCCCAGTAATCACGGGGCAAAATGAAGGATTTGGACAGGATGTCGTGTTGTGCATGCCTGTGATTCCGTTCTCAACAGACCTTTTTCTGACTGGAGGAATGTCTGGCACATGTTTGCCAGGAGCCCTACTCGACTTCTGACATCCCGGCCCGGCCATCAGGATCAGAAGTGAAAACACCAGCAGCATCGACTGGGCCCACGCCAGTACATTCAGAATCCGAGGCCCCCGATTTGACCTGACTCGGTTCAGCCGTTTCAGTTTTAATTTCAGGTTCCTCATCAAAACCCGCTCACTTCCCCGCCGTCTATTGAAGCCAGTCTTTGGAGAACGGTTTCCGCACCGCCCTCCGTTTCACTTTCAGGACCATCGGATTCATACGTGATAAACCGAACGCTTCCATCCGCCAACGCCCACTGACCTCCCCCGGGATGAAAGCTCCAGAAGTGATAACGATGAGTGCTGCCGGGGTCATTCGCGGCGCCGGGCCTGAAGTAATCACTGACTCCGGTGGGACGTTCAACCCGCTCATGCACCCCCAGAACAACATCGGTTGCTCCGAATCCGCTGTCACCAAAGCCGGCCCACTGCCAACCGAAAACCCTGTCATTGGAAGGCGGGCGCTCGCCTACCAACAGGGTATTGCTGGAGCCGTCAATAATCTGACTGAGTCTGACAGACGAGTTCACAAACAAAACGCCGTCCTGACCGCCCGATTCGACGAATTGGTTTCGACCGCTGACTCCCAGATATGAGGTCAACGCCACCTCAATGCCCTGAACCCGAGCCGGCTCGTAGCTTCTTGAATCGGATGGGCAAACAAAAAGCGGCCCGGTAACACTCATCAGCCAGTCGCCGTCAGGCAGCTTTTGCCGCCATGGAGAATCTCTGCAACTGGTCGAGACCGTTGCGTGATCCTGAAGCGTCTGCATTTCAATGAACGGCGAAGTCCGAAACATCCAACTCCAAAACGCCCCTTTCACGGGACACAGCGGGGGTCCATCATGCCGACTACAGAACGCGCGATCAACGCACAAGACTTCACCACCGGGCGGGGACTGCCTCTCGTAAAACCCAAAACCACCGCCATAAAATGAATTCCTCATGTTGGAACCCACCAGATGCGCGGCCGGGAATTGCCCCTCAGCATCATGGAACATGTGCAATGCGAGCACGTGCTGCCTGAGCCTTGAACCGCAAATTGACCGGCGAGCGGTTTCCCGGACCTGCTGAACCGCCGGAAGAAGCATGGCAACAAGAATGCCGATGATCGCGATCACCACCAACAATTCAACGAGTGAAAAACCGAGCCGAGAGCGTCGGATTTTGGTTCGAGCTTCACTGGTCAGGTTCATAACGCAACCTATATCTGCCGTGAAAAACCTCAGGATTTCCAGCCTCCCCATGCGCTCGCCCAACATACCATCAGCTTACGCTTAGCAGTTCACTGCGTCTAATGCCGCGATGCCGCTGACGATGAGGCGCTGACATGAGGAATACCTCGCATTGAAGATTTCATCCCAACATGAGACTCGAGAACTACCGCTTCGCGAGATTCAAGGTTGGCGATGCCGTGGTAACCGCCCCTAAAGCCCCAGACTCAACAGAAAAAGGGAACCTGCCGTCGATGACAGATTCCCTTTCGTCCTGAGTGGAGATGAGGGGGCTCGAACCCCTAACCCCTGCCTTGCAAAGGCAGTGCTCTCCCAATTGAGCTACGTCCCCGGATATTCCGGTTGGGAATCTCAAAGCATCGATGAAGACGCTTTCGCGGCTAACTAGGTTAACCGCAAACAGTGGTCGTGCCAAGATTCGAACTTGGGACCTCGTCGTTATCAGCGACGCGCTCTAACCAACTGAGCTACACGACCCCAAAACATCTGATCCGCAGCATGACACCTGGCATCGACACGAAGTTCGGGTGAATCAAGTGTTCAGCCCAAATCACGTTACCGGGCAATTGTTGCTGAACAACAATGCGACCAAGGCCAACGGTAGTGTATAAACAACCCTGCCAGCGTGTCAAACGGGGCTCACAAAAACAAATTGCTCTCCCTGTCCAAACGGAATAGTCTGCCAGAACGCCACCAATTCCCTGGCCGTGACCAGTGTCTGAACCTTAAAACGTCTTAACCTCCGAGCGATCAACCGCTACTCTTTCGAATATCACGAATCAACGAGCTTGCGACGTTGTGCAAGTTTAATCAGCTCACCTGATGCTAGACGCTTGAATCGTCTGAGTCTCGGCGATTCGTGAATCAATGATCGCAGATCTTGCCAAAGACTCGCGAATAACAGCGTTGAAATCCGGGTGATCGGAACCTTTCGAATCCGGCCAATTGACTGAAGCTTTCGCTGAACTTCTCATCGAAGGCGTCGTTTGTCCCATCCATCCAAATATACCACTCTCATGAATGACTTTTCTCCGCGGCAGCACAAACGATCATTTGGCTCGAAATTTTCGATAATCGAAAGCCGCTTGATCATGGCGGGCGTGTTGATTGTTGCTTGTCTCGGATTCAATTCGGACGCCAATGGTCAGGGAGCCAGCCTGAGTCAAGCAATGGCGATCAAGCCGAAGCAGAAGGATGCTCCGTACGAAATGCCAAGTGCGAACGAGCTGAAATCGTGCAAAATAGAGAAATCATCCAACCCTCCCGGCTTCGAGGTCACCGACGGAAGTGGACGATTTCTCCGCCAATTCTTCGACAACAACAAAGACGGAAAGCTTGACCAGTGGTCCTACTTTGAAAATGGAATCGAAGTTTATCGGGATCTCGACACCGATTTTGATCGAAAAACAGACCAGTATCGCTGGCTGGGTAGCGGCGGTAGCCGTTGGGGCCTGGACCCTGACGAAGACGGTACGATCGACAGCTGGAAGGTTATTTCGGCGGAGGAAGTGGCTTACGAGTGTTTCATGGCAATCCGTGACGGCGACGCCAAACGGTTTGACCGATTGTTACTCTCTCCCCAGGAGTTTGCGTCCTTAAAATTTGGCAAACAGTCGGCCCTGCGGATCAAAGAACGCTGGCAGGCGGCCAAGGCCGGATTCTCGAAAGCCGCCAGCAGCTCATTGAAACTTCCCGGGAACGCCAAGTGGGTCCAGTGGGGTAACGGTCGTCCAAGCATGTGTGCCGCGGGAACGGAGGGCAACGCAAACGACGTGGTTTGTTTCGACCATGCATCAGGGGTGTATCAGAGCGGAAAGGATTTCGGCCAAGTGGCAATCGGAACAATCATCAAAGTAGGTGATGTCTGGCGGCTGGTTGAAATGCCTGAGTTAGTCACTGAAGGCGAACCGATCAACAACGGCGGCGTGCTTTTCCCTCTGCCTGGCTTGTATCCACCTGACCCGATCGACCCGGACCCGCCGGTGGATCCCGGTCTGGCGAATTTGTTCGCGAAAATCAGTGAGCTCGAAGCTGCCCTTGAGAAAACAAGCAAAGGTTCAGAGATTGCCAAGCTCAACCAGCAAAAAGCAGATGTCATGCAGGAAATCTACTTTAAAGATCAGGAGGAGAACCGCCGCAATTGGCTGGTGATGATTGCGGACTCTGTATCCAGTGCGTACGTCGACGAAAAATTTCCCGGCGGGATTGAAGTACTGGACGCCTTCGTCAATAAGCTCAAGCGGGCTGGAGCCACCAGAGAGATTGATTACGTTGAATGGCGTTCAATCTATGCCGAATATGGCTTGGACATGAAAATCCGGGACAACAAAGGGCGGGCCAAAGCAGAACGAACGCTGATCGAGAACGTGGAAAACTTTGTTGACCGCTTTCCCAAAAGCCAATTCGCAGCCGAAGGCATGTTCCAGCTGGCGTTGAACAATGAGATCAGCGAACGAGATGAAGACCGTGCGATCCAGTGGTACAAGAAAATTGCCGCCAGTTTTCCAAACAGTAACGACGCAGCGCGAGCCCGCGGAGCGATCAAGCGACTGACAGGACAGGGCAAACGCCTGGACTTTACCAGCAAAACAGCTCAAGGAAGAACGTTCTCACTGGCCGACAGAAGCCTGCGAGGGAAGATCGTGATTCTTCATTTCTGGGAAAACTGGTGTGCCGACGAATTTGACACGGTTAAGCGACTATCCGAAAAGCATAAGAACGACGTTGTGTTTATTGGATGCAACACAGATTCGACAACCGCCCAATTCAAGGACTTCATGGCCAAAAACCGCAGTGTGACGTGGTTACAACTGCACGAGCCGGGTGGTGTTGAGAATAGCCCGTTGGCTCATCAGCTGGGCGTATCTACTTTACCGCTGGTTCTGATGGTGGATGGCAGAGGCAACTTGATCGAATCGAATCTGGCGTTTGGAGATCTCGAGCGTGAGATTCAACGAGAAATTCGTCGCTCGAAACGAACGAAATAGCTGGCCTTTAAGAAAAATTTCATCTCCAGACCGCTCGATCAGTCTTAACCGGAAACGACACATCCGGAAACGACACAGCGTGTTAATCAAGTCGAGTTGATTTAGCGGCAGGCTTAAAAAATCGGCCAAGATTGAGACCAGAAACGTGAGTGAGTGAGCGACGGAAGATTCGTGGCCGACGTGGCGGGTTGCCATGGGGTCAAACGCCGATCAGCGAGAGGGCCGTCTTGGTATGGTGAAAACGTTAATCGGCCACAATGTTTTTGTTACGTCCGCCTCGTTCTGCACGTGACGATCCCGACGGGATCGAAGCATGTAGCCCCGGATCGCGTTAGCCCGGATATTTCGCAGGCCGGCAACAAGGTCTCGAAAACACTGCCGTAACTT
>CAYXWX010000169.1:0-5134 GCA_964468915.1 uncultured Pirellulaceae bacterium
ACCGGAAACCACACACTGAATACCGAAAACTGCACACCTCACACTGAAAACCGAATGCGCTGTGCGCGGGTCTCCCGACCCCGCACCCATGAAACCAAACCCCTGACTCAATCCCCAAAAACTCATCTCAGAAGAAAAACCATGAGTCAACTCGCTCACAACTCGAACCGTGAAATTCCGAATTCCGATTTCCGACTTCCGAATTCGAAGGGCCGTCGCGGAATCACCTCCACGCTGTGCGCGGGTCTCCCGACCCCGCACCGAGACTTATTCCACCCTGCGCTGTGCGATGGTCTCCTGACCCCGCACCAAAGGCATTCCCGTCGCGGAATCACCTTGCTGTTCGTAATCAGCATGATCGTGCTGTTCCTGCTGATGGGAACTACGTTCGTCGTTGTCAGCAATGACTATCTGCGAGGAGCTCGTCGTCGCAACATCAACGGCGGCGTCAACGCCGGCGCGATCACGCGTGAGGAAGGTCAGCGGTTGGTCCTGGAGTCGTTCTACGACGTCGTCCGCGGCCCAAGTTTAGACAACGTAGACAATCCGTTGCGAACCCATGATTTGTTGGGAGATATGTATGGTTACGGGATTAGAGCTACAATCAGCGGAGTACCGACACGATATCGCGGAAACGACACTCCTTTCCTACGGATGACTCTGACGGGGCCGGAGAGCTTGTTGACTGACTCTGGAACAACGTTTGAAACGATTCCTGGGCACTATGCTGGACAGTTGCTGACCGTAACGTCAGGTGATTTCAACAGAATGACGACCCGTATCATTCAACACAACATCAGCGGAGGTACTCACACGCTGATCGTTCACCCGATTGGTGGCACCCAAGATATTTCCGGGTCGTTGGCAGCAATGAATGGAGCGACGGTCATTATCAATGGCAAAGCCTTTGCCGGGACCGGTGCAGGAAAGTTCAACGAAGCTGCTGCGATCAATGTTGCGGCACTCGACGGGCAGGCTGTGTTACCAAACCGAGTTGATGATTTAGCTGATGATTTACGAGATGACTATCTGGTCCGTACGGTCGGCGGCGTAGACGAGCCGAATCACAGTTCTGTCAACGAACCGTGGGATGCGGTTGACTTTCAAAATCTCATGCTCGCAGGGATCGTGGATGCGAACGATAACGAAGAACTTGAAGCCGATGAAATCACGCCGAGTTTCTTTCGAGAGTCATTGGCGGGGGCCGATGACTTTGCCGCGTTCGATCGTCTTGCGACAGATACAGGCGACGGTAGAACGACAGTTGTTGTTGACAACGATAACGACGGAATCGCTGACGGTCTGTGGATTGACACTGGGCTTCCGATTCGATCGACTCCCGAGGGTGAATACATCAAGCCGCTGGTTTCATTTCTGATTATGGACTTGGATGGGCGGTTGAATCTCAATGCTCACGATTGTCTCAGCGATGGCACGCCGCAGTATACAGAATACGTTGGAGGGGCTGCTTCAGTCGATTCCCTTCCTCTAGGTTCAGGATACGGCCCGGCAGAAGTTTCATTGGGGCCGCTATTGGATGATGGCACGACCGCGACGCTTTCACAGGATCTGTTGAGGGTTCGCTATGGCCGCGATGTCGCGCCCGGCGACAGGGAAAACTTGGACGGGAAAGCTCGCTACCGTTTGGCAGGATACCCTGATGGTTTTACCGGGCGGCTCTTCGGCTCACCGGTGGACCTGTACGGCCGAGCGGGTCTCGGCTTCCTGAACACAACCAGTGGGGTCGTGTTGGAGGCTGCCATGCCTGGTTTTTCAGATTTTGTGACGGCACCTACTGATCCTGCAGTTTCCGATCAATTGGAAGATTCCCCTTATGAGGTGAACCTGCTGGAATCTGGAAACGCCGTTGACCGATTGTTTACCGCGATGGACCTTGAGCGTGTATTGCGGCCTGACGACCGGGATTCCGTATTGCTCGGCGACCGGTTGCTTGAAGTCGACCCGGACGATTTGAACTTGCGAGAGGATCCGAACGATGCAACGTCTTTGCCCGTCTTTGCAAACGAAAATGAGAAAGTTATTAATCGTTTGTTGGAGGATTCAACGACCCTGACTGATGAACAGAAAGAGTTCGCTCGCAAACTGCTAACCACTCACAGTTACGAAGTCCCTGCGATTCCGGAGGACATCAATCGGTTGTTGCACACGGTGCTGAGCGTTCCCGCGACGGATGAAGCAGCGACTCTCGGGGAACTGCTTTCACCCGAGATCAGGCGAGGGCTGCCAATGAACATCAACCGAATTTTTGGCGATGGTGTCGACAACAATGGTAATGGCGTTATCGACGAGCCGGGTGAATTGGAAAATCAGCTGGACGGGATTGGTACCAATCGAATTAGCTTGGACGTGGACAACGATGGTGACGACGACAGTGGTGAAACAGTATCGACAACTGATAGTCCTGGTTTGCAGGCACGTCAGAATTTTGCGAGACGATTGTTCGTGTTGATGGTTCTGTTGACTGAGCTTCCCAATCGAACGGGCGACATTAATGACCCGAGCACAACTGGGTATTTTGCTTTCGATGGGAGCGGAGGCGCGCCGGATGAAGAAGATCTTCTGGCCCATCGTCGTATGCTGGCGCAATGGTGTGTTAACGTCGTCGATTTTCGTGATCGAGACTCGATCATGACGCCGTTCGAGGTTGATCTTAACCCATTTGATGGTTGGGATGTCGATGGGGATCTGGCAACGACGACTGACTCGGCGGGCGTCAAAACTCCAGGCGACGAATCTGCTGTCCTGCGTGATTTTCTTGGGACTGGTAAGCCGAGTTATTTTGTTGCCTGGGGTGCAGAGCGTCCAGAATTGTTGATCACGGAAACGACTGCGTTTCACGATGTGCGTACTCAGGACCTCAATAATGAAACTGCGCCGACCCAAGGTAACGCCAGTCGCACGGATGATTTTACAACCCCAGACGAAGAGTACGACAGTCGGTTTGTTCCCAACGCATCCGCGTTTTTTGAACTGTACAACCCTTGGACATTACCGACAGCCGGTGGTGTAGGATCGACTCAACCAGCGGAGCTGTACAACGGTGGTGGAGTTGATTTGACTTTGACTGTCGGGGGTGGAGGGACCGAGGTACCCGTCTGGCGTTTATTGGTCTTTGATCCCAATGTCGGTAATCAGGCTGTTCGTGCTGCACCCGAGACACTTAACGCGGGTGATCTCCGTGACAGTGTCGAGCTTGAACAGGAAGTCGACGACGCCGTTAGAGGCAATACGGATGCTGTAGTACGGATCGCGTATTTCACTCAGCCAGGAACAAGCCTCACAGATCCTCAGTTCACTGATCCCAGAGTTTACTATCCTGCGGGGGCAGCCGTTTCAGGATCAGGAGGTATTCTGGGGCCAGGAGAGTTCGCGGTCGTTGGTAGCTCAGGTGTGAACAGCGGTTCGACGTTCACGACATATATCGGGAGAACTTCGAATGATGCGTCCCCTGCGAATATTGATACGCCATCGGAGTTTGCGAGCACTCAGCAGTTTGTGCTCGAGCCCAGCTCGGATGACTTCACGACTTATGCAACGGGCACGGCTGGAGCGGAAATTTCTCACAGCGATGTTGCGATTGCACTGAACACCAACGGCGCCGGCGATAACCGGTCGTTTGGCATTACTGACCCACGAGGCGGATATGAGGCTGCAGCTGCTGCGGTTGTGCCGGGGGTGACCGTTTCGCGTGTTGATGACGGGTTTCAGTTTGATGACGGTACTGGGGTTCCTTTGACATTGGATGTTCCAATTGATCAGTCAATACATAGTGCAGATTGGCCCAATCACCCATTGAATCATCGCGGGCTAATCTCGGGTTATCGTGTTGTCTATCTCCAGCGTCTTGCCAATCCTTTGATTCCATTCAACGCTGATACGAATCCGTATCGAATCGTTGACTCATCTTCGATCGACTTGTTTGTTTTCAATGGACTTGTCGATCGAAGTACCGAAACCGGTGCGGGCGTTTCGGTAATGAATTCACCAATAAATATTGACAACTTGAGCACCTTCGAGCGGACGGAAAAAGACAGCCCGATGCCAGAAGAAGAAGCTTTGCTTTGGAAGACCAGCGTGCTGGGTGACGTGGACGAAGAAACTCCCGCGCGGACCGCGATGGGTGCGAGCCATGTGCTTGATTTCGAGTTCATAAATTCATTGGGTAGAATAAACGATTTCTACACAAACAATAATACGGGAACCAATCCGTTTCCATGGTTAGCGTGGAACAATCGACCGTTTGCCAACCGCTATGAACTGACCAACGTTCCCTACACATCAGCGCACTGGTTAACTCGTTTGTTTGGCGTACGATCAACTACAAACAGCGACACTTATACAGCCACTGATCATTCGTCGGTCACCGATCTGGTGGGTACTTCTACGGATTTGAAGCTGGTGGTTCATCCGAATGCGGCCGCGTTTCCTCATCTGCTGAACTTTGAGGCTGATCCGCTTGATGGTAGCGATGTCAAGTCCGACCGTTTGCATCAAGTGATGGATTTTGTGGAAGTGCCATCAAGATTCGCAGGCGTATTTGAATACGTTCGGCCAGGTGTTATCGATTTAACTGACGATTCCGGTGACGTTCCACCGAATGCTCCAAATGCTCAGGACGATTTCGGCTATCGCCTGTCACCGCCTTTTGACGAACTTTCGACCTATCGCTATCCCGGCAAAGTGAATGTGAACACGGTTTCCACCGAGACAGTTTGGGACGCTTTGCTCGGAGCAAAAACCCCTACGGTCAAAGGACCTTATGCGACGCAGCTTACTTTCGATGATTGGACAGCAGCGATCGACGATAGTCCCGTTCGTCCAGCGATCGCAACCAACTACGTCCGTGGCACGGTACCTGGAACAGCCAATGCAGGATTTTTCAGAAGTGCCCAAGGCGATCGAGAATCTGGGACCGCAGCCGGCGGTGAGACGGATTACCGCTTGTCGTACCATCAAGATACGGACACGCATAACAATACGAATCGGAATTCCTACTTCCGAAATGGGCTACGCCAGCGGCTCGGTGGAGTCGCGACTAACCGTTCCAGCGTCTTTGCAATCTGGGTGACGGTTGGATATTTCGAATGGGATTCAGAGAACAATCAGCTTCGCG
>CAYXWX010000170.1:0-5124 GCA_964468915.1 uncultured Pirellulaceae bacterium
CCGGGGCTTTGTACATTTCGGGCAGCGCCGTTCGTAGTAGCGGCTTTAGTCGCTTGATTGAGGTTATTTCGAAAGCCTGAAGGCTTTACTACGAGCCAAGTCTCTAAAAAATCGCAACCCCATCCGGGGGTGACCGGACGAGGGGCATCAAACTCGGGGCTCCCGCCCCGAGCTACTGACGAAGACTCCTCCGGAGCCGATTCCCTCGCCCCGGATGGGGGCCGGCTTAGGTAGCTCGGGGCGGAAGCCCTGAGAACAGGTAAAACGAAACGGATCACCCCGGATGGGGTCGACGCCTTGCCGGACGTGGAACACGCGATACCACTAGATTCCGTGAAAAGCCATTTTTCGCTCGCTGCTCACCTTCACGCAAATTGGCCTAACAGACCATAACGATGTTACCCTTCGGTGTTGGGCGCGTCAGGTGTCATGAGTGTTCGCAATGCCGCATTGACGGAGTCAGCGTCGGGGAAGCGGTCGGCGACATCGGCATCGAGTTGCACAAGACGGACCTTTCCTGAGAGCTTGGCCGCATACTTTCCGACCTTCGGATTTGCGTCGTCGGTAAAGTCAATATCCGTGGGCATCCGATCGAGACTCGGGTCCTGTTCAATCATCTGGGTAACCTTCGGATTCGTGTTTGCCTGGTTTGCGTGCACCTATGATCCGAATGGCATCATCGCGATCTGTGTGCCACACGATCAACAGTCTACTACGACTGGATATACCAAGCGTCAAAAAACGATCTTCATTTTCGCTATGTTGGTGGTCAAATACCGTCCGTGCGAGCGGATCATAAAACACGGACGCCGCTTCCAAAAACGAAACGCCGTGTTTTTTTAGTTTTGCTTCGGCTTTGGCGGCGTGCCACTCAACATTCATTTGAGCGCCTTTTCATGACTCTGTTTCGCCGAGGGGGCAATTGTGGACATGACACTTTGGATTGCCAGTGTGATGAAGTCAGATAAAGTTCACGATCACCGGGCGTCCGGGATCGGTGCAAATTTAAGTGTAGCGTATGACAAATGGGAGGTACGAGTCAGAGAGGTTCTGCGGATCCTTTTTTTGCTCATGGCCCGCGAAGAATTTTATCAACGTCTTGTATCGACATGCCAGTAGGTCTTTTTTTGCGATGACGCGTATTGGTAATTGGGGCAACAGTGGATTTCCTGGTGCTTCACTCCGAACGTTCTCGATTGATGATCGCGTATCAATGCAAATCGTTGCGAGGAACACCTGTACGTTTCAAACGAATGTCGGGTCTTTGAAAGAATTTTCCAGAATTCGTCGTAATCGATATCGAAAGCTGCATAGTCTTCATTAGGAACCTATCACGGAACGTCCAGAGGATGTTGCCCTCACCCCAGCCCTCTCCCACGGGGAGAGGGGGCAAGTCTGACGCCGTTTGTAGTAGAGCCTTCAGGCTCTTTTTAACGGTTTTCGACCCGCGATAGGCTAAAGCCAATACTACAAACCAGCTTTGAAAGGTCCTGTACAATGGCGGTTATGCAGAACGAATCGAACAAGCTCGAATGTCCTGACGAGCAAGTCCTGGGAGATTATGTTTCCGGGCGGCTGGAGGAGCCGCAGCTGGGGCAATGTGAAGCTCATCTGGCAAAGTGCGATCAGTGCGAAGAAACCATTCGCGGCATGTTCCGCGAAGACACGGCCAACGATTCGTTTGATCAACTGGCCGTTGAGGCTCTGGCGGGCGACGAATCATTTTCAGTCGAAGATGCTCCACTGGTGGATCAGTTGATTCGAGGCCTCGCACGCAGAGTTCCGGGCGAAGAAGTTGCACTGCATGCCCTGGAAAGCCGTGCGGCGGAAGTCAATTGCTTGCTGCCGCCTTCGAATAATGACGAATCGATCGGGCGTGTTGCCAGTTACGAGATCACTCGACTGCTGGGTGCGGGAAGCACGGGGATTGTTTACGAGGCGTATGATCCGAGCTTGAATCGCAAGGTTGCCTTGAAAATTCTCAGGCCTTCTCTGGGCGATGCGGCTCGCGAACGGTTCATGAACGAGGCTCGTGCGGCTGCCGCGATTTCTCATCCGAACGTGATCACGATCTATCAGGTTGGCGAGGAAGAACAGCTGGCGTTCATCGCGATGGAGCTGACCGACGGCCAGACGCTGGAGGCTCGGCTGAATGACGTTGCGTTCATTCCCGAAGATGAAGTCAGGAACACTGCGACTCAGGTTGCTCAGGGATTGGCGGCCGCTCATCGCAGCGGTTTGATCCACCGCGACATCAAGCCCGCCAATATCTGGCTGAAGGCGGAAGATGGTCAGGCGGTGATTCTGGATTTTGGTCTGGCTCGGATTGCCGACGACGATCCTCAGATGACCGCGACCGGGATGCTGGCGGGGACTCCGAACTTCATGTCGCCCGAACAGACTCGTGGTCTGGAGCTGGATGGTCGCAGCGATCTGTTCAGCCTGGGTTGTTTGATGTATCGAGCGTCTACGGGTAAGTTGCCGTTTGGTTCGACCGGGATCCTGGCGACGCTTCAATCGATCCAACATGATCAGCCAAGAGCTCCAAAACTGCTGAATCCTCATTTGAGTGATGACTTTTCGGACCTGATGATGGGCTTGCTGGAAAAACAACCGCCCAATCGTCCGGCAAACGCGGATCAGCTTGTTCGAGCTTTGCAAAGCGACCGAAAGCAATGGCCGTTTGTTGTTGCGAATTATGGCGAACCTTCCAAAGCAGCCTCTTCGGCGACCGTGTCAGCTAATTCAAGTACCAAATCGAGCGGATTCAAGCATTGGGTCACGGCAGCGTTGCTGGTGATTGGTTTGGGTGGCGTCAGTTGGATGTTCGCACCACAGATTTTTCGCATCGCAACCGATCAGGGCGAACTGGTCATCGATGCCAAAGACGAAGCAGTTGAGGTTGGGGTGCTTCAGGGCGGAAAACTCGTTCGAGTGATCGACACGAAAACAGATCAAAGTATTGATATCAAGTCTGGCGAATACGAACTGATCATCAAGGAAACGAAAAACGGGTTGCGTCTCAGCAGCGATCGAGTCGTGTTGACTCGCGGCGGCAGAATAGTTGTGTCTGTTGGTCGCAGTGATTCGGCGCTCAAGGCGGAGGTGGCAGACGCAAGTCCGGTCGGGAAATTCACCGAAAACGAAGTGGCTGTCATGAACAACTTGAGGCTGGTCGCGTTGAGTCTTTTGAATTATGAAACGACAAAACAACGCCTACCAGCCATCGGCAATCGTAATGGGCCGGGAAATTTGCTGCTCAGTTGGCGAGTTCATCTGTTGCCATATTTGGGACACCAGGAGCTTTACGACGAGTTTCGACGTGATGAACCGTGGGACAGTCCTCACAACGTGGATCTACTGGCAAGGATGCCGGACGTCTATTCGGACCCAACCAATCCTCGCCTGAACTGGTCCGGTAAAACGAGGATTCTGGCCCCGTGCAGCCACGGGATGTTGATGGATTTCTCTCGCAAGATATCAGATGAAGAAAGCAAGATGAGCCACATGATTGATGGCCCAAACCAGACAATGGCGTTGCTTCAAGTTTCCGAAGAAAGGGCGTTAGAGTGGACGAAGCCAGATGATTGGCACTTTAATGCGGTTTCTGTCAATGAAGATCTTGCGAACGGGAATGCTCGATTGATATTTGCACTGCTCGATGGTTCGATCCACACTGCAAAGGCACCACTCAGTGCAGAATTCATCAAAGCTTTGGCGACCGTGTCGGGTCGGGAAACAGTCGACCTTGTCAATCAATCAGTCACCGGCGTACCTGAGATTCCAGCTCGTCCAAGTATGAATGTGCTTTCACGAGTCGAGAGTCAGAACATTCCAGCTCAATTCGGCAACCCGGGTTCAATGGGAGGAGCGTATGTTCCACCGCAAATAAAGTTCAGTCCGGCGGCGCATGCGAACACACGCGTCAAACCGGTTGCAGCAGGCCCGACCTATGCCGGACGAACGTTTGACCAATGGATGCATGTCGTCAAGAACGATCGTCAGTTGAAAACAAAGTTCGATGCGTTGGCGGCCGTGGCCGAGCTGGCTCAAGGCGATGAGGAACTCAAGAAACAAGTGTTGAGTGAGATCAAGCCTTTGCTGCGGAAGCATGGATCTCGGACGATGGAGGGCGGTGATCCATTCAGAAAAGAACTCACCGGCGGCACAGTCAAAAACAACTTCCGCGACGGAGAATTGACTCATTTGTTCATTGAAATCCTGCGTCGTTTCTCGGCCGACGATTTGATGAAGTTTGCGATTGATGAAATCAGGAATGGAACCGCAAACAGCTGCGAGTTTCTGACGTGGCTGTGGATGCCCAGCAGCATGCGAGAGAATGATCCGGACAGGCAATTCGAATACTTTCAGGCAATACAAAATCATGCGGTTGACATCGCTTCAGCCGTGCTCGAGACGGTGGAAGGATGTGATAAGAACAGCCGAGTAGCTTTGTTCGGTACGATTGAGAACGTCGGTTCAAAAGTCGGGCTGAACCTCGATCCTGAGAAGGATCCTTTCGTTCAGTTTTATACTCAGTCAAATCAAGGATCCAAGCTTGAATTGCCCATAGAATGGGAGCGGGTGATCGCCAATGCGTTCGATTCGGATCAACCGATGAAACGGGGCTTCGTTGCCGTTTCCATGGCAAGAGGATTCCCAGAGCATCCGAATCTGACTGAGGATCTTGCGAATCTTTTGGCGGATAAAAATGCTTTGCCTGAACTTCGTGCCGCAGCGTTGTACGCGCTGGAGGAACTACCATTCGAAAAAATTGAGCCCGTAGCCAATCGTTTGTTTGAAGTTGGCAAACAGTCTGGTTCAGAAAAAGATCGATTGGTCGCGTGGACGAAGAAACATATCCACTGGCCCAGCAATCAACTGCTTGGTAACGGAGTCAACGGTTCTTATCCGGTCGATGCCGATGCTCGGATTGGGTTTTTGCTCAGTCAATTAGACGAACCACCGGCTGAACTGTTGCCCTGGCTGAAGCAGTTGCTTGCCAAGGCCAAAGCGGATCCAGGCCGCCCCCGCTACGGAGGTCCTGATCAGGCGGTAGAGAACACGAAGATTGTGATCACCAGAGCGATCGAAGCCGTCGAAAACAAACTGGCGGACGAAGAA
>CAYXWX010000171.1:0-5090 GCA_964468915.1 uncultured Pirellulaceae bacterium
AGCAAAAAATAAAACGAGACCCTCCGCAAGTAACAACCCTAAAAACGAGTTGGAACAAAGCACTAGTGTGGGAGGATCACGCGTAAACAGCAAGGTCGATCGTAGCCTAGCCGATTGGTGCTAGCGTGCCTGATCGGCAAGGTTTACTTGATAGATTGAACAGCCAATTGTGGCCTTTTCGAAACCCGACTTTTAGAAAATATCGACTCGAAAAATGAATTTGCTTGGGTCTCGCTCAGAATCGGGGTAAAGTCCATTGTTCAAGTTACCTCGTCTCTGGATCTCAAAAGAGGAACTGCCTATGTCGACTTTCTGTTTGCAAATCGCTTTTCCCAGCATGGCAAATTGTTAGCCGGGCGATCTGCGACGTCGTCCGGAACCCATGGCTCCACGGGGCGACAATCAAAGCATCACCTCTCTGGCGCCTGCGTCTTCCCCGATCGGAACGCAGGCGTTTTTTTGCGCCTGTGACACATGCTGGATAACGATCTTGAGCCACGCAGGTTACGGAATCCTCTGTCGCCAGAAGCCCGCGGTCGGATACAATCACAGTTTTCGTACTGCAACCCGCGATTTTTTGCCTGCCAATGCCCGAACAACCCGCCAACCTTGGGCGCAATTACGATCGAGCCGCATGGTTCTACGAAAAAAGTGCCAAGTTCTATTCGACCAATCAGATTCGCGCCAGCAAGCGTTATCAGGTTCAGTTCATCAAGCCTGGTGACAAAGTTCTTTATCTGGGTGCCGGAGCCGGCGAGGACGCGATCATGGCAGCGCGTGCCGGAGCCATTGTCACTTGTATTGATATTTCTCAAGGGATGTTAGAGCGAGTCCAACGTCGCTTTGACGCGGAAGGTTTGGAGGTCGAGCTGATTTGTGGTGATGCATACCAGCACGATCGAACAGCGTATTACGACATCGTGGCGGCAAACTATTTCCTGAACATTTTCCGCCGCCCCGACATGCAGAAGATGTTGAACTTTTCTGCGACTTTGGTCCGTCCGGGAGGCAAGTATCTAATCGCCGATGTTGCGTTACCGCAGGGAAATCTGCTTTCGAAAGCGTTCAACTTGTTGTATCTGAAGATGGCGATGGCATCGTTCTGGACGATGGGCCTGGTCCCATGGCATGAGAATTATGACTATCCGGCGTTCTTTCCTGTCGCCGGACTGGAGCTGGACCAAGTTGAATTCTTCCGGTTTGCGAAAAAAGGCCCGGTGCTGTTTCAGAGCATCGTGGCGTTGCGGCCACAATCATAGAGCCAGCAACGCCCCACGGGCGAACTCAATGCTCAGCCGGTAGAACTTCTCGGGGTGAGCGCGTCCCCTGGACCGGTTTCATCTTTCCAGCGCCGACCTTCATGATAGATTTCAATTCATCCAGATGAGAAGCGTAGACATCTCGAGGCGAGCACTGATGTTCTTTGCAGACTGAAGCAGCCATCGCGACGATTTCGCCCATCATGCCACAGGTTCGCATCACCCGAACGGGGCCGAGCCCGGTTTGAGTGACACTGATGTTTCGACCTGCCATAAACAGGTTGTCGATGTTACGACTGTAAAGACATCGGTAAGGAGCCCAATAAGGTTGTTCGTATTGGTATTTCTTGCCTCGCGTGAAGGTTGAGAAGAACGCATTGGGATCGTCTTCCTTGAAGTAGTCGGGATGCGGCGAATGGACATCGATGTGCCAGGTGCAGGGAAACGCGGCATCCGGAAACACCGTGCCGTCGCGAAAATCGTCCGCGGTCAAGATCACATCGCCCATCAGCCTTCGAGACTCTCGTTTGCCTCCGATGAAGGCTGCCCACCGAAGTCGATGGTTGGGGTACCGGCCGTCAACATTTTTTAATACATCCCATGCACCATACATGGCTCGCAGGTTGAGGTCGCGAATCCATTCCCCGTCGGCGATCGGATCTTTGTTGAATCCAGACTCCCAGAACCAAGTGCCCAGCTGGTCGACTCCTTTGGATCCAAACGTGTTCTTTCTGTTCCTTCCCGGAAAATCAACTTCGCTCAGGTCTGCCGCCCACGGACAACGCGGGAACGGTTGAGCCTCCGACGAAGGCGTGAAGTTCAGTGTCAGCTTGTCATCAAAGTCTTCGCAAAGGCATCTCAGCTCGTGTTCGGTCTGCTCGGTTTCGTCGATGTTCCACATGTTTGTCGTTCCCATGCGGCCGTCTTTGGACATTTCGTAATCGGCACCGACCAGTTCTCCGAGTACTCCGTCGCCCGTTGAATCCAGAAAGAGTTTACCGGCCAATCGAGTCCGACGCCCGGTTCGCGTGTGCTGAGCGGTCACCGATCGAACCGAACCGTCAACTGCTTCGGCTGCGTTGACGCGTTGTTCAAGCATCAGTGTCAGATTGGGTTCAGCTCGAGCCAGTTTCAGCTTGGGGCGATCATCGAATTCTCCGTGAGCCCTGACGTCGTCAACCTGCTTGATATCCTTGTGCGGGTTGATCTCGTTGACGACATCGCCAACGCGAGGGTAGGGTTCGAAGTTGGAAACGCCGTGCGGCCACACACGTACCTCGCTACTGCCGTTGCCTCCCAGCATCGGACGGTCCTGCACCAAGGCGACCTTCAAACCAAGTCGAGCACCGGTGATTGCCGCAGCGGAGCCAGCAAATCCTCCTCCGACAACCACCAGATCAAACGTTCCACCATCGGCAGGTGCTTTGTCCCAGCCGAGTCGCTTGCCGCGAAATGATTCCAGCTCTTTGCCGCCGTCTGGTGGAACAAATTCAAGATCCGCCGAGAACAAGATTGCATCGCATCGACCTTCGAACCCGGTCAGATCGTGAAGTTTCAGATTGGCTTTATCGCCAAGCGTGGTCGTGCCACCATCATGCCAACGCCATTTTGCACCCTCGGTGCCGAAGGTCGTTGGAAGTGGTTTGCCATTGATGAAGATCTGAAACTTGCCTGGTGTTCCGGGGCACCCCACGGAGCAACCCAATCAAAGGTGCGAACCCAGACTCGGTACTCGCCCGCTTTGTTCACCGAGACAGTTGTTTCGGCGTCAGGAACCGGGACTCCCAGGCCATGTGCCAGCGCATAGGGCGAGCCCATCTGGTCCATAAACTGCTGATCGATGACCCAGCCACCCATGTTGTCAAAAGATTCGGCTTCAACAAGCAAGTGTTGTGATGTCTGCGCGCGGACGAAATTCGAATTGCTCGCGAGTGTGGAAAAGAGACAAATCGTGAATAAAGCAAATGCTGATTGCGCGGACATAGTGCTGGGCTCAATGAAAAAATCACGTGTCTGAAGGCTCGATGCGACAGGTGCATTGGCGAGTCTATATCCTTGCGTCTGACCACGCAAGCAATTCCTGAAGCTTGCATCAGTCAGCTCGAATGGTTTGTTTGAAAACAATCTATCTCAAGATCGATCGTTCCGCATTCTGATGGTCGCCGCGAAGTGATCGTGTGGAGCTGACGCTGCGACTTTCCAGGATGGCTGATCCTGACGTCCACCAGCCGAAGGGCTCTGGTTGTCACAAGGAAACCTGTGGTGCGATGTATTTGTTTTTTCAATGAAAAGCGTTCGATTTTTTGTTGTTGTCTATGGGCCGTTTTTCCGTATTTTACGTATGAGATGAGACAATCACTTTCCCACGTTTCAAGAACTTTCACTTTTGGGGTTTATCATGCGAAATCGAATTTTGGCTAATGGCACAATGGTGGTGGCAATTTTCTCGCTTGTGGTATCGGTGAGTTTTGCTGACGACGTAAGCGTCGCCGTTGTGGAGGGTAACAACATCGTGATCACGGGTGACTCCGGTCCGGATAACATTGTGGTCGCTCAGTCGTCAAACGGGAACATTATTGTCAGAGGCAGAGCTGGAACGACGGTCAATGGCGAGCGTCGGATCGTGGTTGGGAATTTCGCGATCAACGAGTTGAATATTTCGACTGCCGGCGACGATGATCGCGTTGTGCTTTCCGGAATTTCAGCGCAGAGTGTTAACGTCGACCTTGGTGGGGGCACTGATCGACTGCTAAGTTCCAGAACACCATGTGACATTGGCGAAGATCTTGACGTTTTTGGGCGTGCTGGAAGGGAAGTTATCCGAATCACCAATTGGCAGATCGGACGGGATCTTTTTATCGCAGGGAGCTCGGATGTGATGAATCTAAGAATTGATGGAGTCTCGGTAGGCGGAACACTTGAGGTGCTGGGCGGATCCAGCCGAGAAATCATTCGAGTTGCTGCAACGACCGTTGGGGGTGAACTTGATGTGGAGACCTTTAGTGGAAACGACAGTGTTGCAATTGATGGCGTCATTGCCGGTCTGCTGGATGTCTCCGGTTCAGTTGGAAACGACGGAATCGAGGTCACCAACAGCACGACGATCGGCGAGCTGTCCATTACCTCTGCCGCGGGTTCAGACACTGTCAATCTCGAAGAAGTCAGTGCGGGCGGAGCGCTGGAAGTTCTGATGGGAACTGAGGACGATGAACTGTTGGTGCTGGATGTATCCGCAGTCGGTGAAGTCGAGCTGAATGGTGGACCGGGGTCAGACCAATTGGATAACCTCGGTATTACCAGCGGCGGCGAGCTGGACATCATTGGTTTCGAAAATCAATGAAACTGCCAACAGATTCAGGCTGTTGGAGTTGAGGTAAGCTGATCTGTGCGAGTTGCCGAGAGAAGGATCATGGTGAATTTCATTCACCTCTCAGGATTTTCTCCATTTTCTTTCCCTTGGCCAATTCGTCGATCAGTTTGTCCAGGTAGCGACATTGCTGAATGAATGGATCTTCGATCTCTTCGACTCGGTAACCACAGATAACGCCCGTGATCAGATGAGCGTTCGGGTTCAGTTTGGCTTGCTTGAAAAACGTCTCGAAGGTCACTTCATCTTTGATTAAAGATTTCAACTTCTTTTCATCGTAGCCAGTAAGCCACTTGATGACTTGATGCAACTCGTTTTTGGTTCTGCCTTTCTTTTCAACTTTGGCAACGTACAGCGGGTAGATGGTTGCCAGATTCATCTGGGCAAGTTTTTCGGCGGTTCCCGGAGGCGGCTTCTTCATGACAGGTCCATGTTCAGTCAGGATTGAGATCAATTCAGCACTA
>CAYXWX010000172.1:0-5009 GCA_964468915.1 uncultured Pirellulaceae bacterium
GGGTTCAGGAACGAGGGGTCATCCGGGTCGATGTAAACGCCGGGGGACGGTGACGCTTTGGCCATGGCAGCCAATTCCTCGTAAGATTTTTCAAAACCTCGTCGTAAAAACGCTTCGCGAGTCTGCTGAACGATCCACAGTCCCATCACGTTTTTCAGCAAACGCCACGTTCCATCGGCGCCGCCCTCATTGGTGACGTTCGCCGCAAGTGCCTCCGCAGAAAGAACAGGGTGATCTGTCTCGATGCCAACTAACGACCACGTCCCCGAGCTGATGTAGGCCCAGTTGAGCTGTTCACTTGAATTCACAGGAATGGCCACGACGGCCGAGCCTGTATCGTGCGTCGCGGGAGCCACGACTGAGATTTCTCCCAACCCGGTCTTTGCCGAAACGAACTCGCGAAGCGGACCGAGATTGGTGCCCGGTTCAACGGTTTCCGGAAAAATGTCTGTTGGGATTCCAAGTTCGGTCAACATTGGTTTGGCCCACGTGCGAGTGGACGGGTCGAAGCACTGCGTTGTCGTGGCATTGGTAAATTCGACCGACTTTGATCCGCACAGACTCCAGTGGAAGTAATCGGGGATGGTTAGAAAATGTTTGGCACGATCCAGGCTGTCTCCCGCTCGACGATGTGCCGCAAGCTGATAGAGCGTGTTGATTTCCATGAACTGGATACCGGTTTGAGAGAATATTTTCTCTTTTCCGATCTGGCCTGTCACCGCATCCAGCATTCCTGCGTTTCGACGATCGCGATAGTGAAAGGGAAGCTCCAGTATTTCGTCATGGCAGTCCAGCAACACGTAGTCAACGCCCCACGTATCGACTCCCACGCTGATGATCGACTTGTTTGACGTTGCCGCGACAGAAAGCCCGTGCAGAATTTCCTCGAAGAAGCCCGTTACGTTCCAACGAAGAGAATCCTCGAAATCGATCCCTCCCGTTTTGAAACGATGCTTCTCTTCAAGTTGGATCTTCTGGCCGTCGAACGAGCCAACGATCACGCGACCGCTTTCTCCACCAAGATCGACCCCGATATATGCGTTCGTATTCATTGAGCCGACTACTTCGCTTCCATTTTCAATTCACGAAACCGATCTCTCATCTCAGCAAGCTGCACTTCGTACTCCGGATTGCCCACCAGATCATTTTCCTCATGCGGATCGGCCTTGATGTCGAATAACTGCTCTCTGTCAAAGTCGGGCCAGTAAAAGTATTTGAAATCTTTTCGGACAAGCGCTTCGGAGGCAGGAATAAAGTCGACACTCTTGAACATCGGGTGCTCATAGAAAAATTCGTCTCGCCACTCTGGCAAAGCATCATTTTCGGATTGACCGGTACAATACAGTTGGCTGATATCGCTGCCCTGCATCGAATCCGGGGCGTCGACGCCTGCAGCAGCAAGAATCGTCGGTGCCAGATCAACACTGAGCGTGTATCGGTCATTGGTTTTCCCGACGTTGTGCTCGGCCATGCGAGGGTCACAGATAATCAGGGGAACGCGAATGCTTTCCTGATGAGGGTACCACTTGTCTGCCAGACCGTGTTCGGCATGGTAATATCCATTGTCGGTTGTGAAGATAACCAGTGTGTTGTCCAGCACGCCCTGCTGTTCAAGTTCTTGTAAGACTCGGCCGCAGGTTGTATCCACTTCCGTTGCCAGACGATAGTAATTTTTCATCATCGTCTGAAACTTTTCCGGCGTATCAAAACGCCAGTGCCATCGGTTACGCCCTTCATTTTTCTCGTTGGCGACAAATTCAGGCAGTCGACGAAACGACTCTTCCGTTGCGTTGACGGGCACGGGAATCGTTGTGTCGGCATACAGTTCCATACTCTCTGGCTGAGGTAGAAACTGAAGTGGGTTTTTGTCTTCGGCGTGAGTCGCAAAGAACGCGAGCGTTAGACAAAAGGGCTTGTCTTTTGGCCGTTGACGCAGAAACTCAAGCGAGTCGTTTTCGTTCTTCTGAGTGACATGAATCTTCGAACCGTCTGGGTTTTCGATCCAGTGAGTGCCCGAGTACGCTCGACCAAAGTCAAAGTGCTTTTCTGGAAACTTGCCATTGTGCCATTTTCCGATGTGGCCGACGTGATATCCGTTCTCACGAAGCAAACCCGGATAGGTCTGGCTCCACGGCGTTTCCCATATCCTGAAGTTCCGGCAGCCGTGACGCGACATGTACTGCCCGGTGAACAAAGTCGCTCGGCTGACACCACAAATTGAGGTAGTTACGCAATTCTCGGTGAAGCGGACTCCTTGGCGAGCCAGTCCGTCAAGAATTGGCGTCTTGACAACCGGATTTCCCGCAACGCCCAACGTATCGTGACGCCAGTCATCCGCGTACAAAACCAGGATGTTCAGCGGCCGATTATCCTCGCCACTCACCAGTGCGGGAGAGAGCAACGATAAAAATGCTGCGAAAAGAGTGATTTGATACAGGTTGGAGATCATCAATGACTTTCCTTGCGTCCATCTTGGTTGGATTACGACACGTCAATTATAGGGGTGGAGGACGTAAAATCGCGGTTCAAACCCTAATCTTACCAATCGTGAATCCAGCTTTGGTTAAATATCGATTGTCGTTTTGCGACAGGCGAGCGTTGTTGAACCTTGAGCTTGTAGTGCTTTGTCAAACCACGATTTTGGGGTTGGCCCTCAAGAATAGCTTGCCCAGCTCGAATCAAAATGAAGTGCCAACCCCAAGTTTTACGGCGTGTTGATTTAATCACAACCCGCTGTGTCAACGAGGTATCCTTTGTCCCTCACTTACGTTTCGGATTTTGATGTTTTAATCGAAATTATGATCGGCACTAAATCAACACGTCGTTTTAGTAAGGCGAAGCAGTCGTTTGTCATGAATATTTATGCGTTGGCGTTCCCGTTTTACGCAAGCAAACGCTTGTGGCATCGCGTGGCCACCCCGAAAATTCAATTGAGACATCAATCATGAAAGAACAAGAATATCCTCTTCGGCCATCAGTAGATCGTGTTGAGCATAAGCATTGGTTGCGTCTTTTTGCTTCTTCTGATCGTCATCATCCAGCTGTGTTTCAACGAAGAATGAAACGTTGGCGGTGGTCGATTCGAAGCTCGATCCTTCACCTATGGCCTGCAACTGGAATGTGGATTGGTTCTCGATTGGAACGACTGAGGCACCTAGGTTCTGGACGAGTGCAAATCCGTCACCCAAGATTGTGACTTCGCCATCGCCGTTAAAGTCTCCGTCCGTCCACGCCAGAGTTGAATCGGTGCCTAGGTTCTGAACCAGAGTAAAACCGTCGTTAAGAATGTCGACTCTTCCATCTAAGTTCGCGTCGCCGCGTAATGCGACATAAACCTGTTCATTGATGTCAATGCCCAAGCCTACGCCGGACGCAACGGAAGAAATGTCACTTGAGTTGATTTGAATTTGATAAAAGCCGGCTGACAGAGGCGAAGCAAGAGAACTCAGATCCCACGTCGCTCTGTTTGTGGATGCAACATACTCAAACTGCGCATCCGAAAGATCGATCAAGGTTCCTCCTTCGGTCAGGCTGCGCAAGGTCAGTGCTGTTTCGTCGAAAGTGACATCCTGATCAAACCTCACTTCGAGCTGTGCAATTTGATCTGGACGAACAAGCTGATCAGGAAGATCGGCCGCGTGGCCGTCACGATAAATGTCTGCGGCCACAAACCGTGGTGCCGATGGAGTGCCGCCTGGCAGTACACTCGCACGCCAGGTGATCGGACTGGAGTAGTCTCCTGACGTGTCGACAACGACCAACGATGGTCCGGAACCGTCTGGGGTGGTCGGCCAGCCTGCTTCCGCTGCAGAGTTTCCGTCCTGATAGGTGAAAGCCTGGACTAAATTGTTGTTCGTATCCCGCACGAGTAAATCTTCACCTCCGTTGTTCAGTTGCCCTGAGTATTCACCAACAACGCGCGGCTGAAATCCGTAGCGGAGCCAGAACGCGGGTTGGTCGGCAGCGATAACAACCTGCTCTCCGGGCTGAAGGATCGTTGTGTCGGCAAAGGTAAACTCGATTCCGCCGCCGATCGATACGCCATTGAGGTCAATCGATTGAGTGCCGACGTTTTTCAATTCCAGAAATTCGAAACTGTCGGCATCGGTAATACCGGCGTCCATTTCACCCGGCGTCGGATCAGAAGGATTGTAATGCAGCTCGGTCACGCGAAGGTTGTCGGCGGCGGCTGGTTCGGCAAGCAGGAACAAACCTGAAACCAGACCAGACCAATTTCCACCAGACAGAACTCGCATTGCGATGTTGGTCACACCGTTGACAGGAATCGCGGTGCTGTAAGCCTGAGCAGAGCCGGACACGGCGCCTCCCGATTCGCGTGGGTCGGTGCCGTCGGTCGTGAAGTAAATCGTTGCACCGGATTGATTGTTAATCAAGTCAATCGTTGATCCCGCAGCAACCTGGCCAGGGGGCGTTCCAAATGTTGGGGCGGCAAGGTTCGAAGCAAGTCCGGCCGATTGCAGTTGACCAGTAAAGATGTCGGTCCTTTGCGGCAGATACGTATTCGTGATCCAGTTGAATTCGTTTTGCCATTGGTTATCGACGGTCAACGGAACCGACGGATGTACATCGCCCCATCGCGCTGACTCGGCTACAAGGGCCTGCTTGACCCAGTCGCCCAGCTCGGTGTAACGCTGAATCGAAGCTTCGGGCGACAGAGCCCCACCCTCTGACAGATGCAATAACGCTCGATCAATGAACAACTGGCGGAAGTCTGAATTGACTCGTAGCCGGTCGTACAATTCGGCTGATGAGTTTGCATCATCAACTCCGGTGCGGTTGTACCCCAGCTGATTCATCGCAATTTCCGCATCCCATACGTAGAACCGGAACGGGCTGTCGGCGACTCGATTTTTGGCTGCGACCCAGTTGTTGTGTGGCCAGTCATCCACCCCGGCGTAAAAATTGACCAACATGTAATCGACCAGATTCTGTACGTCCAGCTTTTGCTTGACTGCTTCGTAGCCGGCCGTGGTGGTCAAATCAGTCGT
>CAYXWX010000173.1:0-5007 GCA_964468915.1 uncultured Pirellulaceae bacterium
CGATGAAAATGACGTTCCACTTCGTAGGTTGCGGTTTCACTTTCCTCGATCGGCAGGCCGGGATGTTCGGGTAGCTTGCGACCGGCGAAGCGTAAGCCCTCGTAGACAGTGCCTTTCTGGAAGGGACCGGCTCCAAGAACCCACGTGTTGTTGCTGGTGGTTTCGGCCTTGGCGATTCCGGATTGCCAGATCGGCTGCCGAGAGATTCGGTCGTAAGCAAACACTGAGATTTTTGCGATCCCGGACTGCGAGTCATTTTTTCCAAACGCAATTTCTGGAATTGCCGGAACTGGAACGGGCGTGTTCGATAACGCCGATGCGGCACCCGCGATCGAGCCGCCTTGAGGGACTCCGTACACGATCTCGTGCCCGTCGGTTCCAAGGGCTCCCACCCGAGGCTCGATCACGATATCGGCATGGGCTCGTTGTTCTTGAAGCAAAGCTCCGGCGGTAACGATCTGTTGTCGCAACGAGCTGACGATGTACTCGGTATTAATGATGCCGGTTTTCTGATTCTGCTTCAGGTAAGCCGTGTCCAGGTAACAGCTTTGTCCGCGAAAATGCGAGAAGTCGACCTGGCTGACGGCGTCGTCGATTGCATCGGAAAGCAAAAGTTGCTCAGTGGCCACACGATTGATGGTCGTGCCGCAACCTGCCCCGCAGAAAAACAGCGTCAGCGTACAGCAATAAGCGAGGGTCCGGATTACACAGCTGCTCAAGTTGTTCATCGATCAGTGGCCGCGATTGGGCGATAGCGTTAATTCTCTGGATTCATCGCGTCAGAAAGTAGCAATATTCAACGAGTCAGAGAACAGATCATCTTGTCGTGCACGCGTGTAATGAGCGCCAACGCGTAGGATTGGTAACTGAAAACGGCTGTCGGTGGATATCTTTGTTGACAAAAATTGCCAACTCAGCAGGGCATTTCAGCTAAGCTGCCGAAAACGCTGGGTTTGCGCCAAAATGATCAATGTTGACCGACTTCGCGGTTTGGATATAATCCGGGCGTGTTGGCAAGGTTGGCAACCTCGGGGGGAGTGGCTGTCAGTGCCAGTTAGAGTGTTGCCGTAGTTTGCGACAAGGCCGTGTTTTGAGTTGACTGCACGGTTAACACGAAAAGGGATTGGTTCGATAGAGAAGCTGGCTTGATGCCGGTAGAACGTTCTCTGTTGAAAAGAAAACAAACGAACAGACCACTACGGAGAGGGATGGTCCTGATGAGTGCTAAAACAGTTTTCACGACGGGCGAAGCAGCCAAGATCTGTAAAGTCAGTCAGCAGACAATCATCCGCTGTTTCGACAACGGTAGTCTGAAAGGTTTCCGGGTGCCCGGCAGCCGTTTCCGCCGAATTCCTCGTGAGCAGCTGTACGCGTTCATGAAGGAAAACGGAATTCCGACTGAGGCCCTCGAGAGCGGCAAGCGAAAAATTCTAATCGTTGATGACGACGAGGATTTGGTGGACTTGATGCAGGATGCGTTCGCCCGCGACGGTCGTTTTGATATCAAAACAGCCAACAACGGTTTTGGGGCGGGAATGCTGGTCAAGGAGTTTCGTCCCGACCTGGTTGTTCTGGATGTCATGCTTCCCGATATCAATGGCAAGGAAGTCTGTCAGCGGGTTCGCAACGATCCGACCATGAAGTCCGTCAAGATTATCTGTATCAGCGGGATGGTCGAGCAAAACAAGATCGCCGACCTGCGTGCTGCAGGCGCGGATGATTTCATGAACAAGCCATTCGCTGTTGACGCGTTGGTCGAGCGTGGCTGTCAGATGCTGGAAATGGAAGGCACCTCGGCAACCGGATAGCATGCGGCCTGCATTGGGTTACGCTACTGTTGACCTGCTTGCGTGACAACGGTCGCTGAGAGTTGGGAGGGCGAGGGCTCCGTCCGAGCCGCGTCCGAGGTATGCTTCAATGCTTTCGCGATAAACACGGCTGCGGCTCGGACGGAGCCTCCCTTTTTCGAATTGCTGCACCTGCGTATGGCAGTTTTTATCTGTTTCGATTTGCGAAGTTCTGGCTCATGTTGCTGCTTCCTCCAATTCGCTGGTCGCAACAGAATCTCCATGCGACTTTGCAGTTACCCTGCCCGTCCAGTGACTGGATTGGTTTGATTGCAGGTCAGGACGAAACACTCGAGCTGGTGCTTCGTTCCAACCCAGCAGTTTTTTTAACGGCATGTGTTGAGTATCACGCCTCTGTTGGAGACGCGGCGTCCGATTGGCAGAGCTTGTTGCCGTGGTGCAAAGCGGACCTTGTTTCGCGCATCGTCGAGCGGATGATGTCCGATGCCTTCCCGGTTGTGGTTCAGAAAGTATTCAATCCGACCGCGACTTCTATGGCAGCAGCGGCTTGGATGAAATCCAAAGGCGGCAACAAGCTACGCAAACATCTGGTCCGGTTTGCTGCCTTCGCATCGGGACACTCATCCGATCATTTAAAATCCAGTGTTCCGGACTGGCTGCCGGAAGACATGCAGCTGCCGAAATTCAGAAAGCTCGATTCGCGCGGTACCGCTCAACGGGAACGAATCGCGAATCGATGGCTTGTTGATGAACGTCCTGTTGAATCAATGCAAGTAAGTGAGTTACTGCGTCTGAAGGCCCAGACAAATGAGAGTGACCAACGCTTCGCTGAGCGACTGCAACAGGAAAAACTCGAATCGATGAAGCAGCTCGCCTACGGAGCCAGCCACGAGATCAATAATCCGCTGGCGAATATTGCCAGTCGAGCCCAGACGATGATTCCGACAGAGCCCGACCTGAATCGGCGGCAAAAACTGGCGACGATCTACGAGCAGGCAATGCGGGCTCACGAGATGATTTCGGACATGATGCTGTTTGCGAATCCTCCGCAGCTGCACATCCGCCAAACGGAACTTCGTTTATTGATTCCGTCGGTGATTCGCGATGTGGAAACTTCTTTGGCGCGGCAGCAACAGTTCCGCGCGAAGCGAATTGATTTTTCGGTGACGCTTGGGCCGGATCTTAAACCAGTCGAAATCGATCCCGGCCAGTTTGCCGTGTTGTTGCATTCTCTGATCAAGAATTCGATGGAAGCAATTGAAACCGAGGGCACTATCGAGTTAGAAGTGCGGCAACGCGAGGGCGAGGAACTTCAGTTCTCCGTGACTGATGATGGTGTTGGTGTGTCGGAGCTGGCAAAGCGCCATTTGTTTGACCCGTTTTATTCGGGTCGCGAAGCTGGTCGAGGGCTCGGGTTTGGGCTCTCCAAAGCGTGGCGAATCGCTCAACTGCATGGGGCGGATCTTTCGCTGGATGAAAGTCACTCGCCCGGAGCCAGGTTTGTCGTGACATTGCCATTGGGAAGGAAGTTGGCTTCGCGGCATAATAAGCGGGCTGAAGAATCAACTGTCCGACCCGCCGCTCAGAAACCTCATGCCGCCTGAATCCATCTCGTCCGGCTCCCAAACGGAAATTCCAGATATCGCGCTTTGGGCTGCCTGGCTGCCAGTGATCGTGTTGATTTCTCTGTTGGCGATCAATGTTTCGATTTTCGCCGACGATGCGACCTTCGGTTCCAATCAGATCGCTCTCTGGCTGGCGGCGTTGGTGGCGGGAATCGTCGGACGATTTTATGGCGTCAGTTTTGATGCGATGGCCGAGGGGATTGCCCGCAGCGTGCATTCGGCAATGAGTGCGATCCTGATTTTGCTGGTCATCGGAGCGTTGATCGGTACGTGGATGATCAGTGGGATTGTGCCGGGGATGGTCTGGCTGGGTTTGAAGCTGTTGTCGCCCGAATACTTCCTGTTTGCAGCCGCGTGTGTTTCCGCGATCGTTGCATTGGCCAGCGGAAGTTCCTGGTCGACGGTGGCGACGGTCGGAGTTGCCTCGTTGGGGGTCGCTAAAGCGCTGGGAGTGTCGGAAGCGTGGGCGGCTGGTGCTGTGATCTCGGGAGCGTATTTTGGGGACAAGATCTCGCCGCTTTCGGACACCACGAACCTTGCTGCCGCGATGGTCGACGTGCCGTTGTTCGTTCATATTCGTCACATGCTTTGGACGACCGTGCCCTCGATGGCAATCGCTCTGGCAGTGTATCTGGCGGTAGGATGGGCTGGGGAAACTCAAGCCGTTAATGATCAGGCCGACACGTTGTTGCAAGCGATCGATCAGAAATTCTGGCTCTCGCCATGGTTGGCGATCGTTCCTTTGACCGTGTTCGGTTTGGTGTTGTGCCGAGTCCATGCATTGGCCGCGTTGCTGGTGGGAACATTGATGGGAGGTTTATTCGCAGTCGTTTTCCAACCTGACATCATCCGTGAAATCGCAACTGCATTGGGGTTTGAGGGTAGTTACTTGAAGCAAGCGTACAGCGTTGTTGTTGAAACCATGGCCAACAAGGTGACGCTCGATTCGGAGAACAGTTTTGCGACCGAGTTACTGCAAGGTAAAGGAATGTCGGGGATGCTCAACACAGTCTGGTTGATCATCAGTGCAATGACTTTCGGTGGGGTAATGGAAACTTGTGGCTTGCTACAACGGATCACGCGATCACTAATGCAGTTTGCAAAATCGACCGGATCCCTTATCGCGACCACGGCGGGCAGTTGCTTGTTCATCAATGTGACGGCATCGGATCAGTATCTGGCCATCGTGGTACCGGGGCGAATGTTCAAACAGGCCTATCAAGATCGCGGTTTGGCAGGACAAAATCTCAGCCGCACGCTTGAAGATTCCGGCACGGTCACCAGCGTGCTGGTTCCATGGAATACTTGCGGAGCTTTTCAAGCAGGCACGTTGGACGTCGCAACGCTTGCATTCGCTCCGTTTTGTTTGTTCAACTGGATCAGCCCGTTGATGACCATCGCGTTTGGTTTTCTGGGGATTGGAATCAAGAAAACCGATGGAAGTGAACCAGTTGAGATTGCGGATTCAGCCAATCAGAAAATCTGAAGACATCAAGTTGGATTCAGATTTCTGCGTGGGCGAGTGCTTTGTTCCAACTCGTTTTTAGGGTTGTTACTTGCGGAGGGTCTCGTTT
>CAYXWX010000174.1:0-4776 GCA_964468915.1 uncultured Pirellulaceae bacterium
ATCGAAGCTAACGCGACGTTGGTAAGCGAGGTGTGAAGACACTGGGAAAGCGGAACTTGTTTTGAGCTGATCTTGCTTCCCGCTGCTCCGCCGGTGATTTTTTCAAAAGCGATTCCTCGTGGGAGCGATCCCCCTCTTCCGTTTCCATATTCGGACTCGCTGGCCCATCATTCTGATTCTCCAACGCTCCTTTGATTGGCCACGATACGGATCGGGCACGTGCCTTCGTACCACGTTCCACTCTAGCGTCCGCGACCCCTTCGTCAGCTCGCTCGTTTACCGCCAACTGACCTCGCGATTCCTCAATGTACTCGGTCAGGAATCTTGGCCAGTAGCTTTCCAGAAGACGACGACATCGATCATACGTCGCAGGTGTAGACAGCAGCGTACTGGCTGTTGCCAGTAACTGAGTCATTGCTTTCGAGTCGTTCTCGTCGAGCCAGCGATCAAAGATTTCCACTTGATCGATCATCACGGACCCGGGGCCCATCAGATCGAAACCGACTCTCAGGCGGTCCAGATCGTCAAGTGGCAAGTCATCAAAATGAACTGCGAACCGCTGCCACCGCTCACCTGCCTGATTCGCTTTCTCTATTGACGCCGTGCTGCCAATCTCACCAAATCGATAGTACGTTCCTGAACCAGACTCGCCCTCAAGCGAAATACGCAAAGGCAAGGGCAGATCTGGTTGGTTCGTTTTCAACCATGCCGATACCGAAAGCCGTCCAGTTTGGGGCGCTGAAAACTCGTTACTTCGAATCCACGCCGGCGTTTCGTCGTCATTGATCAGCCGGATTGCACACGAGCCCTCATGTGAATCCGAAGCATCAAGTCTTACATGCGATACGCCTTCTTTACCTGAACTGCAGGTCCAACCTACCGGGACGGTGTTTTGAACTCTGCGGGACGCATCGCCGCTATCAGCAGCGTCTGCTTCCAGGTTCTCAAAACCTGAATTCACCAGACCTTCGATGGGTGGCGACTCGGTTGAGCGCACCAGCAACGATTGAAGGCGATAGATTTGCTTTTTCATTTGAAGATCAGCTTCCGCTGGGAACTCGATGGAGTACTTCTGCAATTGAGTCTCTGGTACCGCCGAGCGACCTGCGATCAGACTCCACGGCGGAACGGTGAACGCTACGTATTGGCTTCCGCTTTCGTCGAACGGTTCCAACACACCCGATTCCATCTGCTTGCCTGAAAGTAGTTGAAACTGACCTGTCTGGAGCAGTCCATCCTTGTTCCCGGCATCTGTTGCCGTTGTCGACTCCATACCTACCTGAGCCCGAACGTTGATTGGCCACGGCGACGAGTTAACCGCATAGAACCAGGCGTGATTCGGCGTCGAAGCCTGCCGGATAATCACGGGTAAAGAACGATTGGATATCGCTACATCATCTGCAATGTCCACTGCCTGGACATCAGTAAAACTTGCGGCTGGCAATTGTGAGTAAACGTAGCCAAGTTCCTTCAATGAGTCGCCTTCGACCACAGGGATACCCCAACTGCTGTCGACCAGCGTCTGGCAATCCGTCGCAAAGAGCCGCTCGATGAATCGTCGTCGGTTCAAGTCCCCCAACGGCAGCAATTGCTGTCGTCGCATCAGCGAAGTCAGCTGATCTTTAAAAGGTGGTTCCTGTTCTAACTGGGCGAAATGAACCCAGCTTCCTCGATGGACAAACAGGTTGCCCACACGGTCGCGATTCTGGAAAAAGTCATTCATCTGATCCAATCCCGCCACGTGAGAATCGACTCGCCGAGACGCGAATGTATCTGCGGAAGCAACTCGATGAGGATTCAACACAACGATGGATGAGCGCCCTGCTTCTTCTGACAACCGGGAAGTATCAAATCCCAGCCGCAACATCGCGTTGTCGTAGTCGGCAGAAGAGTGCAGCTCAGGATTCAGTGACGCAGCAATCTCAGCATTTCGGTACAGATCCACGGGAGCCAGATACAGTGTCCCCTGTGCCAATGATCTGTTCACGATTTCGGATAGCCTGCCATAGAACGACCTCATTTCTGCCGCACGCCACGCCAACCAATTTTCTCTCTGAGGACCCATCAGAAAATTCATTCGTTCCGAATGGCTTCGCAAGTTGCTCAGACCAGCCGCGTCGATGTTCGTCGTGTTCAGATAACGTTTAATCGTCGATTCGTCGCAGGCCCACTGTTGACCGGGCAACAGCGTCACCGTATCCGGTCGACAGGTCACCGCAACGCCGCGAAATATTTCATGATGCCGATAACGATTAACCAACTCTTCGATCGCTTTTTCCACTTCACGCTGAACCGCAGAATCCAACGGGTTGTATCGAGGCAAATTGTCGATTCCCTCGGCTGGCAACCGCCTGCCGTTGTAATCAACCAACTCTGACCCCGATGACTGCTCCAACCCAGACAGAGGACCATTGAACGAGACCACCGGAATCAATTTCAACTGCTCTCGCTGAAACATTCGAAACATCAACTCAAGTACGTCTTTACGCATGGGGTCGTTGCCACCACTCAGAAAGCACCCCGTATCGTACAACGGCCCTGGCTGCAGTGTCGCACTGGGATACAGACTGCTGCCATCTGAAAGGACCGTGACAAACGCACCCGCCAGATTTCGAGCCTTCAAGTGTTGAATCAAACGATCGACACCCTCGTAAAATGTCACCCAGTCATCCAGCGGCTGCCCGACGGAGGGATCCACGTACTCGCTGGCCCCAAAATTCTCTGGAAACGTTGGAGATTCGAGCAACGCCATCATGCCTCGCGTGGGCAATTCGGATTTCCGTGTCGAAATTGCCTTCGGCTGGACGGGCACCGGGATTCGGTCGGGGCCGGAAAGCACACGAACATCAAGCAAGTTCGAGTTTTGATTCGCATGACGATTCGCCAACACCAACCACGCGGTCGATTCGTTGGGCCACAAGTACAGACGGTACGTTTGCGTGGTTGGTGAGTTGTTTCCGACGAGGGATGATTGAGCAATCAAACCTGAATCCTGAGGCAAAGCCGAAACCTGGCCAACCGCGTCGAACTGAAGAAGACTGATTCCCAACGCTGCTTCGCCCTCAACCAAACAGTCCACTTCGATCAAGCAAGGCCCTTTTCCTGCGGGCGCTGCAATCGGGATCGCCTGCCAACCGCCCGGTGCCAGCTGCATGGCAGCGCCGCCTGCCGTCTCGACCAGCTTCCGCCGCCTGTTCCCGTAAAATTGGTCACTTTCTTTTCGTCCCCGCGTTCTCGATTTCAATTGAGCAATTGAACTGGTCAGTGGATTCGTCCACGCGTTTCCCCCTGATTCGATCAACTCACGGGGCGAGAAACGAGCAAACGGTTTCCATACACCTCTTCGGAAAGTCAACCTCGACCTCGATGGAACGGAGTCCGCCAGCACAACGAACTGAACTTTTCGGATTAACTTTGGCTGGCCGGTGAAACCACCAGGCAAACTGTTTGGGAAACCGCTCGGCTGCAGTTCGAACACAAGATCGTAAACACCCTCGTCGGATGGGACTTCGATACTCGCGGTCTCAGCATCCGCCGACCCCGACTCATCACAAGTCAGCGAGACCGAACCATTCCAAGGAGTGAGCGCACTCTTGGATTTTCGAGCGTCCGTCACGGCGAAGCGACATTGGCAAACCGTTGAAGTGAATGCGGTACGATTTGCTCCCACCACAAAATCCAGTTTCTCGCCCGGTCGGAAAACCAGATGCGGTCGGTCGACCTCGAAAGTCAACTTGTCCCCTGGAACTCGAATGATCGAGCAACGGTTTCCAGTTTGGTCGATGCTTCGATGATCACCTTTAGAAATCAAGCTACTCACAGGAAACGAGTAAACGGTACTCTCGTCCGGTTGATCGGCTGGAGCCAGTTCCACTTTTAACGTTGATTCAATGGAACCATTCAGCGATACGTCAATCCCGTTGTAGTTTGTTGCAACGACATGCGATATTTCGATCCTGTCTTGTTGCAGTCGCATCGCCGCGGTCGCATCCGCGTTGAGCCCACATGGAGAAAGATCTGAGAAAGCAGCCGAATCTCCTTCGACCGATATGTTGCCTGCCCAACGCGTGGCTGCTCCACCACCCAACGAAATTCTCAGCCTCAGACTGACTTGATTCGAACTTGAATCGGCTCGTGAAGACTGCCCCGCCACGTCAGCAGCCCCAAAGTGAATCGCCGAAACCCAACCGATAACAGCGCACAACAGTAAACGTGACAAGCGAAAGAACACGCTCGACACGTTGGCTCGATCAACACGAACTGCCCACGTGGGGGCAATCGATTTCGGACTTCCATGTCCGCTCATTGAGGCCTCGGAAAAAGTTCCCGTCTCGGCAAATACTGCAACCGCCCTGTTGCTGATTCACCTGCTGGAAAAGGATCGGTAAAACTCTTCCCGATGCTTTTCTGTTCATACGGATATCTGTTGAGAGTACCAGAGTCCGAGAACGCCGCTCCACCCCATTCATCGTTTGCCAGCATCGACTGCCAGCATATTTCCTCAATGAACAGCGAACTAAAGCAACCCGATCCGATTGCTCAGCACTGCGTTATTCTTGTTTTATCGCTTTTGAAGCGTTCTGAGAACTAAGAAACATTATCCAATTGAAACGTAAATGACCGGAAGTCAGTTGGATTTTCATGGTTAATCCGAGACATTGATTGCAAGCTTGATTGCACTGCGTTACAGTCGAATCAGTCAAGCAAGGCAATCCACGAAATTCTGGCAGCGTAACCTTGCGCAATATACGACACGCTGTCGTACATTAACCCGTT
>CAYXWX010000175.1:0-4765 GCA_964468915.1 uncultured Pirellulaceae bacterium
CGTCGAGAATGACAGACTGTTTTTGACAACTTTCTGGTTTGCAAAGTTACGGCAGCGTTTTCGAGACCTTGTTGCCGGCCTACGAAATATCCGGGCTAGAACCTGATCGCCGGTCTGTTGGTTAAACAGGATCGAAACAAAATCGTATTGTTGGTTCAAACGGCGGCAGCAAGATCTTCGCACGGCCCAACCACGAGTGTCATGTTTGTGTCCAGCGTCCATTTTTCCAACGCTTCGTTGACCTGAGCCAGCGTGACCGCTTCGTAGGATGCTGCAATTTCCGCCGCAGTGCGGTATGGCAATCCCGTCAACCACTGAGATCCTACACTGAACATGCGAGTCTCTGTTCGCTCGCTGGCCAGCACGATGTGCGAGGCAACTTTTCGCTTGGCCAGTTCAAGTTCTCGCTGAGTGACTCCATTCGACTTGACGTCTCGCTGCAGTTTCAACAGTCGATTCAAACTCTCCTGAGCACGATCCGGCTCACAACAGAGGAAAGTCATCAGAGAACCACTTCCATCAAATTCGTAACCGCCCATTCCGGCTGATTCGGCCACTCCTGAATCGAGAAACTCCCAGTACATTCGACTGCCGCTATCGTCACCGACGATGGTACTCATCAATCGGGCCGCGAAGCGATCTTCATCATTGGTCGCTGGGCCGGGAGCCAACTGCAGAATGTACTGTTGACTGGAAACCGGCTGATGCATCGAGACAAATCCAGACTGATAGTCCGCTTTTCGAACCGAGCGAGGCGCATCAAAACGCTCCCATGAACCACAGAACTTTTCAGCGTCCTCGACCAAATGATCAAAGTCGATATTTCCTGATGCCGCCAGGGCAATGTTCGATGGGCTGTAACGTTGCTGGAAATATTCCATCATCTGATCTGGCGTCAGGGCAGAAACGGTTTCGGTCGTTCCCAACACGCTCTGACCTAATGGGTGACCGCCAAAGAACTCGGCCATGATTCGCTCGAAACCTCCATAAGGAGGTTGATCGGCGTACATTTTGATTTCTTCGATGATCACCTGTTTCTCAGTTTCAAAATCTTCCGGTCGAAGCGATGGACGCATCGTATCACTCAGCAATTCCACAATCTGAGACTGAAACTCTGGCAGTACCGCCGCGTGGTAGATCGTGCTTTCCTCGCTGGTGCGAGCATTGGAATTCGATCCCAGTTCGTCCAGCTCAAGGTTCACCTGCTCGGCCGTACGATTCGGCGTGCCCTTAAACACCATGTGCTCAAGAAAATGACTTACGCCTCCAATCTCCTCACTCTCATCTCGAGAGCCCGCTTTGACGAAAAACCCAAATGCGGACGTGTAAGCCTGAGGGTTGCACTCGGCGACCACCGTCAGTCCGTTAGCCAATTCATGTTGCCGATACGATGTCACGATGGAACTCCAGAGATTCAGCGCCCAGGGTTACGATAAGAAAGTCACGAGGAGGATGTTCTGCCAGAAACTGATTGACTGATTCAACGGTCAGGCCGTTAATCTTGTCGTTAATTTCATCAAGTGTGCGAACTCGGCCGAGGTGCATCCAATCACCCGCGATCGCATTCGCACGAGCTCGGCAGCTTTCCTGTTGCATGATCAGGCCGCTGCGAACCTGAATTTTCAGTCGTCGCAATTCATCCGCTTCGATTCCTTTACCCAACAGAGTCAACTGCTCGAGCAACACATCAAGCGTTTCCTGTGCTCGTTCGGTAGTCGTGCTGCTGTAACACACGACGCTCCCTCGATCACGCAGCGAATGACAGGAAGCAGACACGGTGTAGCACAAGCCACGTTTCTCTCGGACTTCGGTGAACAGCCGCGAACTGAGCCCATCGCTGAGCACGCCAACGGAACCCCGGCTCAAAAAATAATCGTCCGAACTGTAGGGCAGGGCAGGGTAAGCAACCGCAATGTGCGTCTGCTCACTAGGAAAGGAAATGTGATGGTTCTGTCGCGAGGGTTCAACACGCTCAATCGAGGCGGCGGGTTTTGAGTTCCAATCACCCAAAAGTGCCTCGACGTGTTCCTTGAGCGGTTCCCACTCGAACTTCCCGGCGATAGAAATGATCGCCTCGTCAGGACGATAGTACTGTTGATAGAAAGATCGGATGTCTTCGAGCGAGATTGACTTCAGCGAATCAAACGATCCTTCGCACGAACGGCCATCCGGATCGCCGTAAAATCGGGATCGCAATTCCAGAATTGCTCGTTGAGCCAGATCGTCCTCCAGAGCAGCGACTTCCATGAAACAGACCTGCCGACCGTCTTCAAGTTGGTCTTCAGGAAACACTGGTTCCCGCAACATCGTGGCAAACAGCCGAAGGGTATCGTGCAGTTGCGAGGACAGCATCGCGCCGCCGAAGTTCGTGTTGTACACCGACACGGACGACGAATAGTCCACGCCGTTGAATTCGAGGGCTTCGACAAACTGTCGGTTCGTCAAATTCCCGCTGCCGCGCAGGACCATCTCACAAACAAAGTTGGCCAAACCGCGTTTATCAGACGACTCGTACCGGCAGCCCGCAGGCACGGAAATTGAAAAAGCGGCCGATTCCAACCACGGCATTGGCTGGGCCACGAGAGTCATCCCATTAGGCAATGTGTGACTCAAAATGGTCTGTTGATGGGGCATTCAGGCAGATTCCGGAAAATACATGGAAGACCGACAGGACATCAAAGCGGTCCATTTCACCATGGCGAATCGAGCATTTTACGTGCCCGGGGCGTTTCGCGAAGGCACCCGAAGCCCCTGATCCGACCGTAATCACCCTTTTTCGAGGAAAGCCTCGATTCCGGGGGCTTCAGGCTGGTGAAGATGTAACGATTTTGCCGATCCCTCCGGTTGTTCGGATTATGTGCATTATTCGAACGATTCGGATCACTCCCCCCATGCTCCGAGCCTGAGTGAGATTTCGTCTGAGGAAAACAATCCGACTTCCTCGTTCGTTTCGTCTCAATTGCTTTCAATTTGCATGGATTTTGAGTGAGTTCCCGATGGGAAGCGATCGCAACAAGTTCTTTCTGGCTCTGTGGGTCACGCTACTGTTTTGTAGTGCTGATTCGGTAGTCGTTGCCCAAATCTCCGGCATTGATCATTACCGCGCACGCTTGCGACACCGGCAGCAACAGCCTCGCAAACAAGTAAAAACAGCTCCCAAAACTAATCCACGGGTTCAGCCAGCGGCTTACCAGTTGCCGATCACCACGTCTCCAGCACGACTGTACGACGACGAAGAAAAACGTTTCGCCCGGCGGACCGACATATTTCAGTTGCCATCTGAAACAGCTCGTTACTCAGAAGGTTTGCAACAGCGTAGCGAGCCATCGTTACTACCGGCTGACAGCACTTCTCATTTTGTTCCTGCATTCAACGCTTCCACAAAAGGCACGACCGCGTTGAAATTCACGCGTCCCTTTAGTCGCCAGATCGACGACGTCTTTGGCGAAAATCAGGTACCGAACCAGCGTGAACGCAGACCAGATCTTCCTGCAAGGCGACCTCGAAATATCGAAATCGAAGAACCTTCAGGTGAGGAGGATGGCATTGTCCTTCCCCCGAGTGCGTTGGACAGCCCAAGTGTGCCAGACAGACCTCGGAAGCCGTTGATGATCGATGACGAGGATCTCATTCCGGGAATGAAACCTAATCAAGCGCTCCCGAGACCCGGACGCCGGGAGAAATCTCCGGACGCTCGTGACACCCAGCGACGTGAACCCGAAGGAACGTTTGACCTGGTCGAGCCGTCAAACGAAAACTATTCCAAAGATCGATCAAATTCCAGTGTTTACGATCCCGCTGACCCTCGACATCCCAATGCAAACAATGGGCCTGAGTCATGGTATCGTCCGGGCCTTCAGCCCCCCGGAGCCATCCGCGAAAGAAACGTCGGAATAGATCATCGTGGACGCCACCCGGGAGCAATCGCGTTCCCTCCTACCCCGGCACCCGGCGGGTACATCCATGAAAATCCAACCAGCTATCCGCAACCGGGATACGTAACTCACAGCGAGCATCCGAATGCCAGCTACCAACCGCATCAGACTGCATACGAAACAGGTTACGTGTCCGATTGCACGTCAAATTGCGGTGACTCAAGTGGTTGGGACAGCGGGTGCAACAGTTGCGGAACCGGTCTTGTAAACGGATGTTTTGAATCGATGTTCTACCTGTCGTTGTTCGGAGGATACACCAACTTGACTCCGATTACCGTCAGCGACCCATTCAATGATTTTCGCTTCGAAATGGATGATGGCTTTGGCGCTGGAGTCGCTCTGGGGCAGTTCCAGGGACGCAACCTTCGCACGGAGATCGAGTTTTCGTATCGTGAAAATGATCTCGCTTCACTCACTTCGCCGACCAACGTCGCATTCATCGCCCCCGCGCTCGATGAAGCATTGCTGCGTTCCTACACCGGAATGGCGAATGTGATGTGGGAGTTTATCGAGTTCCCTTCCGATGTGATCAAGCCCTACGTTGGTGCCGGATTTGGCTTCGTAAACGTGCAAGCCGAAGCATCCCTGGGCGGAGCAAACGCGCTGGCGGGAATCGACGAATCAGATTCGAGCTTTGGGTACCAGGCGATTGGCGGACTGAACTTTCGAGCAAGCGAATCGCTGGACCTGTTTGCAGAATATCGATATCTGAAGGCCGATTCGCTGCAACTGGGAAATTTCGGATTCGACTATGAGACATCCAACTTTTTTGGTGGAGCCCGCATCAAATTCTAGCCCGGATATTTCGTAGGCCGGCAACAAGGTCTCGA
>CAYXWX010000176.1:0-4638 GCA_964468915.1 uncultured Pirellulaceae bacterium
ACGAGACCCTCCGCAAGTAACAACCCTAAAAACGAGTTGGAACAAAGCACTAGACGCTGGTTGCGTCAGGCGATAGCTCAAGGCAAAATGAACACGTGACTCACGACGTCATTCATTAAACGACTTAAACATCTGCGGAGTAACCTCGATGGCTCGACCCGTCACCCTGTTCACTGGCCAATGGGCCGACTTACCAATCGCCGAACTCGCGCCCAAGGTGAAGGACTTTGGCTACGATGGAATCGAACTTGCGTGTTGGGGAGATCACTTTGAGATCGACCGAGCGATTGGGGAAGACGACTACTGCGACAAACACCGCAGCTTCTTGAATGACATCGGGCTTCAATGCCATGCGATCAGCAGTCACCTGGTCGGCCAAGCGGTATGCGATACGATTGACGAACGACACAAATCGATTCTGCCCGACTACATTTGGGGCGACGGAGATCCCGCGGGCGTGAACGAACGTGCGGCAGAAGATATGAAAAACGCTGCCCGGGCGGCGAAAAAATTCGGCGTAAAGGTCGTCAATGGATTCACCGGCTCATCGATCTGGCCATTGCTGTATTCGTTTCCTCCGGTTCCTCAATCGATGATCGATGACGGCTTCAAGCAGTTTGCCGAACGTTGGAACCCGATTCTGGATGTGTTCGATGAGTGCGGTGTGAAGTTCGCGCTGGAAGTTCATCCCACCGAAATCGCATTCGACATCTACAGCGCAGAAATGGCTTTGGAGGCTCTTGGACACCGAGAAGCGTTCGGGTTCAACTTCGACCCGAGTCACCTGATCTGGCAGGATGTTGATCCGGTCGAATTCATTCGCACTTTCCCTGATCGCATCTATCATGTTCACGTGAAAGATGCAGCCAAACAGCTAAATGGCAAGTCAGGAATCCTTTGCAGCCACATCAACTTTGGCGATCCGCGTCGAGGATGGGATTTCCGTTCACCTGGTCGAGGCCATGTTAACTTCGAGGAAATTACTCGCGCTCTGAACGTGATCAGTTACGCCGGGCCACTGTCAATTGAATGGGAAGACTGTGGTATGGAACGCGAATTCGGTGCCCGTGAGGCATGCGAGTTCACCAAAAAGATGGACTTCGCTCCGAGTGACGTGCAATTTGATGCGGCCTTTGACGAAGCATGATCGCGAAAACTTATCTTATCGTTGTCGCAGTTCTATACATGGGACTCGCTCTCTGGTGCACGTTTCAGCCATCGGTCACGTCCGAAAAAGTCGGTTTTGAACTGAAGGGCGGGACCGGTCAATCCGAATTCATGACCGTCTACGGCGGACTCGAATTCGGACTTGCGCTGGTGTTGCTTGCCGCATTGTTTCGGCCGGATACGGTAGCCTTCGGTGTGTTGGCCTGCACGCTGATTCACGGTTCCCTGGTCGTGTTCCGCTCGATCAGCTTTTTCACGTTCGAAGGAATCGGAAACTTCACGTACCAGCTGGCGATTGGTGAATGGATCATTACACTGATCGGCATCGCAATTTTGTATTGGCAAAATCGATCAGCGGCGTAATTCTAACTCAAGCCAGCCGCGAACTACGTGAGGATTTCCTTCACAACGCGTGCCGGCTCGACGCCCGTCAGCTTGAAATCGAGCCCCTGATGGCGGAAGGTGAATCGATCATGATCGATCCCACACTGATGCAGTAGCGTTGCCTGAAGATCACGAATGTGCACCGGATCTTCAGCGACATGAAACCCGAACTCATCGCTGCTGCCATAAATGGCGCCCGGCTTGATGCCGCCCCCGGCCATCCAGATCGTAAACGCGCGAGGATGATGATCTCGCCCATGAGCGGTCGGGTTATTGATGTCGCCCTGAACAAAAGGCGTCCGCCCGAATTCGCCGGCCCAAATCACCAACGTGTCGTCTAACATGCCACGAGCTTTCAAATCCTTCACCAACGCGGCGCTGGGTTGATCGGTATCCTTGCATTGAATCGGCAACTGATTGGGCAGATTCCCGTGCTGGTCCCAGCCCGCGTGCATCAACTGAATAAATCGAGTGCCTCGTTCGGCCAATCTTCTGGCCATCAGGCAGTTGTACGCGTAGCTCCCTTTTCGATTGACATCCGGACCGTACATCTCCAGCACACTTTCGGGCTCATCAGAAAAGTCCGTCAACTCGGGCACGCTGGCCTGCATCTGGAACGCCATTTCATATTGAGCAACTCGCGTCTCAATTTCCGGATCCGCATAACGCTTGAAAGCCAATTGATTCATCTCAGCCAGTCCATCCAACATCTCTCGTCGCGCGTTTCGCGAAACGCCGGCTGGGTTGCTCAAGTAGAGCACCGGATCACCCGCTCCGCGAAACGGAACGCCCTGGTACTTCCCCGGCAGGAACCCGGAACCCCAGTAATAATCAAAGAACAGTTGGCCACAGGACCCACCCTTATCCTGCGAGGTCATCACGACAAACGAAGGTAGATCCTCAGCCATGCTGCCAAGACCATACGTCAGCCACGCTCCGATGCTGGGTCGCCCGGGCAGGTTATGGCCGGTCATCAATTGAGTCACTGCCGGCGCGTGATTAATTTGCTCTCCGTGCATGCTTCGAATGAAGCACAAATCGTCAACAATTCCGGCAGTGTAGGGAAGCAGATCGCTGACCCACATACCGGATTCACCGCGACGACTGCCCTTCCACGCAGCGGCCAGACAGGGTTTTGATTTCTGACCGGCGGTCATCGTCGTTTGACGCAAGCCTTGCAAAATACTGTCAGGTACTTCTTCGCCCTGCATCTTGCGCAGCGTTTCCTTGTCGTCGAACAAGTCAACATGCGAAGGCCCCCCCGACTGCATCAAGTAGATGACACGTTTGGCTTTGGCTGGAAAATGAGGAAGCGATTGTGACTCAACCGCCATCAAATTCTGCAAAGCTGGAGCGCCGACGGACAGCCCGATGCTACCCAGAAACGTTCTTCGACTGAGAAAATTGGGATTTATAAATGCATTCTCATTTGCACAGAGTTTCATCCAGATTCAATACCGTCAGACACACCGTGGTCCATGCAGCGTGCTCGTCTGCAGGCATCTTTTCAGACAGAGGTGATTCGCCCGTTGAAATCAGTTTCTCCGCCGCTTTCGGTTTCGATCTGTATCGTACCCGCGCCTTTTCGAGCGATCTTGTCAACGCGTCGAGTTCGACCGGTTCCGGCATCCGCGCTGTTGCCTCGTAGAACATGCGACTCAGCCTCGCATCATCACCGTCGGTGGTTACCAACAATTCGGCCCAAACTCGAGCGGCTTCGACATACGTCACATCGTTCAACGTGGTCAACGCGTGCAGCGGAGTGCTGGTTCGTGTCTGCCGAACCGAACACGCCTGGCGAGCCGGCACATCAAAAAAATTCGTTGGCGCAACGACTCGCCGCCAGACCGTGTACAGGCTGCGACGATAAAGTTCATCACCGTGATCTCGCATGTAATGATTTTTGTTCAAACTCATTGCTTCCCAAACACCATCCGGTTGATAAGGAGCGACTGGCGGCCCACCGATCTTTGCGTTCAACAAACCCGACAACGCCAACGCCTGATCGCGTAGCAGGCGAGAATCAAGGCGTTGTCTCGGTCCGCGAGCAAGCCACTGATTGTCGGCATCTTTACTGAAGAGTGTGTCATCCACGATGGCCGATTGGCGATACGTTCTGGACAGCACGATCGACTTGAGCAGCGCCTTCAAATTCCATCCGTTCTGTTGAAATTCCACGGCCAACCAGTCGAGCAGGTCGGGATGTGATGGCAGCGCCCCCTGAAGCCCGAAGTCATCAGGAGTCGACACCAGCCCGCGACCAAACAGCAGTTGCCAATATCGATTGACCGTGACGCGTGCCGTCAGCGGGTGATCGGGAGACACCAGCCAGCGAGCCAGATCCAGCCGATTGGTTTTGGAGGGAGAGCCTTCGTTCTCGGCCTTGTCGATTTTCAGAGGTGGAAGAAAACTCGGCGTGGACGCGGTGACTTTCTCACCCAGCGTTTCGTAATTTCCTCGCAGCATGACGTATGTTTCGCGAGGCTGGTCGTCTCGCATGACCATCACCAGCGGGATCTGTTCCTGCAGAAGATTCGCTCGATTGACGTTGTCGTCGATCGTTTTCTGAATCGCCTTCCACGGATCGTTTCGCTTCAGAAACACTTCGATAAGCTTTTTGAAGTCTTTGTTTTCTGGATCATTGACGTCGGCCGAGTGCAAAAATCTGGCGACGAACTCTCCACGCCTCATCTTGCCCGATTTCTCAGCAGCTTCGGGATCCTTTCGAATTTCCTCCACCCACTCGGCCGCCGCCGCGACATACTCTTCCTTCCGCTCTTCAAGCACTTTCTTCGCCGAGTTGACCTTTTTCCGTTCCTCGGCCAGCTTCTGTTTCGTTTCTTTTTCGCCAACGGCAATGAACCGTTTGTCGACCCAATATTTCCGTGCAAACTTCTTGTCGGACCGTTTCACGTCCATTTTTTTGCTGGTCATGCCCGTTTCGCCGATCTGATTGAAGAACGCCATCAGCGAGAAATAGTCCTTCTGCTTGATTGGATCAAACTTGTGATCGTGGCACTGAGCGCATCCGACCGTCAGACCCATCCACGTTGTGCCGGTTGTTTCGACTCGATCAAAACCATTCTT
>CAYXWX010000177.1:0-4539 GCA_964468915.1 uncultured Pirellulaceae bacterium
AACGGAACACCGTTCCGCAAGAGATCATGGAAGACGTGCTCGGTGCTGTCTTGCGAAAGAAAGGCGAGCCAATGGCAGTGTCGGAAGTCTTTGGTTTTGTCCAAAATCCAAACTTGAAGGTCCGCAAGGCGATTCATTCTCTTTCACGACAAGGGATGCTAGAACTCGATGGTGACAAAGTTAGCTTGACTGAAGATGGTGAGTTTCACGCCAAACGCCTTATTCGAGCTCACCGACTTTGGGAGACTTATCTCGACAAAACCAAAACACCGAAAACCGAAATCCACGGGAAGGCTCACGTCTTGGAGCACATTTCTGATCCGGCAACTGTTGAGTATCTAGATGATAAACTTGGTCACCCGCTAACCGACCCGCATGGCAGCGACATTCCATCTGACTTGAGCAAACGCGACGGCCCGGTTCTGGCCAGCCTTTTACGGAAAGGTCATCGAGCGAAAATCGTTCGTATCAAGAAACTTGCGAAGCAATTCGGCCTATCCGAAGGCGAAGTCGTCACAATGGCAGCCCGCCGCAACGAAGGAGAAACTTGGGTCATCGTCTCAGGTGACGGAACCGAACGCGAGCTAACGCACGACGAAGCGGACGCGATCATCGTAGAGCTGGTTGAGTAGGTGGGGCAGGTTTTAACCTGCCAGACAAATTTAAATGGCAGGTTAAAAACCTGTCCACTGATACCTACTCCAACATCGACTTGAGTCTGGTTTTGATTTTCTCTAGGTCTGCTCCATTCCAAAATCGTGCTGTCCGAATCGATCGAGCCGTAGTGCGGCACGCTTCCGATTCCCAGAGACTGCTGTGGATCCTTGAGCTCGCCCAGAAATCCATGCTCCCATGGCAAATCTCTTTGCGAAAAAAACTCTTTGGCGTGTTCCATATCTTCGTCAAGAATGAGACCCACCAAACGGAAACCGTCCGATGACTCCATCATCTCATGAATCTGTTTTTCATTTCCGGGAGCACGGACCGCACCAAGTCGCCCAAAAATCAATCAAGACGACGTCCCCTTGAAGGCTTGAAGAAGATTTCTGCTGACCGTCTTCATCAACGTGCCGAAACTTTGGCAACGGATCACCAACTTTAGTTTCGAAGCCAGTTGGATTTCGAATCGAACGTTGCCATGTGGTGGCTAAAAGAGGAAACATTCATTTTGAAATTCGACGAGTCGAACTTTTGCACATGACTGCTTTGAGCAATTCCTCTTCCACCCGCGTAGCAAGTCACCGGCGTAGTCGCAAACTGAGGGTTGTTCGTTTGGGCGTCAACAACAGCACCAGAAAGAGAAAACGTTTGCTTGATCTCGATCGTTTGCACCGTGCCATCGGCCGTTAGTTTTCAACCGTAGGACTCTGATGCAAGAAATACAACCGGTAGTGCCATTCGCTTCGGACACCGTTCAGCCTTCCTACCTTTTTCGTTGCAACGACAGAACGATGAGTCCGAGCATCACGAGGCAAAAGGCTGTCGGTTCTGGAATAGCAGTGAAGGTTGTGTATCCGCTGACGCTATCGAAGTTGGTCAACAATAGCTTCTCGAAGCTGGTTTCGGTGAACAGTTTGACATCGCCATTGATGGACACAAAAAGATTAGTCAAGTTCAACTGTTCGTTCAGCAGAGAAAACGATGTGAAGTCGCCTTCAAGCAACAGCGAGTTGTTTTCAAATAGCGTGATGTCACCAATCGCGTGACTGGCTGTTGCGTCGAGAATGAACGTATTACCGAAGTTTCCATCGGCTCCGACGGTCACCTCCCCGGCCTCCAGATTTCCCGCAATCGTGAGGCTATTTTCGTTGGAACCCGCATTGGCTCCGATGAAGATTCCAGCACCCAATTCTAGGACTTTACCTGAATTGCCCTGAGCCAACATAACTTGATTGCGGCTGGTTGTGTCACCAACGATCCAGTCAGTACGCGAATCAAACGAGATGCCAAAGATGGCGGCGGCAGCATCGCCAGTGTCCAGCATTGTCATCGAGCTCACCGTGCCGGTGTAGGCTTTGCCTGAACCCGATGTTGTTCCATCACCATAGATGGCTCCGATCATAAAGCGATCCCCATCCAAGTTCACCGACCACCCAAACCTGTCATTGGCCACTCCGTCGGAAGCCGTAAGCTTTACCGATTCGTTGACGGTTCCCGTGGCAGTATCGAGTCTATCAAATAGGTAGGCGGAACCAGAATCGGAACCGTTGTCATCGTCATTGCGAGCCCCCACAAGGCCCGTGTTACCGGATAGGCTCACGGCTCGTCCAAAATAGTCAACGGCAGCTCCGTCAGAAGCAGTCAGCTTTGCCGATTCGGTGACGGTTCCAGTGGCGGTATCGAGTTCGCGAAAAACATAGGCAGAACCAGACCGGAAACCGTTGTCATCATCTGAGTAAGCTCCCACAAGACCCGTGTTACCAGAAAGGCTCACGGATCTTCCAAGTAGGTCACCGGCAGCTGCGTCAGAAGCAGTCAGCTTTACCGATTCGTTGATAGTTCCGGTGGCCGTGTCGAGTCCGCGAAAAACGTAGGCGAACCCAGTAAAGGAGCCGTTGTCATCGTCTCCGATAGCCCCCACAAGGCCCGTGTTACCAGAAAGGCTCACAGACCATCCAACCTGGTCACTGGCAGCTGCATCAGAAGCGAGCAGCTTGACCGATTCGATGACGGTTCCAGAGGCGGTATCGAGTCCGCGAAAAACGTAGGCGGAACCAGGAGAGGGACCGTTGTCATTGTATAGTTTAGCCCCGACAAGGGCCGTGTTGCCAGAAAGGCTCACAGACCTTCCAAACTCTCTATCAGCGGCTGCGTCGGAAGGCGTCAGCTTTACCGATTCATTGACGGTACCGGTGGCGGTATCGAGTCCGCGAAAAACGTAGACGTGACCAGAATTCGAATCGCTTAAACCACTTGCGAAAGTCCCGACGATACCTGTGTTACCGGAAAGGCTCACGGAAAATCCGAACGCGTCGTGAAAATATCCGTCAGAAGCAATCAGCTTTACCGATTCGTTGAAGGTTCCAGTGACGGCATCGAGTTCGCGAAAAAGGTAGGCGGAACCAGTCGAAAAACCGGCGTCACCGTCTCCGTCTGCCCCTACAAGGCCCATGTTGCCAGCAAGGCTCACGGATCCTCCAAACACGTCACCGCCAGCTCCGTCGGAAGCAATCAACTCTTGTGCTGACAGCGAACCGGTCGGTGACAAAGTCGCGACGACAACAACTATCAACAGTCTGCAGGCTTGCGACAACGAAGGCCGTCGAAACAGGCTGATGGAGTTTCTCGAGCAAGCTTCGCTTTGAGTGTTTTGGTTTACCACACGAACGTGATTCATAGTGCAATTCCTGTAACGAAGAACCAATTCCGGCAAATGACGCAATCAGATCCTAGAATCCGAGCACTTTGTTACATCAAAAGCCATCCGCATTGTATTTTGCTCAATCGGGCCAGAATAGGTGCGAAACCCGAGCATTTCGTTGGATTTTTCGCGGACGTGCTGGCCACAACATGTTTATTGCACCGGCTATAGATGGAAGCCTAGCTCTTCCGCCTAAGGGCGTCGCCACTTCTTCAACCCAACACAGACTTTGTGAACTGGCATTTCTTTTGAGTCGACGAATTTCAAATGAGGTTTCTTACCCTTGGTCAGTTCGAACTTTTGCGGTGATGTTGGTTTGGAAAGATCAATGTTTCTTAGCTGCGGCATCCAACCTTTGGCGACAACGGTGATGTTGATCCGATTAGGTTTTTGAGCAGGAATATTGAATTCGCCTTGCTCGTTCGTTTTGATTTCTTGACTGCCCTTTTGATAGTAAGGACGATCTCCCCCAAATGACAAGCGTATCTTCAACAGGCTTTCCCGAGTCATCAACAATCGCCTCCCGGATTCGCACACCCTGGCCGAGTTTAAATGTGGCTTCGCAATTTTTCAGTTGTCTTAATGTGGCGTTTTTTTTCCATCGACGTCCATCTTTCGTCACCCAGAAAATCGGGATGCTTCACCATGAAGCTCAACTCAAGATCGTCACCTGAAAGGATATGTTGATCGATCATCCATTCACCTTTCACCTCGGCCTTGACGCGAAATAGATCGTTTCAACGAATGTGACAAACCTCATGGTAACTTTTTCAGATGCGCCGGTCATTTTTTTGATTTGGGTGCAGTGCAACTCATTCCTGCAACCTTGATGCCTTGTTTTTTCGACACCGAGCAAACTGAATCAATCCGAAGATCATCATGACTAACGGGGAAGCTTCTGGGACAGCCGATGTTCCCTGCAGCGCGAAAATTGTGACATTCGGATTCGTATCCAAGTAGTAGTTCCCCGGAAGCACCGAATTCAGATCGACATAAGGTCCGTCGCCATCGGCGATATCGGACGGCAGTACAAATCCCAGCAATCCCTTATACACGGTCTCTCCGTCATAGGGAAACTCGCTCAACGCATACGGATCGACGCTCAAGAACTGACGTCCCGCACCGTCCTCAAACAGAAACATTGGCTGCGATCCAGCAACCGGTTTGGCGTAAGTCCC
>CAYXWX010000178.1:0-4386 GCA_964468915.1 uncultured Pirellulaceae bacterium
AGGAATCGAAAAGACTGAATCGGGAAGAGCCTGAAGGCTCTACTACCAACGGTGCGGAGGCTTCATTAAGAACCGCTCTGTAGATTCCGCACGACACCTACGACCACGCCGATCACCTTGGCATCGCGGCTGTAGATGGGCTTCATGCTCTTGTTGGCAGGTTGTAAACGCACGCGATTTTTTTCAGGGAACCAGTACTTGAGCGTTGCCTCGCCGTCTGACGTTCTGGCAACCACGATGTCGCCCTTGCTGGCGGTATGACGCTTGCGAACCACCACGTAGTCGCCCGATTGGATATTGGCCTCGATCATGGAATCGCCTTCAACTTCCAGCACGTAGTTGCTTTTGTGATTCCACATTTCACCCACGTCAATTCGCTCGTGCTGTTCGACCGCTTCCATCAAAGCTCCGGCGGCGACACGACCCGCCAGCGGGAGGCCGTTAAGTTCTTCATTCACTTCATCGGTCAGAACAATCGAGCGTGATTTATGGCTCTGGCGAGTGATCAGGCCCTTGTTTTCCAAAGCCCGCAGATGGCCAACGACACCGTTGGGCGACTTGAAGCCCATTTCGTCCTGGATGTCGCGGATCGTGGGGCCGAACCCATTCTGATGAATCTGTTTCCGAATGTAGTTGAAAATCGTTTGTTGACGCTTTGTCAGGGTCTGTTCCAGCATCGGTGGTCCTTCAGTGGGGGAACGGTGTTCGGGCGCGCGCCATCGATCCAACTTCGAAGTTTATACAAATGTTCACATTTTGCAATACAAATGGCTTCCCGTATTTCCAATCACCAGAGATCGGCAGCATCTCAGTTGCCGCGACTTCTGCTCGCAAAAACGTGTTGCAGCTCGGATTCTTCAATCGACAAGGGAATCGTCAGGTCGGTCTCAAAGCCGTTTCAAAAGTTCCGCCTTTTTGGACTCAAACTCCTCCTGAGTCACAACACCTTGCTGAACGAGCACCCCAAGTCGCTCGATCGTCGAAATGATATCGTTGTCGGCGATATCGTTTCCGCCTGAGTCACCTGACGTTTGTCCGGGGTGTTGGCCGCTTGTCGTCGAAAGGGTTGCAGTGCTTGGCTGAGGTGGTGCGGCCTGATTTTGAACCGGAGCGTCGTTGACGGCCTGGCCATCACGAATAACAACGCGCAGCTGGTTTAGATTCACGGTGCCAAACTGGCTGGTGAAAGTAATGCTGCCACCAAATCCCTGCTGTTGAGCGAATCCGCCGATCTGATGAGCTGCCGTGTCATACACCCAAACGCTTGAGCCGGTCGCAACCGCCAGTCGTTGTTGGTCAGGAAAGTAGGCGTAGCGACAATCGTTCTGTGAGCCGACCGCCGCCGGAGTTCCCAAGTGCTGAGGCCACCAGAGTTTCTGAGGGTCGGGTGCAAACAAGCCGTTGGTGGATCCGACCCCACCGGTTTGTTGGGATTGGCTGGCTGCACCAGATTGATTTTGCGATTGAAACGAGCCTGCTGCCGTCCCGGATTGGTGGTTGGCCAGTGCGACGGAGATATCGGAGCAGATGCTATCAACTTGGTATTTCAGCTGGTTGTTAAACAGATCGCTGACCATCGTCATGCCACCTCGCATCCATTGGCCACCGCCACCAAAATCGGGGTGATTAAACTGAGCCATGGTTCCATTGCCGTTGCTGACTGCGATCAGCATGTGTGTTGCTGCGTCTTGGGACACGCCATAACGATTTGAAAGTTCCTGAACAAGCAGCTGGCCTGCTGGTGAAAGCTTTGACACGGAAGATCTCTCTATTTTCTTTGGAAGGATATTGATTGATGTGAAGCGATTTGGAAACGCAAATATGCTAGAAATGGAAAAATGTGATTTCCCTGACGGCAGCGGAAAACTTGCACATTGTACCCACAAACACTCGAGACGATTCCCGTTGTATCGCCAAGTGAGCGATATTTGTTTTTGACTGGCTGCTTCCAATCAGAGAATAGTGTCATTGACGAACCAACTCGATACACGCTTGCTCGGACACTTTCGAAAAGCCACACGGAGAATCAAGGCAGTGAGAATCGATCTTGAGTGCGGCAGTATTCGCGTCCTCCTAATCGACCGACCGCATCAACCACGTTGGCGTCGATTTTCCCATCTGCGTCCAGCATGGATTCGTCCACGTGAATCAGTTCGATCTTTCCGAGGACCAGACTTGCAGCGGTTGCTCCTTCGCCAACTTCCACAATCTGAAACAGGCTGCACTCCAGCTGAAAAGGTGTGCCAACGATCCGAGGCGGCGCGACGCGAACTGATTCTTTCGTTTTCAGCCCAAGCGAATCAATTTCACTTTCCCCATACGGAATCTCCGCTGATGTATCGACCATGGCTCTGGCAAGCTCGAAAGGGACAACGTTCACGACGAACTGTTCGTTGGCACGAATGTTTCGCACGGTATCTTTAGCAGATCCGTCAGGTTTGTTCACCGCAGAAAAACTGAGCACCGCCGGTTTGCTGCAAACGCCGTTGAAATAACTGTACGGTGCCAGATTCGTGACGCCGGAGGGTGACACGGTTGAAACCCATGCGATCGGACGCGGTGCAATCGCTTGAGTCATGGTCTGGTAGATTTCTTTGACGGACGTTTCTAAGGGATCGATTTCCATGATTCCAATTCGGATAAGCCAACTCGGACTGATTTCGCAGGATCGAATTCGCTAAACTTGATCTCAAGCGTTTGCCGCGATTCAATTCGTGCTTCGAGTTTATCAAATTCTGGTCGGTTGGGTTCAATGGCTGATTCTGCAGAAACAAGTTCGTCATCCGTTTGCATCATCACCGGGGGCTCCAGTGGAATCGGATTGGCAACCGCCAAAAGATTTGCTTCGCAGGGGTGGCAAGTGGCGATTTGTGGTCGAGACCAATCAAAACTTGCTGCCGCTGAAAAAACGATTAATCTGGCTTCAGCTGAGGCGGGTTTCTCAATCAAAGCGTTCAGTCGGTCGATCGATCTTGCTGACGTGGAACAGACAAAATCCTTTGCGACCACGATCCTCGAAGAATTCGGTCAAGTCGACGTGCTGGTAAACAACGCCGCGATCGCTCCCAATGCGGAAATTGAGAACATGTCCGATGAATCATTCGAATCAACGACGGACGTCAACATCCGCAGCGTTTTCTATCTGACCCGAGAAGTATGGAAGGCGATGAAGTCAGGCTTGAAAGGTGCAGCCAGTCCAACCGTCGTTAATGTTTCGTCGCTGGCGGCGGTTGACCCGTTTCCGGGATTCAGTGTGTACGGCGCGAGCAAGGCGTGGATCGAATTGTTCTCGCAGGCGCTTGCGGCCGAAGGGGAGTCACATGGAATTCGCGTCTGTTCTGTTCGACCAGGAGCGGTTGAGACGCCCTTGCTCCGAGGGTTGTTTCCGGACTACCCGGCTGAACAGTGCGTTTCACCCGAAGCGGTAGCGGAAGTGATTTGGGGCTGTGTGGCTGATCCGCAACGGTATCCAAGTGGAGGTCACTTCCCCGTCACCGTTGATCCTGAACAAAAATAGACTGTATTTTCCGCGACGCTTTCTATCATCTGAGCCTGACGTTAACGATTCATGATTCGAGTCTCTCGCGAAATACGATTTGCATTGCTCCCGCCAGAAGAGTTTTCCAATCGAAAACCAGCCAATTCATGGGCAGGGGGGCCGCCGACCCATTCGCTTGTGCCCCGAATGAATCTTCGCTGCATTGTCGAAGGCGAGATTGATCCTCAGACCGGCTACCTTTGCAACATCAAACTGCTGGATACGCTCCTGCGAGACGCCGTCGGGGAATCGCTCACCAAAAACAACTCAGCAGAATTCACCGCGGAATCATTTCTGCTCTCGGTGGCCCAGCGTTGTCGCCACCTGTGGAAACATTCCGCATCCATTCTGGCGCTTGAGCTGGACGTGTCCTCATTTTTGACCTGGCGAATCGACATGGAAGAATCAATGATTTCAATGACCGAACAGTTTGAGTTTTCCGCAGCCCATCGTTTGCATTGTGATGACCTGACTGACGAACAGAATCACGAGATTTTTGGCAAGTGTAATCATCCGGGTGGCCACGGTCACAATTACGTTATTGCCGTGACACTTGGACGAAAGGACGTTGGTTCCGATGGGCAAGTGATGAACCTGGACGAATTCGAATCGATCGTGAATCAAAAGGTGATTGATCGGCTTGACCACAAGAACCTGAACGTGGATGAGCCATATTTTCAAAAGGTGAATCCAACTGTCGAGAACATTGCCGTTGCCATCTACGGTTGGCTGGAAGGTCAGTTTGGTGACGCGACGCTGTTGAAAGTCCGAGTGTTCGAAACTCCCAAGACATGGGCTGAGTTCCCGACTTGTTGAAAACAGCGGAGATAACCGCGCTGTTGAACTAG
>CAYXWX010000179.1:0-4250 GCA_964468915.1 uncultured Pirellulaceae bacterium
TCGGCCGCAATGTTAACCGCTGTGTCCTGCCAAACGTTGGCTTCGCCTCTCCACGAACCTTCATCTCGACCGTGAGACGTGCCGTTGGTAATCACGGTGTTGTTGCCCGCATAAAGCCGAAAGTAGTCCGAGTGAACTTTGTCGGCACGTTGCTTGGTAGTCGGAGGCAAGCCGCCGCCGGGCGCCATCACGTAACCGGCTCCGTATAGCTCCATGGCGATGCCGGTCACATGGGAATGAACATAATGAGCCCCGCCAATGTAGCCATTGAGGCCGTACAGTTCGTTCTTCCTTGGAACGAAATTCCGAGTCAAAGCGATGCCTGCGTGATCGACCACGACGTTGGTGCGATAGTCAATCGCTCCTTCGATCTCTTTGGGAATGTCCAGTCCCCAAAACAACTCCAGAGCCCCATAGTTGTCATAAACCTTGTTGGCGACCGACGGCTTGTAGCCTCCATCGTTGTCGTACATCTTTTTCAACGCGATGGCGGATCGTAGTTTCCAATCGTCGTAACCACGTCGGTCCGAAAGGTGCATGATATACCGCAGACTTTTGGCGCCTCCGTTTCGGCGGCGCTTCGAGTCGCCGTAGCGAATGGATCGGCCATCGGGATTGTTCAGATTGGCCAGCACCAGGGTGCCTTCAAAGATGCGGTTGGCATTTTTGGTCACGTTCAAGTTTGGCTTCAGGCGATCAATGATGTTCAAAATCATGATCATGTTGGACTGAAAGCTATAGCTGTACGACTCCGGCCAGATCCCCTGCTTGGAATACATTCGCAACAACGTGTTCTTGAAGGACGCCTGGTGACGGGTGCCTTTCTCCCAGAACACGCGAAACAACCGCTCGCGTTCTCGATCGTCTTCGATGCAGAGGAGCGGGAACAAAGCGCCGGGACCCGTCAGCACAGGGTGGTTGGATACGGTGCGACCGTGTTTATCCGGCTTGCCATACTCCTGCAAAATATTGCCAGCGACGTTCCAGAGCGCTTTTTGAGTCGCCGTAAAATCAAACGGGACTCGTTTGTTTCTTCGGACGTCGTAAACCTGTGTTCCGCGTGCTTTAAGAAAGTCGTAAACGAAATCGTACGCCAACCCGAACTGGTTGTAGGTCGTTCGACCATCATAGAACGGATCGCCCATGATCTCTGTCGTTTTCGGATTCTTTGTCGCCAGTACCGACGAGTAAGCCGCAATGATGTCAGCCGAAAGTTGCGCGTAAGATTCATCCTGCGTCAAAAAGTAGAGCATGCCGGATTCGGACGCCAGCGTCAGAATTGCGTTGTGTTTGTCCAGATTGCCGCCGAAACTTGGAATGGTCCTCAGGATGGCAGCCGGCTGGGAGACGTGCCGGTCTCGAGCCGGATCGACGCGTTTTTTCCACTGCTGGACGATGCTCTTGGCCCACGAATACCGCTTGATTTTCTCAAGAATCAGTGGCCGTTCCTTGTCGGTTACCCAGATCGCCGGATGATCGAGCGATTGCCCGACCACTGTCGCGACATGCATCAGCAAGGCAATCGTGATCAGCAGGCAAAAGCAGATCGAGCGGATTAGTTTCATCAAACTTCCTGAATAATGATGCATTGGCAAGGCGGCTTTCGATTCGCTCGACTTCTGAGAGTTTTACTCGGGCTGGATCGATGCCGTATCAACCATGGCCTGACGAACTTGTTGCAGTATTTTTGGGATCTCGATAAACGGATCGTAGTCCGGACGTTGCAGGGCAAGTGTTTCAATCGGAACGTTTCCGCGATAGCCGGATTTGCGAATGATGGTGAACAGCTTATTCATGTCCATCGGAATAGCATCCGCCTTGTGTCCGATGGCTTGTTTTATCTGCCAATTGACGGCATGCGGTGCAGTCAAAGCAATATCCGCGTAAGGATCGTCAGAGATGTACCTGCCGGTATCGACCAGCGGACCGCACCAATTGTGATCCACGCGACGGATCAGGCTCAGGTGTTCCTCGCCCGTTTTCAAAAAGTCACCATGGTTTTGAACACCAACAATGACACCAAGTTTCTGTCCGTATTCCGAGCACTCGCGCAAAGCATCGGCAATCCGAGCTTCCACGGTGTCCCGGTCGGCGTTACCTGAACCCCGTTGCCAGTTTCGAAAGGGCGGCCAAGTCTGAGCAAAAACACGCACGACCGGGGCACCCATTTTGGCTGCGACTTCGATCCAAGTTTTCACTCGTGCGATTCCCTCATCTCGAACCGCTTCATCGGCGACCACAAAATCATTGCGAACGCCCGTGCCGCTGATTTCCAGCCCAAGATCATAGGCATGTCGTTTCAGGCGATACAGATACTCGTCTTCCGGAGCGTCCGGGTAACCGGGAAAATAATAACCCGTCAAGTCAACCGCATCGATGTTAAGGCTGGCACAAAAATCACAAACGCCAAACAGATCCACGCCTTTGCTCGGGTCTTTCGCATTTTCCTGGAGTAGCTTGTTGAACGAAAACGCATTCAGCGAAACTCGCAAGTGGGAGCGCTTGGGCGGCGTGTTGGTTTTCTGGCAAGCGTGTGAGACCACCCGCGGCATCATTGCGGTGGCAGCCAGTGGCACCAATGCTGTTTGAATAAACGAACGTCGGTTCAAAGGAGTCGTCCGATTATTTCGTGCCGAAGAATTCATGTCGCAATCCTGTTCTAACATGCTAGCTCACGCGTGTTACTGAATTCCGAGTTTAAAGCCTATCGCACAACTTCATAGCCCGAAGTGCGAGCGAGGGAATTCTCCTTGGGTTCCCTCACTGACGTTTCGGGTTGAGATATCCAGCCAAGCTTCAAGTTGCGTGTCGCAAAATGGAAACAGAGTGTGGTCCTTTGAGGAATCATCGGCACGACTTCCGTGATACAATCTAGTTCAACCCGTCGACACTCGACCGGTTTCTGTTGACTGACGGCCACCTTGCAGACGCTGATGACTCTTGCCCACATCAATCGACTGAATCATTTCGTCGTACTCCTGATCGTCGTCTCGTCGCAGCTCGTGCAAAATTGTTCGTACGCAAACGAATCTGGTGAACGACCCAACTTCCTTGTGTTCATCGTCGACGATTTGAACAAGGAGTATTACGGATGCTATGGCCATCCGAAAACTGCCTCGCCGACCGTTGACCGATTGGCGTCCGAGGGCATGGTTTTCGACAACGCATTCACCGGCCAGGCGATCTGCGCGACATCCCGAAGCATGCTTTACTCCGGAAAATATCCGCTGCGAAACGGTTCGTTTATGAATCATACAGCCGTGTACGAAGGCACTCGCACGGTCTGTCATTATCTGCAAGAGCTGAACTACGACGTCATCCTGTGCGGCAAGTCTCACGTCAAACCGGCCAGCGCGTTTCCGTGGACTCACGCGATGCATCACCCCAAGCCAAAAGGCGATCAGCAGGCGAAAGCAAATAGGTCGATGCCTCTTGACAAGCTTGAATCATACTTCGAACAGAACAAGGGTCACAAACGCCGTCCGTTTTGTGTCTTTGCGTCCAGCCACTATCCTCATGGGGAACACCCAGAGCGAACAAGTTTCAGTGCCGATTCAATTGCTGTGACTCGCTTTCACGCAGACACGGCCAAGAATCGAAAATCGGAAGCCCGGTTCAGCCAGGCGATCAAATACAGTGACGATGAACTGTCACGATCGCTCGAGTTATTGGACAAGTACAACCATACCGACAATACGATCGTGATCTTCGTTTCGGACCATGGGCGGTTTGGAAAATGGTCGGTTTACGATCGCGGATTGAATGTTCCCTTCGTCGTTCGTTGGCCGGGTGTCGTAAAATCCGGATCGCGATCGGATGCTCTGGTTTCCTTTGCGGATGTCCTGCCGACCATGCTGGAAGTGGCAGGAGCCGACCATGTCAGCGATTTTGATGGGAAAAGTTTTCTGCCCGTTCTCAAGGGAACGACTCAGTCTCACCAGAAATACGTTTATGGCGTGATGATCAACCAGGGAATTATCAACGCCCACGTTTTCCCGGGCAGGACGATTCGATCGGAGCAGTACCGATACATTCGCAACTACAACACGCTGGCGGCAGTGGAACGGCGGGAAGCGGCAGGAGAGAAACACACCGAAATTCTGCGCATGGGCGCCGAAAAATATCCCGACGTGCCAGAGGAAGAATTGTTCGATGTGATTGCTGACCCGGAAGAGAAACACAATCTGGCCGACCATCCGCAGCATCAAGAAGTCAAAAAGGAATTGCAACAGGAATTGCAAAACTGGTTG
>CAYXWX010000180.1:0-4231 GCA_964468915.1 uncultured Pirellulaceae bacterium
TCATCTTTTCGGCCCAGCAGGTTTGAATCGAGGAGTTTGGAAAATCAACGTAGTGCTTTGTTCCAACTGAAGATTAGGGTTGACCGACCGAATCATCATTCCGTGAGCCTCAAAAGCAAAAAATAAAACGAGACCCTCCGCAAGTAACAACCCTAAAAACGAGTTGGAACAAAGCAGTAGCGACTTCCGGGCTCAAAAGTTCGTAAGCCAGAGCCTCTACGGGGACTTTGGCAAACTTTAACGCGTTATCGGACTGCGTATTCTGGCAAAAGTGTTATCAATCAGCCGTTAATCGCCATTTTAACCATTCTGATGGTCGATGACATAAAGGGATCGGGGGTTGCGCAAACCCAACTGGTCGCTCATCAATCCTTCTTGAATCTCGAACCAACGCTGAACGTTATGCATCGTTTTTTAACCGAATTCCGAACGCTGGAAAATTTCATTTTTGTCGTCACGATTTTCGGGGCGATTTTGACGTTCGCAATCACCGCTGAAGGACAACTTACTGGACAGATCAAGACAGCCGAGAACCAAACGGCCTCAAACTCTTCAAGACGAAGTTCCGAATCCGCGTCCCAACGACCGCAACTCCTGACGGAACTGAAGCCGCTGGCAAAGTTGCAACCCCAAGACGTAACATTGGACACGCCTTTGACCGATGACCTTGCCAAACAGGACGACGCCCCGGTTAAAGACGATACCCAATCAAAAAGCAGAACGACCGAAAGCACCGAAACAGACGACAACACTGCCACAGAAACCAACGACGACGGTCGTGAATCCGCCAGACAATCGGTTAGCAAGCTGGAACAGATGAAGTCGATCAACACCGACACTCGTTCCCTGAGAGTCAACATTGCCGAGACAAACGGTGAATCACCAAACGATGAGTCGAGCGAACTGGTGGAATCAGAAATCAGCGTTGCCGAATTTGCACCCTCGGAGAAAAGATTCGCATGGGCAGCGCCCGACATTCGCTATCAGCCGCTTTACTTCGAGGACGTGGCGTTGGAGCGTTACGGACAAACGCCATGCGGTTGCGAACTACGTCAAACGACGCTGTCAGCCGCCCACTTCTTCAAGTCTGCCGTTCTGCTACCTTACCAGATGATTCAGCAGCACCCTCAGTCTTGCGATTGGCCCCTGGGATTCTGCCGACCGGGCACTGACACACCCTTCATCTGGCAGAAACACATCGTGCGATAACCCGGTTTCATTCACAACGGGTTTTAAGATAGAAGTCCGGGTTACGAATCCATTGTTTCCCGTAAACGCACCATCGGGACGTATCGCTTCGTCCACGCCACACACATCAGACTACGCGCGAACATCCGTCTGGGTTGTGGCAAACTTTGCCGACTAACGAAAGTCTGGCCGTCCTCCCGATTCTTTTGCGTGGGTCCAGTTCACCGGTTGTTCGAATCATTCTGAGATCGCGTTCAGATCATGCCGATCGTACTAGTCGTCAGGATTATTCTACTTCCGAAGGCTCAGCAACCGTGGACATCAAGTCACTCAATTCTCAATCAAGCTGGCACCGTCCCTGGCTTCCTTTCGTACGATTCAGCGGTCTTGCTTCGCTGACCGTGACGCTGATCGTCGGCTGTTCCGCTCAACGAAAGGCTTCGCTCGAATACGAACCTATCTGCCAGCCCTGTGCAGACGCCTACCAGCGGATCGAAACGCCAGTCATTGACGATTGCGACTGTGGCGACAACTGCCGTTGCGGCGATAGCGACCCGCTGCTCAGCTCCTTACCTCCGGTCACGATTTCCAATTTTCACGATCAGGAACCGTGGGAACTGACCGTCGATGAATGCGTCCATCTGGCACTTTCAAATAGCAAGGTGATGCAAAAACTTGGCGGAGTGGTAACGACGAACCCTCAGGCCGTAAGCACGCTTTACGATCAAGCGATTGCCGAAACCAGCACCGGAGGCGTCGAAGCGGCTTTATCCGCATTCGACGCCCAGGTGAACTCCGGTCTGTTCTTCAACCACCAGGAACGAAAATTCAATAACCTGTTCTTTGGTGGCGGTGCCGCTGCGGTAACCACCGACGCAGCCACCTTTCGGACCGACCTTTCTAAAACCACAGCTGCCGGTACTCGGCTCACGCTGCGTAATCAGATCGATTACAATCGTAACAACGTGCCGATCAACCGCTTTCCAAGTGTTTATGACTGGCTGAATCTGGTCGAAGTGCGTCAACCACTCTGGCGAGGCGCCGGTTCCGCCGTCAATCGAATTGCCGGCCCCAACGCGCAACCCGGCATCTACAACGGTGTCCTGATTTCGAGAATCCGGTCAGACATTTCACTGGCGGACTTCGAACGGTCCGTCCGCGATCTGGTACGTGATGTCGAGCGAAATTATTGGGAGCTTTACTTCGCGTATCACGATCTGCACACTCGCCTCGAAGCACGTGACGCAGCACGAAAAGTCTGGCAAAACCGAAAGCTGCGTCTGGAAAACGGAATCGGGCGCCCCGATGATGAAGCTCAGGCTCGCCAACAGTATTTTACCTTTCAGGCACAATCCGAATCCGCTTTAACCGGCACATTGATCAACGGTCAGGTTGGAGTTCAACCGGGTGTTCTGGGTGCGGAAAGAACACTTCGTCGTCTGCTGGGTCTCGCACCGGTTGATGGACGGCTGATTCGACCCGTTTCAGACCCAGCCATCGCGCCGGTGGTCCTTGATTGGGATCAATCGCAATCCATTGCACTTGAACGCCGTGTGGAGATCCGTCGACAGCAATGGTCAATCAAGCAGCGTCAACTGGAACTTTTCGCCAGCCAAAATCTGAATCAGTGGCAGTTTGACGTGGTCGGACAATACGGTTTCCGAGGCTTTGGCGATAATCTGTTTGGTAGCCGTGATCGCCCCGAAGGAAGCGCCTTTGATGATCTGATTAATGGTGATCTGGACGACTGGCAGGTCGGCGTGGAACTTGGCGGAGCGATCGGCAAGCGTCGTGGTTACGTGGCCATTCGAAACGCGGAACTGAATCTGGCTCGTGAGAAAACGATTTTGAAGGAGCAGAAGCGTCAATTGATGCATGATTTGAATGCTGCGTTCGTGGAAGTGGATCGAGCGATGGCGGGGATTCGAACCAGCTATAATTCGAATGTGGCGGTGCAAGAGGAACTGCTGCCGAAGCAGAAACGCGTCGACGCTGGGCAGGATGAGATCTTCTTCCTGCTGGATACTCAGCAACGTGCGGCGACTGCCGCCAGCAATGTCCACCGAGCGATTGCGACCTACAACCAAGCCCTGCTGGAATACGATTACACCAGCGGTCGGCTATTGGAACGCCACGGCATCACTCTGGAAGAAGGACCGTGGGACACGTGTGCAACCGCCAATGCGATCGACCGAGCACCGTACTTTCAGGCCCGCGGCCCCAACCAGTGCGACCGCGACATCTGCCCCGTCAGTGCCGGTCCGCTGGTTCAGTAAATTTCCAACTGAAGGCGAAGGCTCCGTCCGCCCCCTGAACACCTCTCGGTCACGGAAACGGAGGCTCCGCCCACTCCCGAATTCGGTTAGGTTTGATCGTGGCTGCAAATGATATTGTCTGCGTTTGAGTGGAAGAACTGCCCAACGAGGATGCGACGCCATTTTCAGCTCCGTTTGCAGTAAAGCCTTCAGGCTTTTGTTTGATCGTGGCTGCAAATGATATTGTCTGCGTTTGAGTAGAAGAACTGCACAGCGAGGATGCGACGCCATTTTTCAGCTACGTTTGTAGTAAAGCCTTCAGGCTTTTGTTTGATCGTGGCTGCAAATGATATTGTCTGCGTTTGAGTAGAAGAACTGCACAGCGAGGATGCGACGCCATTTTTCAGCTACGTTTGTAGTAAAGCCTTCAGGCTTTTTTGAGGCGTTCTTCGGTTGCGAAAACGCAACTCCAACGTGGCAAACCCGTTTTGTTGGGCCCTGCAGTCATTCAGAGCGAACCAGGACTGCTCACAGTATCGTTCTCCGCAAACAAGTCGGCACGCGATGCTTGACGGTCTCCCATCTTCATTCACGCCGACGGCTCACCATCGAGTCGCACACCTGTGCGGTTTGTAAACACGGACAACAGCAAAATCAGGAATTTCTTTTTCCACTGGACCAGATGTGTCCACTGCTGTGATAGGTTAAGCGATTTGATGACTTCGTTCAAAAGCGAATAGAAACAAACCGCTTCCGAGTCGTATTTTGAAACCTTTTTTTGCCCACAG
>CAYXWX010000181.1:0-4172 GCA_964468915.1 uncultured Pirellulaceae bacterium
ACGGTTCAAAGCCAAAACTCGTTCTGGCGAACGTCCATGGAACTCGCAGGGCAAAAACCAGAGGCCTGCCAGAATTTTTTGAGGGCGTTGCGGCGTTGTTGGACAGGTTGGGTGGCCGGCTCTTTACGGTTTGCAGGTGTATAAAAACCATGCCCCCGTGAAAGAGCATGGTTTTCGAAGATCAATTTTGAATTCAGACGTGGCAGAAACCGCTCACGTCTTTTCAAACTACTTCCTTCTTCTGACCGCTACTCCCAATGTTGAAAGCAACAGCAGCGACAGTGTTCCAGGTTCTGGCACAGCAGCAGCTGAAGGAGCAGCTCCGCCACCACCGTTATTTGCACCAAGATTTCCAACCAAGCCGAATGCATCGCCAAGAACGTTGACGGCTCCGTCAGCGTTAAGGTCTCCTTGTGACCAGCTTGTTGCGGGGTTGTTCAGGTTTCCGACAAGAGCAAACGCATCACCTAGAACATTGACAACACCATCAAGGTTAACGTCTCCGAGGGCGGTACCTTTACCACCGTTGGATGTCTCAACCAATGTGCTGTAATGCTGCTGGAAGTCGTCTGCACCAACAGTTCCGTCGCCGTTCAGGTCGAGTGCCGCCAGTTCGCCAGTTGCGGGTTGGCCCAAGTTTTGGTTGTACTGATCCAGGTCAGCCAGATCCACGTCGCCGTCTCCGTCGAAGTCGCCAAGAATTCCCGGAGTATCAAACACAAAGCCAGAAGAGAAAGCAACGTTATCCAGAAACAGGTGGTGACCACCGCCTTCACCAGCTCCACCGGTGAAATTGATCTGGATCGTTGCCGATTCACCGTTGGCCAGTACGTTGTCGGCCAACCCGGTCATGTCGATGTCGAGGTCCATGTGCAGGTCATGAGTATCCAGACCCTCGGTGCCGTTGTTGGTGAAAATATCGTTCGTATCGTTCCCGTTTGTTGGTGCGCCTTCCGATGCGAAAACAGTTCCGACTGTGATGTCGCTTCCATCCAGAACGTCCAACGAGTAAATCCTTGGCGCTTTGAAGCGGAAGGCAAACACATCCATGTGAAACGCATCCATGCTCAAATCGGCTGTACCGTTATTGGTGATCGTAAAGGTGACTTCGGCATCGGTTTTGCCAGTCGTCGCCGTCATGTTGGCGGGTCCTACATCGGTCACGGCACTCGCTGCATTGCCGTTGCCGTCAAACGTTCCCCACGTTGTGTCAATGCTGGAACCTCGTCCGGGATCCGAACCGCTGTCCATAATCGTCCAGTTTGCTGTGCCACCCACCGCTGATGCCGTCGCCGATGCTGTGATATCGCTCGCAGTTACCGTTGCGGTGGGAGCGGTCGGGTCGTCCCACGTGTCCCAGCCGGCGATAACAAACGGTTGTGCCGAAGCGGACGAGGCCCAAGCTAAAGTGGCAACAATCAGCAACCCGAATCTAACGTAATTTTTCATGACGAAAACTCTCGCTAAGTGAATGGAACGGTAAAGAAAGCATGAGGCAAAGAAAACAGGATGGAGGTCACCACAGAGGCTTTTCCGTTGGCAGTCTCGGAGGCTCTAACGAATCCGTTTTCCGCATTAGCCGCATGGTAATGAATTAGAATTTTCCAAAAAAGAAAAAACGACTGTCAATTTGCGACAGCTGGGCCAAGTTTTGCTCGTTTGCGGAATGTCAGCCGTAGGCGTTCAGTAACGGGCGGAACTGTTCGTGGCAGCGATTGATCCAGTCCCTTAAAGACCTTTAATCGTTGATCGAGAACTTGACTTTGTTTACAAGGAACTTAATTCAGATTTCTCGTTCCAAGCGAGTTTCCTTAATGAGTCCAATCGCTCAGCGATCTCGGGCTCACTGCCAACGACCAGCCAGTAACGATAGCGATACGTGGATCGATGTTTCAATGCGGCGCGATCGATCGGGGCAATATGCATACAAGGTCCTGCAGCCGGGTCGCTGCTCTGACCGCCCGCATGAGGCCCGAAGTTCCAATGCGATTTTGCAGCAGGTGAGAAAATCGCGACGCCCTGCCCGCCCCGCTCGAACAATGCCATCGCTTTCATCGGTGGCGTGGTCTTGCCCCACGGTGGCCCGGGTGAATGGATTTCTTGTTTCCATTTTCCGTTGCCGAGGTAGCTGCGTATATCTGAAAAGTTTCGCGTGAAGTAACACGCAGGGATTTCTTGAGGGTTATTCAGGGCTGTTGCCCAGCGGTCGTTTGGTTTGCGAGCGGTTTCAATTTCGCACTGCACGACAACAACGCCCGTCATCTGTGGCTGCAAGGCGGTCCACTGCCGCATCAGGGCGTCAGCGTCTTCGTCGACCATATCCCAGAGCTTTGGCACGGTCTCCGAATAAAGTGTTTCGGCACGCCGTTCGAACTTGGTTGCAACAGCCCACGTGCCACTGCCACCTGCCGCACCGACGCCACCTCCTTGAACAGGATTCCACGCCCAAGGACTCCACGATTTGCGTTGCCCGTCCGCGGTTCGATCGATGCGCTGACCCGCGTAATAAGACTGCTGAATCAGCCGGCCGGGATCCGCGATATTCACCATGTTCTTTGGATAGCCGCTGGACGAAAGCCAGCTGATCGCTCCACCTTTATCTCGATCGATCCCAACTTTGATTTTGCCATCACCGATCGAGAGCCGGTTTTCCATTTTCCTGTCGTTTGAGACTTCCTTCTTTGAGGCTTTTCCCTTTGAGGCTTTCTTCTTTCGCCTCGGTCTCTCTCTGAACTTGTTCGCGGGCCGAATGCCTTCGAGTTCAGGCCGATAACTGGCCGGATCAAAGTTGGGATTCGCGATGGGAGTAACCGCGTTTGTTTCGTTCAGGAATTCGGTAATCAACGAATCAAGCCGTGCAACCATTTCTGGATTCGCCTCGGCAAGATTTTCGTTCTCGCCAATATCGTTCACAAGGTTGAACAAGTGATAGCGGTGGCCGCCATCTTGGCCCGCGTGGAACACTCGAATCAGTTTCCAATCGCCTTGGTGGACCGAAATCGACGGTGGAATCCAGTCGGGGACCGGAGGGTCGTGTGGAAAGTATTGAAACACGGCTTCCCGGGAAATGGGTTCGCCCTTCAATGAGGGCAGAAAGCTGACTCCATCAAACTGCTGGTTCGGTTCCGGTTCCAGTCCAAGCCCGCCAAGCAGCGTCGGGTAAAAGTCTTCGCTTTGAACAATCGTGTCATTGGTCGTCGCCGGTTGGGTCAATTCCGGCCACGCAACCACCAGGGGCACGCGAGTTCCCCCTTCAAACATTGATGCCTTACCGCCTTTCAGCGGCGCGTTGCTGGTCGGTGATTCTCCTTCGACGCGGTTGTACATGTTTCCGCCATTGTCGGAAGTGAAAATGATGATCGTGTTGTCCGTCAGCTTCAGCCGGTCGAGCGTGTCCAGCAACGTGCCCACGGCATCATCCATGCTCTCGATCATTGCGGCGTAAGTCGGGCAACGTTGCGGATTCTTTGGATCCACAGTCTTCCGATACTTTTCGATCAACTCCTCCTTCGCATCAAAAGGCGCATGAACGCTGAACATCCAGTAGTTAAGGAAGAAAGGTTCGTCTTTGTGCTGCTCGATAAACGAAACCGCTTCGCTGGCCATGCGATCTTCAATGTGCTGGTCGGGAACATCGGGGTCGTGATCGAAGTTGTCAAACTTCCATGGAGCGACAAAACTGCCTGCTGGTCCCGGTCCCGGCCAGTGAGGAACATCAACGTCAAATCCATGTTGAAGCGGCGAGTATGGCTCGCGGCCAAGATGCCACTTTCCGAAATGGCCGGTCGCATACCCTGCCCTCTTCAGAGATTTTGCAATCGTCGGGTAGTCGGTCTTCAGACGTGTGACCGGGACCGGTTGGATCGAATGTTTGTTCTTTGGTGCCTTCGAACCTGCCTTTGCTTTCAAAACCAGTTCCGGGCGGTGACAGTTTGGATTGGTAATCCCAGTTCGAGCCGGACTCAGACCTGTCAGAATGGCGGAACGAGTCGGTGAACACAGAGGGCTGGCGGAATAGGCGCGAGTAAACATCATGCCACGAGCAGCCAGTCGCTGGATGTTGGGCGTTTGGTAGAACTGCGTTGTCCCGTGCAGCGTCGTATCGCTCCAGCCAAGATCGTCGGCTAGAATGAAAACAACATTCGGCCGATCCGATGCATGGGCGGAGCAGC
>CAYXWX010000182.1:0-4023 GCA_964468915.1 uncultured Pirellulaceae bacterium
CTGTCACGCCGTGAAACGGATGGTTTCGTCCGAGTGCTTTGTTCCAACTCGTTTTAAGGGTTGTTACTTGCGGAGGGTCTCGTTTTATTTTTTGCTTTTGAGGCTCACGGAATGATGATTCGGTCGGTCAACCCTAATCTTCAGTTGGAACAAAGCACGAGTGACTCAGGCACAAATTTCGTTTTAACTTCAATCTTGGCGTCACTTTTCGGTTCTGCTACTCTTTCGGCAACTGGTAAGGAAACCAAATTTTTGGCGTTCGCGTTCGACGCGGATTCCGAACGACAAAGGAAGTCATTGATGGACGCGACCACAGATTTTGAGATCAATGTTCATATTCGCTGGATGATTCGGCGCGACATGCCGGAAGTGCTGGCGATCGAAAACGGTAGCTTCGAGTTCGCTTGGTCGGAGGACGATTTCATCCGTTGTCTGCGTCAACGCAACTGCATTGGAATGGTTGCCGAGTACGACGAGCGTGTTGTCGGGTTCATGATCTACGAATTGCACAAAGATCAACTGCATGTTTTGAACTTTGCGGTTCGCCCGGATGTTCGCCGTCGAGGCGTGGGGCGTCAGATGGTAGAAAAGCTGATCGGTAAATTATCGCAGCAGCGACGTAATCGAGTGTTGCTGGAGATTCGTGAAACCAATCTTGCGGCACAGGTTTTCTTCCGAAACCTTGGCTTCATGGCCACGTCGGTTCTGCGTGATTACTATGATGACACAACGGAAGACGCTTACGTGATGCAGTATCGGTATCGCGAACAAGAAGCGTTGCCGATCGAGTCGACCAACCGAATTACTCGGTTGGCGGGCTGAATCAGTCCGATTGATTCTCCATGACAGGATTTGTTTCTCCTGTCACTTCAATCACTTTCTGACGAAAACGCTCGCACAGTTCTTGTAGCTGTCCGAGCGTTAATTGTTCCGTCCGAGCGTCTGCGCCAAGTTCCATGGATTCGAGCACCTCGTCCACGTGCGGCTTCTCCAGTTGTCGCTTGAAAGCGCTCACGGCGACACTACGCATGAATTTTCGACGGTGGAAAAACATCGCTCGAACAAATGCATAAAAGAAATCGATATCTGGAATCGCAGCACGTTTTTCAGGACGATGCTCGATGTGAATGATCGCTGATTCGACCTTCGGGCGAGGCCAGAAAACCTTGGGCGACATAATTCGTACGATTTCGCAATCGCAAAGGCTCTGTATCCAGATGCTCAGCGAGCCATAATCCTTGCTGCCCGGTGTGGCGACGATTCGGTCGGCCAACTCTTTCTGGATCGTGACTGTCATCGAAGCAGGAACGATCTCGCTGCGAAGCAGGTTGGCAATGATCGGCGTGGCGACGTTGTAAGGAAGGTTTGCAGCAAGCTTGAAAACGCGACTCGGATCGACGGCCAGATGCCGCTTCACCGTTTCGATTACCTCGGGAGCGAAGTTGTTCTTGTTCTTCAGACAGTCCTGCTTCAGCATTTCGATGTTTTCGTAGTCTTCCAGCTCCTCACGCGCCATCTGATGCAGGTATTGATCGATTTCGACGGTGACGACCTGAGCGGCTTGATCGGCCAGCATGCCGGTCAATGAGCCCATGCCGGTTCCGATTTCCAACACCACATCATCGGCGGTCAGCTTCGCGCTCCGTGCAAGCAATTGAATCAAGTTCAAATCGATCAGGAAGTTTTGCCCGTGTCGCTTGTTCGGATTAAGGCCGACTTCCTCGAAGCGGCTGGACAAATAGGAGATCGTTTGTCGGTTTTGCTTGGCCATGTAAGTACGATGTTGGAGTGCAGGGTTGAGTTTGCAGAAAATACTGTCGGTGCGATTGAAACATGCCGGCTGGTCAGGCGGCAAAGTATTTCACATCGACCGGCGAATTGTCAGTGAGTGGTCAGCCCAGACAGCTGAGCCTGCACGTATTTTGCCAGAACGTCGGTTTCAATATTCACCTGATCACCCACCTGCCGACCGCCGAGTGTCGTAACGTCGAGCGTATGAGGAATCAGTGCGACGCTGAAGCGATCAGTTTCCACATCAACCAGCGTCAGGCTGATCCCATCCACGGTGACAGAGCCCTTGGGTGCCATCTGCCGAGTCAATTCGCTGGGAACGCGAAACCAGAACTTGGCCCATTCGCCATCGTCGTTTCGCTCGTCCACTGTTCCTAAAGCGTCGACGTGTCCGGACACATAATGCCCGCCCATCCGCTGTCCGACTTGTAGTGAACGTTCCAGATTGACAGCGCTTCCCCGTTTGAGCTGCCCTAAATTTGTCCGGCTAAGCGTTTCTGAACCTGCCTGAAATGTCAGCTCAGTTCCGTTGATCTCGGTCACGGTCAGGCAGCAACCATTGATTGCAATGCTGTCTCCAATCGAAACGTCCTCAGCTACAACTTTCGCTCCAACGGAAAGATCACATGCACTGTCAAGCATCTTAAGTTGCGTAACTTCGCCTTTTTCTTCAACAAGTCCGGTAAACACGTTTGTTCAGTTCAAAAAACAGGGAACGAGTGAGCGAGGGATTATTTATCAATCCGCAAACTGATCGTGAGTTCACGATAAATTTATGGGCTCGTATGCCGAATTATAGTCGATTGCCGGCCCGCTCAGCAGGCGTCAGTAGAACTCTCTGATTGCCGTGTTGCTGTTGGGAAGATGTTCGATCTGCCCCTTCCGAAAAGGTCGTCTTTTGGCCACAATTGCGGGCTCAATTTTCAAATTCAGTTCACCACTTACTCGATTCAGCGGAAAAATCATGGACAGCATTGTAGATATCAAAGGGCGTCAGATTCTCGACAGCCGAGGCAACCCAACGGTCGAAGTCGATGTCACTTTGGCCGATGGTTCGTTCGGTTCGGCAGCCGTCCCCAGCGGCGCCAGCACCGGTGCTCACGAAGCGTGGGAAATGCGTGATGGCGACAAGTCTGTCTTCATGGGCAAAGGAGTTTTGAACGCAGTCGATAACATCAACGGCCCGCTGTCTGATGCGTTGCTGGGAATTGCTGGAACCGATCAGGCTCTGGTTGACCAGACAATGTTGGATCTCGATGGCACCGAGAATAAGAAAAACCTGGGCGCTAATGCACTGCTGGGAATCTCGCTGGCAACTGCGAAAGCCGCCGCCGTCTACAGTAACCAACCGCTGTACCGATACCTTGGGGGAACGGCCGGGAATTTGTTACCTGCTCCGATGATGAATATCGTCAACGGAGGCGAGCATGCCGACAATAATGTCGATGTGCAGGAGTTCATGGTCATGCCGCTTGGGTTTGATACATTCAGCGATGCTTTGCGTTGCGGCTGCGAAGTGTTCCACAATCTGAAGAAAGTGCTTCAGGATAAAGGAATGAACACCGCTGTCGGTGACGAAGGCGGTTTCGCTCCCGATCTGGGCAGCAACGAAGAAGCGCTCAGCGTGATCATGACCGCCATCGAGAAAGCCGGTTATAAGCCGGGCGAGCAGGTTCAAATTGCACTCGATGTCGCCGCGACCGAGTTTTACAAAGACGGCGTTTACAAAATCGATGGGAAGGATCTCGATTCCGCCGGCATGGTTGATTTTCTTGCTGATTGGGTGGATCGATACCCAATCTGCTCGATCGAAGACGGTTGCAGCGAAGACGATTGGGACGCCTGGAAGATGTTGACCGACAAGTGTGGCGATCAGGTCCAGTTGGTGGGTGACGATTTGTTCGTGACCAATACGACTCGGCTGCAGCGCGGCATCGACGAAGGAATCGCGAACAGCATTTTGATCAAAGTGAACCAGATCGGAACGCTGACCGAGACCATTCATGCGATCCAGCTGGCTCACCGAAATGGCTACACCAGCATTTCCAGCCATCGTAGTGGTGAGACCGAGGATTCGTTCATCGCCGATCTTGCTGTTGCGCTTTGCACGGGACAGATCAAGACGGGATCGGCTTCTCGAAGTGATCGCATGGCCAAGTACAATCAGTTGCTTCGAATCGAAGAGCAGCTGGGCGACCGAGCGATCTATGCCGGTCCGCTTTTCCCATCGAA
>CAYXWX010000183.1:0-3999 GCA_964468915.1 uncultured Pirellulaceae bacterium
GCCAGGTGCTTTCGGAAATCGAAAATCTGTCGGGGCGTGCGATCGACGTCGTTCATGTGGTAGGAGGCGGCAGCCAGAACAATCTTCTGAATCAGCTGATTGCCGATGCTTCCGGGAAACTGGTTGTTGCCGGACCCGTGGAAGCGACGGTTCTTGGGAACATCCTGATTCAGTGCAAGGCTGCTGGAGAACTCGGCTCATTGGCTGAGATCCGGGAAGTCGTCGGACGATCGACTGCGATGAGTCGCTTCGAGCCATTGCAAAACAACACGTTGTCCGATTCACTGCCTCAATTCGAATCAATCTGCAAAACTCAAACTTGCCAATCGTGATCTTTTGGCACCGCCGATAAACCAACGAGTCATTTTCGTCAAACAAGAACAAGCATGAACTTAACCATCGACTCTCGCTATCCTTCCGTTGACGACCTTCGCAGCCGAGCGAAAAAACGAATTCCGAGATTTGCTTTCGAATACCTTGACGGGGGCTGCAATGAGGACGTGAATATCATCAGGAACACGTCCGATATTCGCGATGTCGAGCTTGTTCCCGAATACTTGAACACACACCATGGCGCCGATATGAAAACGGAGCTATTTGGCCATGTGTACGACGCGCCGTTTGGAATTGCTCCCGTTGGCTTGCAGGGATTAATGTGGCCCGGAGCGCCGGAGATTCTGGCGAAAGCCGCTTTTGATCATAACATACCATTTGTGCTGAGCACGGTTTCGACCAGCGCCATTGAAACGGTAGCAAAAATCACTGAGGGCAAAGCGTGGTTCCAGCTTTACCATCCCGCTGAAGATCGGGTGCGAGACAGCATCATCAACCGAGCGAAAGACGCAGGTTGCCCTGTGTTGGTGATTCTTTGTGATGTACCCACTTTCGGATACCGGCCTCGCGATATTCGAAACGGTTTGGCAATGCCACCCAAAATGACGCTGGCAAATATTCTTCAAATCATGGGCAAGCCAAACTGGGCGATACGAACGCTGATTCACGGTCAGCCAGCGTTCGAGACATTAAAACCGTACATGCCAAAGAATCTGAACCTGAAACAGCTGGGCAAGTTCATGGACGAAACATTCTCGGGACGGTTGAATGAGGAAAAGATCAAACCGATCCGAGACATGTGGCCGGGGAAATTAGTTTTGAAAGGTGTCGCCAGTGAGATTGATGCTGAGCGAGCCATTCGCTGCGGCGTCGATGGAATGATCGTTTCCAACCATGGCGGTCGGCAATTGGATGCAGGTCCGTCTGCGATCTGCTCGCTGAAATCCATCGCCGAAAAGTTTGGTGACAAGACGACCGTGATGATGGATAGCGGAATCAGGTCTGGTCCTGATATCGCCCGGACGCTGGCTCACGGAGCCCAGTTCACTTTCCTTGGTCGTGCATTCATGTATGGCGTTGCGGCGCTTGGCAGCCAAGGAGGAAATCACACGATTTCGATACTGAAACGGCAGCTTCAGCAAGTGATGGAACAAGTCAACTGCGAAAGAACGACCGACTTCAGCAATCATTTGATCACGAACGACTAACCGCTCTGAGGCGCCATTGGGTGTCGCAAATCGACAATCAAATACGGGCTTGATTTGCCGTTTTATTTGTTATTCTAAGGCCAGATTGATTGCCATCTGGCAGTGACTGGAGCCACTTCGCTCCTGATTTTCGCGAAACGGTCACCGGACCCGCAACACGCAACCCAGGACAGGATTTTAGTAATGACGACCACATTGACTGAACTCAAGCATGTGACAAGACACTGGGATGACAAAAAAGCAGCGGAGTTGTCTCCGGCTGAGCGTCTGATCTATCGATCGAACTGCTTGGGTGCAGACCAGCGGATCACTAACACGGGCGGTGGCAACACTTCGTCAAAAGTGTTCGAAGTCGATCCTCTGACGGGCAAGGAAGTCGACGTACTTTGGGTCAAAGGCTCTGGTGGCGACCTTCGGACATCGAAACTTGAAAATTTCGCATCGCTTTATCAGGACAAGTTACTTGGACTGATCCCGGTTTATGAAAACACGCCAAACAACGGCCCCAAGACTCCGGCAGAAGACAACATGGTTGGGCAGTTCCCTCACTGCACATTCAACCTGAATCCGCGAGCCAGTTCAATCGACACTCCGCTGCACGGCTTCCTGCCCGCTCGGCACGTGGATCACATGCACCCCAACAGCGTGATCTCGATTGCGGCGTGTGACAACAGCAAGGCCCTGACCGAAGAAATTTTTGGTGGAGAAATCGGCTGGGTGCCATGGCTTCGACCAGGTTTCGAACTTGGCTTGATGATGAAGCGTGAAGCGGAAGCCAATCCTTCTTTGAAGGGCCTCGTGATGAGCCAACACGGCTTGATCAACTGGGCAGACGATGACAAGGAATGTTATGAACTCACGTTGTCCCTGATCGAAAAAGCAGCCGAGTATATCGAATCGAAAGATAAAGGTGATCAGACTTTTGGTGGTCAAAAGCATCAAAGTCTGCCAGCAGAGAAACGCGACCAGTTGTTGGTCGAGCTTCTCCCGTGGCTGAGAGGCAAGGTTTCGCAACAAAACAAATTCGTCGGGACGGTCGAAACTCGTGACTCGATCATGCGGTTCGTCAACTCCAATGACGCGGATCGACTGGCGGAACTTGGAACAAGTTGCCCCGACCACTTCCTGAGGACAAAAATCAAGCCGCTGTATGTTGATTGGGATTCAACGGCTGTTTCTGAAGATGACCCAACGGGCTTGCAGGCACTTCAGGCACTGCTGACGAAGGGGCTCGATGAGTATCGCGAAGACTACATCAGCTACTACAAGAACCACCGCCATGACAACTCGCCCGACATGCGAGACCCGAACCCAACGGTGATTTTGATTCCGGGCGTTGGGATGATCGCGTGGGGGAAAGACAAAAGTGAATCCCGCGTGACAGCTGAATTCTATAACTGTGCGGTCGAGGTCATGCGTGGCTCAGAAGCAATTGGTAACTATATCGCTCTTCCCAAGCAGGAAGCTTTCGATATCGAGTACTGGCTGCTTGAGGAAGCCAAGCTGAAGCGGAAGCCGCCGGAAAAAGAGATGTCACGAGACATTGTGCTGGTGATCGGAGCCGGAAACGGAATCGGAAAAGAAACCGCGTTCCGTGTCGCAAAAGAAGGTGCCCACGTCGTTTGTGCGGACCTGTCTGCCGAAGCCGCAGAAGCAACAGCCGCCGAGCTGACGTCGATTTACGGCCAGGGCATTGGCGTAGCGGGCAGCGGAATTTCGGGATGCGGCCCCGCGACCGGTCTGTCGGTCGACATCACCAATCGCGATTCGATTCGTGAACTGATCAAACAGACCTTGCTGGCGTACGGAGGCTTGGACAAAGTCATCGTTACGGCCGGTGTGTTCGTCGCTCCCGAACGAGATGGCTCTCTCAGCGATGACAAGTGGAAGTTCACTTTTGATGTCAATGTGCTTGGCAGCTTCCACGTTGTCGACGAGTTACGGGACGTTCTTGCCAAGCAAGCGTTGAACGCTTCGGTTGTGTTGACAACCAGCGTCAACGGCGTTGTCGGGAAGAAGGGCTCGGTTGCCTATGACACGTCAAAAGCGGCAGCGAATCACCTTGTCAGAGAATTGGCAATTGAGATGGCACCACTGGTGCGAGTGAACGCCGTCGCTCCAGCGACCGTGGTCGCCGGCAGCACCATGTTCCCTCGGGATCGAGTGATCGCTTCTTTGACAAAGTACGAAATCGAGTTCGACGACTCAGAGTCAGATGATGATTTGCGAAACAAGTTGGCCGAGTTTTACGCGCAGCGAACGTTGACAAGACAACCGATTACACCGGCTGATCAAGCAGAAGCAATCTACTTCCTTTCGTCGGATCGCTCCAGCAAAACCACAGGGCAAATCATCAACGTCGATGGTGGCCTTCACGAAGCGTTTTTACGATAGGAAACACCTGCCTAGTGCTTTGTTCCAACTGAAGATTAGGGTTGACCGACCGAATCATCATTCC
>CAYXWX010000184.1:0-3979 GCA_964468915.1 uncultured Pirellulaceae bacterium
CCCGCCGGCACGTCTACATCTTCCCCAATGTGGCGATGCAGTTCCGTCATCATTGATTGACAGAATCGCATGACTTCTCGATCGCTTTTGCCTCGAGGGTTGAAGTTGGATCCACCTTTGGCTCCCCCCATCGGAAGCCCTGTCAAACTGTTTTTGAAAATCTGCTCGAATCCGAGAAATTTCAGAACACTTTGAGTCACCGAAGGATGAAAACGTAAGCCGCCTTTGTACGGTCCGATCGAGTTGTTGAATTGGACTCGCCACGCCCGATTGGCTCGAACCTGACCGTCGTCAGTTTCCCATGACACGCGAAAAATGATGATTCGATCCGGCTCCGTCAGACGTTCGAGAATCTGAGCCTGACGGTAGTCTTCGTGATCCAGATACCAAGGCATCACTGACTGTACTACTTCTTCCACGGCTTGTTGAAACTCGGTTTCGTGCGGATTCCGCTTTCGTAAACCGGCCATGAATTGTTCAATTTCCTTCATTGACTCAATCGCCTTTCAAAGTTCACTTCCATCGCTGTCCACGGTAATAGTTTGGTGGATATGCTGTCTGTTGAACACCGACCGCACTTCGCGACACAATTTGCCTCGTTTCACCGAAGCCATTTCGTACGATACTTTTAGATGTTGGCTTGAAACCGCCGAATACGTCAATCGCAAAAGCGTAGAATAGTGCACAAAGATCGGTCTGCGTTTCTTCACTCCAACTTGGCCAGTCAACAATGTCTTCCAATGCACAGCATTCTTCGGGCAAGCGATACCAACGCTACCTCCCGCTGCTCGAGTTTTTGAATTCCCATGCTGAGATAACGATCGATGAGTTCAAGGGGAACTGGCCGGACGAAACGCCGGCATTTTTGACCCGCATCGTGACTGAGCTTTCAAAACAGGGATGGCTGGTTCGTGAAAGCGACGATACTTCTTATCGCTGGAATCGTGACAAGGGTGAATTCTCAGTCAACGCATGGCTGGATCAGAAGCTGTATGGCAGTCAGGTAAAGTCAGCTCCGCAGCAGGACCGTCCGCGCGAACGGTTGCTGGCGGCGGGAGCTGAATCGCTGAAGACGTCGGAGCTGATTGCGATCCTCGTCCGCAGCGGGCTACCGGGTGAGTCGGCGGTAATGGCCGGCGAAAAAGTTGCCAACGAATATCAACATAAACTCGATTCACTGCCATCAGCGGGCAGGGGGGAATTGAACGCGGTCAGTAAAGCAATTGTCTCAACAGCGTATTGCCAGATCATGGCGGGGATCGAACTCGGACGTCGAGTTGCTGCTGCCGGCGAAACGAGAACGACGTCGAAAATTATGGGTTCCGATGACGCGATCGTGTTTTGTCAGCGAAGATTCTCTCGGCTGGCATTGGACCAGAAGCAGGAAGAGTTTCACATCGTCACGTTGGATACAAAGAATCAGGTGATCGACACACATCAGATCACGGTCGGCACCCTCGACGCGAGCCTCGTTCATCCTCGCGAAGTGTTCAAAGCCGCGATCAAGGATTCGGCGGCTTCAATCATTCTGGTTCACAACCATCCATCGGGCGACCCAACTCCCAGCCGCGCGGATATTGATGTCACCAATCGCTTGACCGAGTCCGGCAAATTACTTGGCATTGAGGTGCTGGACCATATCGTGCTGGGTCGCGAGAAAGCGATCAGTATTCGAGCCAGTGAGTAAACGTACACGGAAAAGAGGGGGCTCGGGACGAAATTTGGTGGCGTTGCGTGTTCCAAATCGGGGGTTGCGTCGACCCCATCCGGGGTGATCCTGTTCGCTTGCCCTGCTCTCAGGGCTTCCGCCCTGAGCTACCTTCGTCGGCCCCATCCGGGGCGGCTTTCAGACACGAAGAACCATCTCGAGTTGCCTGCCGTTCGCTCAGCTAGACCATGTGTCAATCGCTCGGGGCACGCTTCCATTTGCCCCGGATGGGGCTTGCGTCGGTAGCTCGGGGTGGAACCCCGAGACAATTGAACAACGCCCTGAGCCACTCCGGATGGGGTCGGCTTGAAACCATTGCCACTTAATTTGTGAGAAGAACTAAAAAAACGCTCGTGATGAGGGTTTCACCACGAGCGTCTTGGTTGTCAAGCTGCTGAAAATTACAGCAGGTTGGTCACGCGATCGGCCAGTCCTTTTTCTCCCAGCACAACATTCATGTTACCGCTGGCCGCAATTCGCTCCAGAACCTCCAACTCTCGCATTCGCATCAGTGTTGGATTATCGTTGAGCAACTTCGCGGTGTTGGACTGCGAACGCATCGCCGCCGTTTCTTCTCGACGAGCAATCAGGTTAGCTTCGGCAGCCTTTCGCGCCTCGGTCACCTTGTTCATCAAGTCTTTCATTTCCCCCGGCAGAATCACGTCTCGGATTCCAACCGCACGAATTTCCAGACCCAATGCGTTTGCTCGTTCTCGAATCAACTGCTCGACCTCTTCGGCGACTTTCTCTTTGTCACCAAGCAGGTCGTCCAGTACTCGTGAACCCAGCACCGCACGAAGCGCCAGCTGAGTTTCACGATACAACGACTGCTGAGGATCGACCGAAGAAGAGACAGTTTTCTTCGCATCGGTCACTCGGTAAGTCACCATCGCATTCAAGCGCAAAGTCACCTTATCGGCTGTCATGATCTCCTGACCGCTGATATCGACGTTTGCTTCACGCAGATCCTTCTGAACGACTTTCGCATCCGACGTACTCTTCCAGAACGCGTATCGCCCTGGTTTCAGGGTTTCCACAAAACGTCCTTCGATGAACAGCACACCTTCGCAGTCACGATCAACCTGACAGATGTCAAGCAATTCGGCTGCGCCGGGCGATTTGGCGATCAAGTGCATCTGAGGATGCTCAAAGCGGACATCATTGACGTCAAAAATTTCAACACGCACTTCGTGGAAACCGTTCCAGTAAGCGTAGTGTCCCGGCTTCAGGATTCGCGTGAATCGACCGTCGACCCAAACGAGTGCTCGCTGGTTGTCTTTCAGGTCGATTACAGTCGCCAATCCATCCAGAACACCTGAACGCACGATAATGTCAAGCTTCGAATGGCATAGCCACACGTCTCGCTGCGATACGATGGTTACCTCGTGACGCAACATCGGATCGAACAACCAGTGGTCCCCTGGCGGGAACAGATCCACGAACTCTCCATCGCGGAAATGGAGCCCGTATTCGTACTTTCGAATTTTGATTTTTCGGAACATGAAGTTCAATTCAACTGATAAAAGGTTACGAATGAATCAGAGCCATCAGGTGACGAAACGTTCGCCAATCACACCTCGAAATGCGGAGAAAGTTTAAGCGGTCCGGCCCACTGATCGTCTAGCTACATCTGCAACATGTTTACTGACGAAGCCGCCAGCCAGCATGAAACATCCAATAACGTTCGAATCAGATTTTTGAACCTCGGTATCCACTTTCTACAAGGCATCTGACGATGCTGCTTTCACAAGTTCAGCTTAGGTTTATCGTCATGGCGTACCATTTCGAGAAAACCATCGCATCACCTGATCAGCCGACTAAAGACGAACGGCGATTGAGAACTTACCGCCAAAATCGGCTGGACTTCGAGGTTCCAGACAAATCTTTGGTGTGTCTCATTCCGCCAATCGCCGAGCGATCGCTCATCACCCTCAAGCTTTCATAGCGCTTCCGCGCGGGAGGCATGGTTTTCACCTTGCCGGTGTTGGTACGGGAATCGAACCCGTGACAGCCAGATTAGTAGTCTGGTGCTCTAACCTACTGAGCTAACCACATCCCATCCCGCTTTCTAAATGCCATGTCCGGAACACGTCCAACCAATCAACTTCAACTGAGGTCGACGCGCCGCTGGTCCAGCGGGATGATGCTTGCTTGAAAGAGACGCCGGTGGGAATCGAACCCACTTTCACTGTGTTGCAGACAGTTGCCTGGCCATCCGGCTCCAGCGCCAAGTTCGAATTCGGGAAAGGGAGGTCGGAATTCGGAACGACC
>CAYXWX010000185.1:0-3740 GCA_964468915.1 uncultured Pirellulaceae bacterium
TGATGTACGGGCTTTCGCTGCCGGAACGAGCCATTCGTACGACCGCGGCAACGGTGGGTGGAGCCATTCACGAATCGGCGACCCTGTTGGTCCCGCAAGCGTTTCGTGACTCGAAGACCTACAACGTTTTTGTTCATCAGATGATCGAGATGCTGGCAAACGACGTCGGCGGAGTCGAACGAAAAACGGATTCAACAAACGCGGATCAGGCAGACGACGGGCTCACTCAGGATTTCGTTGCCAGAAAGGCGGTCGGCTCGTTCGTGGACCTGGCAGGCCTCGCCACGTTGCACGTTTCTCCATTGACGGTGTTAGCCATCGTCAGCGACGTCGCATACGGCTCAAAAACGTACTTGCATGAATTGTCTGAAGAACTGAAACGAGAAGGCGTCATCGACGAACACTCGACCATCAATAGCGCTGGCGAACTGCTGGATGCGATCGCAAAGACTTCATCGGACACCGCCGATCAATTCGACAAACCACCATTAAGCGTTCAGGGTCTGGCTGAAACGATTCAGCAAACGACGGATCAACTTTCCAACCTTGACCCGACTTTGATTTTGCCCGAAAGCGAAATCAATCGGCTATGGACGGACATGCAAGTTATGGCCAATCGAGAAAACGTGAACCTGTTTGAGATTTCCAGTGCGATGACGATGTACACGCTGGACAATGTCAGCACCGTCACCAAAGGCGCTTTGACAACAGTGCGAGTGACCGGTCAATTGCTCGATCGCGAAGTGTTTGAGCACTACCGAAAAGGCTTGAACCAGATCCAGCAGAAAGGCTTGTACGGGATGCTGGCCGAAACCAGCGAACCCTACATCAAAGCCGTCTGGTTCAATTTTTCCAGTGACCGACCAACGTTAACCGAAGACATCGTGTCGGGAAAGCTCGCCAGCCGAGTCTGGTCCGAGTTTCAACAATGGCAAAAAGGCTCGACTCAGGAATAAGAGGCTATCCCGCAACATCAAAACCCGACGCGTCAGCGAGGGACCAACCACTGAAAATTCCCTCGCTTACGCGTCGGGTTGTGATTGCTTATGCGGTATTGGGATAAGCACTAATCCTTACACAAGCACAAACGCTTTCCTATTCATGACTCTGCGTCTCTGCGCGAGGAAGTCTTCGATGCCAATTTGGCTATTCCCTGACTACTTCAGCCCCAGCGATTCGAGAAACCGAGTCTGCAATTCCGCATAGGCTTCGATCAATTGAGCCGGCGAGATTTCCGAGCGACTGAACACGCGGATCGAGTCTTGGGTCGCACGCACGATGGCGGGTGATTCAGCCAGAGTGATTTCGCACCACGTTGCATCCTTGTCGTAGTCGATCTTCACGGAGTCCGGATCCGCGTCCTCAACGCAGTCGATCATCGCCTCAACGTCCAGTCCACCGGGAACGCTGACTTCCAGCGTCGAGAACTGATTGCCAAAAACTTCGCTGAATGCGGAAGCTGTCAACAGATCGGGATCGGACACCTCACTGACCGATCGATTCCAGATAACGTGTCCCGCTTTCGATTCGTCCAGACCGATCGCCAATTCGTAAACAAAGCCGGGCGTCGTGATCACGCCGACTCCTTCGTCTGGCTCGGAAACTTGAATCTGCTTTCGCTTGAGCGCAAACGCGGATCGCAGCAAGGCAAACTTATCTTCGAGGTCGGATTCAAGATCAGCTTTCGCGAGCTGAGTCACATAGCGAACGTCGCCGGGGCTGGACGATGTTGGAACGCGGCCCCCTTTGGTGAACCCTTTCAATTCCTTGATCGACATCGTCGACTGGCTGATCAGCCTGACTTCTTCTGCTTTTGACATGGTGTACGCTGTGGTTCTGATTCTCGCGGTGACTTTCAAAACCTTGATTGTCGCGCTGATCCAGCGTTTGATCAACTGGCTAATTCAAAACACCTACGTTGAAGCCAGCGTTATGTTTCGCTACGATCCAACGAAAACTGAAACCATGATTTTGCTGGCGACTGAACGTTATGACTCAACCAGAGAATCCTGACGCTATCGAATCAAACGACGGCTCCCTCGAAAATAACAACTCGAACGATTCCAATCGGCGCGAGTTTCTGGCGGGGGCAGCGGCCAGCATGACAGCTGCGGCAGCGACTGCTTCGACAAACGTAGGTGACGCAAATAATGCCGACGTAAGCCATCTTTTCCAACCGGAAGACTATTGGTCCGACCGGATGAAGGCCCCGGACGACGGCAAGAAGTACGGCTGGTTCATCGACACGCGTCGCTGTATTGGTTGTCATGGCTGCGAAGTTTCTTGCAAAGCCGAAAACGATGTGCCGCTGGGCAGCTACATTCGCCAGACGTTCTACAAGGATGTGGGTGAATACCCGAAGGTCGCCCGCATGTTTCTGCCGATGGCATGTCAGCATTGCGAGGATGCGCCGTGCATCAAAGCATGCCCCTGCGGCGCGTTACACAAAGGCGGCGGAGGAAGTGTCGTCATCGATTACGAAAAATGCTGCGGCCACGCGACGTGCGTTGACGTGTGTCCGTACGGGGCCATCTACATCGATCCGGTCGCCAATCAGGCCGTCAAGTGTCACAACTGTTACCATCGAGTCGACGAAGGCATGGATCCCGCTTGTGCAACCACTTGCCCGTCCGATGCGATCTACTTTGGTGACTTGAATGATCCGCAGTCCAACGTCTCCGTAGCGATGGCAGCAGCGAACGAGCAATCAGTTTCGCTGGTTCAACTACGTGGCGAAAAGAAGACGAAGCCTCGCATGTGGTTTGCCGGCGACGGAGCGACGGAGATCGAACCGCGAGTTCCTCGCGAAGGCGAGTCATACAACAACGACAGCTACAACATTTACAACTGGAAAGAAAAGCCGAACGAGTGATTTTGTTCGTCCTGGTTTCCGGCGTCCCAACCCAAGGCAATCAATGTCCAGATTGAAAGAGCCAGTCATTGACCACCGAGTGATTAAATCAATGAAGCGTACAACAGGCTCAGTCGACGGCCCCTGCCGGGGCGGGTGGTTGTGGTTGGTTCAAAATCCTTGGGGCTTCCGCCCCAAGCTACCAAAGCCTGCCCCATCCGGGGCAATAGAGACGCATCTCAATGCGAACGCAATCAATGCAAACACGGTCAATGCAAACACGGTCAATGCGAACACGGACAATGCGAACGCGGTCTATTGAAGCACTAGTGCCTTGTTCCAACTGAAGATTAGGGTTGACCGACCGAATCATCATTCCGTGAGCCTCAAAAGCAAAAAATAAAACGAGACCCTCCGCAAGTAACAAACCTAAAAACGAGTTGGAACAAAGCACTAGAGCGGCAAGCTCAATCCATACAGAAACAATCTCGACACAAATGACATCCGTCCGGGGCGACTTGAGCGACCAATAAAACGAGCATCACAGCGAAACGAGCATCACGAATAACCGAGCATTACAACTAAACGAGCATTACAACTAAACGAGCATCACGGCGAAACGAGAATGACGGCTCCGGATGAGTCCTCGTCGGTAGCTCGGGGTGTGAGCCGGCACCTACTTTCGATTGGTTTCTCTTGATTTGTGATTGAGAATGCCCCGGAGGGGCCATCGTTGGTAGCTCGGGTCGTGAGCCCCGAGGCACGACACGCCACCTCGAACAACACGCCCCGGATGGGGCCGTCCAACCCAACTGCTGAAGACATCCAGGAACCAAAACAAACCCTTGTTGCCATCATGAAAAACAACAATTCCTCGCGCCGTCGGTTT
>CAYXWX010000186.1:0-3717 GCA_964468915.1 uncultured Pirellulaceae bacterium
GCCCGATTTGCCTTGTTGCTCCTTTGCGCGACTCCTATACTCCGCCGCCCAGTTTTATTGGCGGAGACACCGTGAGGAAATCGACGCAGTGACGCGTCTCATTTGGATCGACAGAAATACCGGTTTGGTTTGAGCCCAATTTTCCCGGAATTTGATAAGCACAACAAAGCGAAATCGCTGAACCCCTGGCGGATCGCTCGCCACCTTTGCGCGCCGAGATGGTTGCCTCGATTTGTGGCTAACACTGTTGCTTTATTCGCGTGCATACTTCTGATTGGCCACGAAGCATGGGCGCAGGAGGTGACGTTTGGTCGACCTTCGCGATCTTTGCCGATCAACATTGAATGTGATTCAGCAATCGGTTGGCAGCAGGGGCAGTACGAAGTGCTTCATCTGACTGGACCAGTCCAGATTGAACAGCACGCCATTGTTGCGTCTGCTAATGAAGCGATTTTGTGGGTGCAGAAGCCGGGTGGCGCAGCGACTCAGGAACCGGACGCCTACAAAGTGATCGTTTATCTGGAAGGACAGGTTGCGATCGAAATCGCTCGGGATGGCCAGAGTGATTTGAAGGATGCCAGTGTGGCACGTGATCGCCTTGTCGATGATCAATGGCTGGGGCGATTGTTCACCTCGTCGACGGTCAACCTTGAGCAAGGATTGAATCCGCTGGCTGGGAAGGCGACGCCTGCGATTTTCGCACGAGCTCAGAAGGCTTTGGCAGATGGAGCGAAGGCAGCGGTGCAAACGGTCCAGTTTCAAACCAACAGTGGCGTCAACGTCCAGTCGGCTCCGCTGCTTGTGTCGCCTCAGACGGGTGCGGTGATTCAGAGCCGTCCGGCTCCTGTGGCGGATTCCTTTCCCTTGAATCAATCACCGTTCGAAAGTCAACGCGGATCTGGCAACTCGGTACTGAGCCAACCCGCTGGCGATTCCGCATTCAGTTCGGACATGCCCGGTGCTGATTTGTTCCTCAGCCCGCAAGCGGCTGCTCAGGCTCAGTCGCAGTCGCTCGCGTCGAATTCATCTTCGCCTTTCGGCGTTGATATATCGGCCCGTGATTCACGCGTGTCATTGAATTTCAAATCGTTCAACAATCCAAACAACCCGAACGAACGAGTCTCCATCGGAACTGGTGGCGTTCGAATCGTGATCAACGATCCGGAACTGGCAGGAGCGTCGGCTTTCGAAGGAGATCAGAGCCAGCAGTTGGTGATCCTTGCAGACAATCTGGTTCAATGGCAAACCGTTCAGCCGGACGGGAGTCAGCGGCGTCAGTTTTACATCGAAGGCGATGTTGTTTTCGCCAAGGGTAAGCGAGTCATCAATGCGGATCGGATGTACTACGATGTTGAGCTTCAACAGGGAACGATTCTCAATGCGGAGGTGTTAACGCCCGTTCGAGACTATCGCGGGTTGGTGCGAATGAAAGCCGGCGTTGTTCAGCAGGTGGACGCGAATAATCTGCAGGCGTACGGTTCGGCTTTCACCTCCAGCCGGCTGGGTGTTCCACGGTACTGGTTGCAGTCGGAATCGATTGGAATCAATCGCACTCAGGTTCAGGCCGTCGATGATGTGACGGGACAGCCTCTGTTTGATCCTCAGACTGGGCAGCCGGTGGCTGAGGATGAGTATCGCGTCGATAGCCGTGCCAACCGAGTTTATCTGGCAGGCGTGCCGGTATTTGCCTGGCCTCGGTTTCAGACAACTCTGGATGATCCGGCGTTGTACTTGAAACGGTTGGGAATTAACAACGACAGTATCTTCGGTTTTCAGGTGACGACTGGCTGGGATATGTACCAGTTGTTGGGGCTGCGAAGTCCGCCCAAAGGAACCGAATGGATTGGAGTTCTAGACTACTTGAGTGAACGGGGCGTCGGGCTTGGCAGTGAGTTCAGCTACCGGCGTGATGGTCTGATGGGATTACCCGGCGTGGTTCAAGGTGAATACAGGAGTTGGTTTATCAATGATTCGGGTTTGGATCGACTTGGTCAGGATCGATTCAATCTGGTTCCTGAAGAGGATTTTCGAGGTCGCATCACGCTCGACCATCGGCACAAGTTTGCTCCCGGTTTCAGCTTGCGGGCCGAGTTGGGTTACATCACCGACCGGAATTTTCTTGAACAGTATTACGAACGCGAGTGGGACAACGAGAAAGACGCAACCACCGGTTTATGGCTCGAGCGAAACCTGGGGAGCGTCAGTGATCACTTGATCGCCGAGGTTCAGGTTAATGACTTTTTTGCTCAGACGACCTGGTTGCCTCGGTTTGATCGTTTTCGAATCGGACAATCGTTGTTCAACGACCGAGCGGTCTGGCACAACCACTCGCATGTCGGCTATGGAAAACTGCGTGCGGCGAATGCTCCGACCAACGCGACCGAACTGGCGAAGTTTGATCCGTTGGCGTGGGAGGCGGATGTCGAGGGCATTCGTGCGGGGACTCGGCAGGAGCTGGATTTTCCCATCCAGTTTGGCCCGGCCAAGGTGGTGCCTTACGTGCTGGGCGACATTACCTATTGGCAGGAAGATCTTTCCGGGAACGATTTGACTCGCGCGTATGGTCAGACGGGCATCCGAGCGAGTCTGCCGATGTGGCGAGTCGATCCATCGATCCAAAGCACGTTGTGGAACGTGAATGGATTGGCTCATAAGGTCAGCTTCGACATGGATATGTCGTATAGCGATGCGTCACAGGATCTTTCTGAACTGGCTCTTTACGATCAGTTGGATGACGATGCCCAGGAGCATTTTCGAAGACGGTTTGCGTTCAATACCTTTGGGATATTGCCCGGTGGCGATACTCCGCTGCGGTATGACGAGCGATTTTTTGCATTCCGGTCCAACATGCAGGGTAATGTGACCGCGCCGTCGGCAGAGATTGCGGACGATTTGATGTCAATCAAATTGGGCGTGCGACAGCGGTGGCAGACGAAACGTGGGATGCCGGGGCAGGAGCGAATCATCGATTGGATCACGTTTGATGCTCAGACGATTCTGTTTCCCGATGCGGATCGTGATAACTTTGGTGCGGACCTTGGGATGTTTGACTACGATTTCCGTTGGCACTTGGGGGATCGTTTTTCGATTCTGTCCGATGGCTATGCGGATTTCTTCAGTCAGGGTTTGCGGACGGTAAGCGTGGGAGGAAACCTCAGTCGGCCCGGGGTTGGTGATTTGTATGTCGGGCTGCGTTCGATCGAAGGGCCCATCAGTAGTAACGTGATCACGACCGCGTTGACGTATCGAATGAGCGAGAAGTGGGGAGCGAAACTGGGTGGTCAATATGACTTTGGCGAAGCGGGGTCGATCGGCCAGTCGGCGTCGGCCGTTTACATTGGCGAGTCGTTCCTGATGCAGGTTGGAGTGAATTACGACGTCAGTCGGGACAATGTCGGATTCCGCTTCGGCTTTGAGCCACGCTTCATTCCCAAGCCACGGTTGTTTCGACCGGGTGGTGAAGCGATCGCTCCTGCCGGGTCGAGGTGGTTGGAGTAGAGACAGGCGCCAGGCTTGAGGTTTCTGGTCAATTGCATCCGGCGTGAAGTTCCGGTGTGCGAAGTCTGATGCGTCGCCCAGGGAGTGGTGTGGATGCAGTCCAGTGCTGGGTGCTCAGTAGGAACTACCGGCAGGTTGGTGATAGCTGATTGCTGTTTATTTGCTGCGGTTTATACGCTTGAGTTCATTGGTCATTGGTCATTGGTCATTGGTCATTGG
>CAYXWX010000187.1:0-3702 GCA_964468915.1 uncultured Pirellulaceae bacterium
TCCATGGCAAAGTGATAAAAGTCGGCGGCCAATCCAATCTCGGGACGATCGACTTCACGAACCAGATCAAGTGCCTGAGCGAACGTATTAATGAAGTTCGTTTCGGTGTGGTTGATGTGTTCGACAGCGATCTTCAGGTCCCAGCCATTTGCTCGGATCACGCCGGAACACAAATGGCAGAAATCGATCATCTGCTTCCGAGCGGTATCGATCGAAAAGCCATCGGGAACAGAACGTGAACCGGGACTGCCGAACACGACGGCTTTTGCTCCAAGCAAGGCGGCTCGTGAAAGAGCCGATTCTAGAAACTCACGCGACGCGGCTTCATCCGCGTCTGGGCCGACAACCTTCAAGGTCGGCGGAAGGAACCAGTTCATGGTCGCAACCACGATTCCGTTTGATTTCAATCGAGCCGCCGCAGCTTCAAACTCCTTCTGCGGCATCGCGGCTGCCTTGGCCAGGCCGGGCTCGATAAAGTCCATACCGTTGGCGACAATTTTTTCCGCGTTGATCAGCGGTTCGCTGCTCGCAAAGTCCGAAACGCCAAGCAGGAATCTATATTTCCGATTCGTCATCGAACTCGGACTCACTCGTCTTCTTCAGGTTTACGACCAGCCAACTCGCGATCGATCAGGAACAAACCGTTTTTGTTACCTTCGACCATTTTCAGCTGGTCAATCACCCCGCGAGCGTTCGCTTCTTCCTCGACCTGCTCGGTGACGAACCATTCAAGGAAGACATCGGTCGCGTGATCCGATTCGGCTCTTGCCAGATCCTTCAGCTTGAAAATGCAGGAAGAAATGTGCTGCTCATGTTTCAACGCAGCTTCGAACAGGCTCAGGGGCGTTGCACTTTCAACCTTTGGAGCTGACAACGCTCCAAGCTTGACCTCGCCATCCCGTTCCAGCACGTAGTTGAAGATTTTGTCGGCGTGAGCAAGTTCTTCCTGATATTGCATCTTGAACCAGTTGGCGAAACCGGGCAGATTCATTTTGTCTGCCTCGGCTGCCATGCCAAGGTAAATGTAGGCCGACTGGAGTTCTTCGTTGATCTGTTCGTTTAGAGCCGTTTCGACAGCATTCGACTGCATGGTCTCGCCTTGATGAGTTGAAGTGTTGTATTTGGTCAGGCCGCGAGGTGTCACCCACCCAACGACATTGCAAGTTGTAGGACAACTCGCAGAACCAAACAATAGCCGTAGTGACGACAGATTCTTAACGGGGACAGGCTTCCCAGCATCCTGACTCGGCCGAGCGATACATGGCTTCCTGAACGGCAATGCTCTTCAAATAGGAAGGTCCGTCAGTTTCAAACTTGTTGAGATTGAGTCTCAATCCATCGGCAAAGTGCTGCTGAGTCGCAAAGACACAGTCGCCTGCGAAACCGTGAGTCGATGGTGAATAGTCGTGTGACGTTTCGCGTTTGCCCAACTCCTGGACGGTCAATCGGCCGTCATCATGCAGCCGGATCGTTCCTCCGTTTCCTTCCACCAGTAACTCGCCAAACGTATAGCGAGGATTCGCAGCGGTGGACTCATTGAAACGATTTGCGTCATATAGTCCTTGTCCGCCGTCTACAAACTGAAAGATTGCCAGAGCGGAATCTTCACCTGCGATTACGGGATTCAGCTTCCGAGTGCTGCACCAGACTTTTTCAACTTCGCCGGCGAGGAAACGAAACGTGTCGATCGTGTGAATGCCCGCTTCGAAGATCAGGAACTTTTCCATGGTCTGGAAGTAAGGCTGCCGCGCAAGATACGCATCATCTCCATGGCCGTCACCCGCTCGATTGCGAAATGAGATCGTGTGAAGCTGATCGCCAATCCGCTGATCGTCCAGCAGCGTTTTAACCTCACGATACCAAGGTTGAAACCGGAAGTTTTCGTGTACCATGAATGGGACGTTTGCCTCTTTCGCAATTGCGACAATCTGCTCAGCTTCTTCGGCCGTAGGAGCGAGTGGTTTCTGGCAGATGACGGCGATTCCTCGATCCGCAACGTCTTGAACGATTGGCCGGTGCGTGTCCGGCCGAGTCACCACGTCTACGAAATCCAGCCTCTGATCGCCTTCGCCAAAATGATCCAGCATCGTCCGGTGGTCAGAAAACACGTGCGGAATTTCAAACTGAGCGGCAAACGTCTCCGCCTTCTCTCGATCCACATCGCAGACGGATTCGATTCGAACGCCTTCGATCCGATTCCATGCGTCAAAATGGAACTGGCTGAAGTAGCCGGCGCCGATGACGGCTCCTCGAAGAGTTTGCTGCTCAGATTCACTCATGCGTCACCGCCGATATTGCTGTCGACAACTTCGATCGGACGATCCGCTCGTATAAACAACCAAGTGACGATTGCCACCACGTTCAAACCGGCGGCCACGTAAAAGAAGGGCTCCGGACTGGCATACCACTCTTTCAAATACGGATAAGCAATCGCAGTCGCAAACGCACCGATGTTTCCCGCCATGTTCATGGTTCCCGATACGGCTCCGGCGCTTTTGCCTCCGATGTCAACGCAGTAAGACCAGGACGGACTGAGCGTCATGTCGGCTCCAAAAATAGCCAGCGTAAAAAATGCGATGGTGCTGGTGGCGTCTGTCATTTGCAAACTGCCATAGACACCAATGGCGGCCAGGGTAAAGCCGATGATGGCAGGGATTCGTCGCGACCAGACAAGCCCGTTTCGCACGAACAGAAAGTCAACCAGCCAGCCGGAAAACCAGTTTCCAACCGCACCGCCAATGAACGGCAACGCGCACAGCAGGCTTGCGTTGACCTGAGTCAGTTCGTAGGTGTCTTTCAGGTAAGGGAACAACCACGTCAAGCAAAAGAAGAACGTGAAGTTACTGCAAAAGTACTGAAGCATGGCCAGCCAGACCGACGGGCTGGAGATAATCTGGCTGAACGGAATCGTTGCTGCGGCACTTGATGAAACCTTCTGCCGATTCTCAACGATGTAATCCTTCTCTTCATCGGAAACGAGCGGATGGTCGGCCGGGTCGTCACGAAAACAGACAAACCACAGCGCGGCGAAGACGGCGCCGACGGCGCCAAGAACATAAAATGCCTGCCTCCATCCCAACCATGCGATCAAGATCGTCATCAGCGGCATGGCGAGCGACGCTCCCAGCCGTGACGCCGAAAAGTTGATGCCAGTAACAAGGCCACGTTCGCGAACCGGATACCATGTTAGTGACGCTCGGGCCAATCCCGGAAACGCTCCTGCCTCGGTGGCACCAAAAACAAAACGAGCGATCATCAGACTAACGAAGTTTGTCACCGCGCCCGTGACCGCCGTCATCACGGACCACAGAAACACAACCAGCGTCAGCATCACTCGCGGGCCCGAGCGATCGGCAATCGTTCCGGTTGGCGTTTGAGCCAACGCATAGCCGAGCGTGAAAATCGCCATGGCCCAGCCCCACTGGCTCGACGTCAGACCAAACTCGGACATCACTTCGTCTTTTGCGACCGAAATGCAGGCTCGATCGATGTAAAGCAACAGCGAAAGGCAAAACGTCAGTCCAACAAGCAGGTACCGGGTGGGCATGTTGATTCCTCTATCGTGAAGTGTTGGTTTGCCGAATCGTGTCGATGAAAACAGAGAAGAATGGTTTGTAGTAGCGGCTTTAGTTGCTCGCGTGTCGGAAAAGCCTGAAGGCTTTACTACAAACCCTGACGAACAAATCTTGAATTACTCTCTAG
>CAYXWX010000188.1:0-3545 GCA_964468915.1 uncultured Pirellulaceae bacterium
GTTCTGAATATCAACCACCGTCAGTGATGCGAGATACATTTCCACCGCGGCGTTCGAGCTGTCGGCAGCCTCGGCCAGTTTTTGCAGGTCAACTGGCTTTTCCAGCTCGGGTATCAACAGGTCGCGAACCTCTTCCGAAAACCCCGCCGCATCAATTTGCGTGGCAATTTTTTTCTTCTCCTGGTCGTCAATCACTCCGTCCGCCTGAGCCGCCACGATCATCGCTTGCAGGATTGCCACGCTGCGATCGTTGACGGCTGGCCCCTCAAGGTTGGCGATCGGCGAACCTGACTCGGTCTGTTCATTTCGCTTCTGCCACTCGGTGTAGACCTTGTACCCAAGTGCTCCCAAGGCTCCCAACGATCCAATTTTGACTGCGGGCGAGAGGACTTTACGTCCACTTTTTGTTCCGACCAGCAACGCCAGCAGTCCTCCTGCAGCGGCACCGACGCCAAGGTTCTTCAACATCGCATCGCGTTCCGGGCCTGCTTCAGGAATCTGCAGTTCGACTCGTTCCTTCAAATCGACCAGTTGCTCTTTTGCGATCTCCAGTCCGTCGGAGGCGTAGGTTTTGCCGTCTTCCGCGATGGTCTTTGCAGATTCCAACAGGTTTTCGAGTAATTGATTAGCGTCCATAAAAGCAGTCCCTTTCGAATTTAGGTCAGGCTGAATTTGAATTCACGATAACTTAGAACCTACCCTAGAACTTCAAATCCCGACGCCTCAGCGAGAGAACACCCTTGTATTCCCTCACTTACGTTTCGGGTTGCGATTGATCGCGAAAGTGTCGAGGCCGGTTCTTAATCGTAACACTTGTCAGAAATTTTCAACTCACATGTGAGGAATGTACGCACCTCAATGCGAATTGCGATGTTTGGACAGCTTCATTCGAACCAGTTGGAGTCCGGCTCGGAAAGCTTTAAACTGCCTCGTCGAGGTAGTCAATCAAAATCTATTCGTATTTGCACCAGAAATCTTGTGACGCATTCATCTGAAAATACTGACGGAACAAAACAGAGCGAAATCTGGAATGTACCCAACAAGATCTCAGCCGCTCGGTTGTTCCTTGCTTGTATTGTGGTCGCATTAATTCCGTGGCAAATGTACTGGGCGGCGCTGGTCGTCTTCGTTCTTGCCGCCGGAACCGACTGGGTCGATGGCTGGTACGCTCGCAAGTACAACATGGTCACCAAGTTGGGACGTATTCTTGACCCATTTTGCGACAAAATCCTCATTTGCGGCACTTACATTCTTATTGCGGTCGAGATGCAGGGTCGGTTCCCGTGGCACGCTCAGATCGCGGGGTGGATGGCAGTCGTCGTCGTGGGCCGCGAGTTACTCGTAACCGTGCTGCGGTCAATGATTGAGGGGTCTGGGGGCGACTTCTCGGCGAAACTGGCCGGCAAGTTGAAAATGTGGTTCCAGTGCATTGCCGTCGTTGCGTGTTTGTTGATGCTCGCATTGAAACAGGATTCACCCGAGCAAGCTCCTCCCACGTGGTTGTTTGCAACGGTGATTGTTTCGGTCTGGGCATCGGTTGTCTCCACACTTCAATCTGGTTGGCAGTATGTTCAGATCGCATCTGACACGCTGTCTGAGAGTGGCTCGGACGAAAGCTGAAACGAATTAACCATTCAGCTTCCGTTCATCTTGAACGCAAAACATGTCACCGCTGCTTCAAAGAAATTCGGACTCCATTCATGCTTGATGTTCTGTTTTACGCTTGCATGATCCTGATCTTCGCGGCCAGCGTTCCGATCTGGCGACACATTTTGAAACGAGCAGCTGGCAAACGCTCAATCGTTGAGCCACGCCAGAGACTTAGCTCGCCGATCGGCTTGGTCGATCTGGGGGCTTTGCTGTTTGTCTGGTTAATGTCTCAGATATTCGCAGGAGTTCTGTTTACTCAGATCGCTGACGTTCAACTAAGTGACTTTGAATCGTTGTCCGGCGGTAACATGACGTTGTTGATGCTGATCGCAGGGTTGGCTCAGTTGATTGCCTGCGCGATTGGACTTGCGTGGTTAGTCGCCCGTTATCATGACGCGAGAGTGATCGGCTGGTACCCGAAACAACTGTTTGCGGACCTCAAGCTCGCGTCCGCATCATTCCTGATCGTCGCGCCAATTGTACTTGTTGCTCAGACGCTGCTTGCTCTGCTGGTGGAGTACAAACATCCAGCCATGGAAGCGATGGTTGAAGGAGCCAATTGGTTCACAATTGTCGCCGTCTGGATTTCTGCGGTGATCGCCGCGCCGATCGCGGAAGAAGTTGTATTTCGTGGCTGGATTCAAAACTGGCTGCAACGACTCTCGTTTCGCCCCGGAGCTTTCGCCAAATCAATTGCGGGCGGCTGGTGGCATGACACTGACACGAGTTCGCTTCAATCGGCGACCGCCCAAGGGTCGATTGACAAACAAACTTCGGAAGATTCGATCGATGACCAATGGTCAACGACATCGCAAAACAATCCTGCTCTCAGCCAGTTGGACGAAAAAGTTCCCGAGACTGCTCCTGACCCAGTTAATCCATTCACATCCCCGGTTTCCCCGGATGCGAGGCAAAGATCCTCGGACAACTCGACAGTTACACGCAACAACTGGATCGCGATTATTCTTACTTCGTTGATTTTCGCCATGATGCATCTCGGACAGGGTCTGGCTCCGATTCCATTATTCGGACTTTCGATTTTGCTTGGTTATCTATACCAGCGAACCGGCAGTCTGGCCCCGTGCATTGGCCTGCACATGCTTAACAATGGATACAGTGTTTTCTGGTTGACCATGCAAATCTTGTTCGGAGAATTACCGGATCTTCCTTGATAGTTCCTGGGAGATTACGATGGGTCCAGCGGTGATTTGGACACATTTCACAAGTTATCAAACGTATTTATCAAGCTTACAGAACATCATTATAGAAGGCGGCTCTGATGGCACTTGGGTTCGGGATTGTCGGTTGTGGCATGATTTCTCAGTTTCACGCGAAAGCACTTGCAGAGGTCGCGGGGGCAAAGGTGGTCGCATGTTGTGACCGACGAATCGAGTCAGCTGAAGCCTTTGCAGAAGAACATGGCATCAACGCTTACGACAGTGTCAAAGCAATGGTCGCCGATCCGAAAGTGGATGTTGTCACCATTTGCACGCCCAGCGGAGCACACATGGAACCGGCTGTGGTCGCAGCCAATGCGGGGAAACACGTTGTTGTTGAAAAACCATTGGAGATCACACTGAAGCGTTGCGATAAAATCATCGACGCCTGCAAAAAGAACAAGGTCGTCCTTTCCACACTCTTTCCATCTCGCTTTCACAAATCCAGCCAGTTGCTGAAGGAAGCCGTCGACAAAGGCAAATTCGGACGACTGACGCTTGGTGATTCCTACGTCAAATGGTTCCGAACTCAAGAGTATTACGACAGCGGCGCGTGGCGAGGAACCTGGGCGCTTGACGGCGGCGGCGCGTTGATGAATCAGGCGATTCACAGTGTTGACCTGTTGGTGTGGTTGATGGGGCCCGTCGCTGAAATTTCAGCTCAGACTGCCACGTTGG
>CAYXWX010000189.1:0-3478 GCA_964468915.1 uncultured Pirellulaceae bacterium
AGAAAGAGTTGCCGACACGAACGACTTGCCTCCAATGCAAGGGCCGCGGACCAACGCGAATGAGTCCTGCGCTACGGACAAGCTCGACCGAAGCGAGTGATAGGTCGATCGCACAACGAGTTAATGTACGACAATGTGTCGTAAAATACGAAAACTTGAGACTATTAGGGTAGCAAACGGATTGGGGAAATGCAAATTTGAAGGGGCAGATGAGCCAGGCTGTGCAGGCTGGCTATTTGCCCGTTGAGTTGGCTGAACAGATGCGATCGCAGATGCGATTCTGCGGGAAGATTCTGGTTCCAACGTTGAGCGATCGTTGTTTTGGCGCGCAACGATGCTGCAGTTCAAGCCATGGTGTGAGAAAAACGGTTGGCTTGGCAGTCAAATCGTAAGTTCAGATTCAATCGCTGTCGGTTCGTGCTTGCGTTCGTGTGAAGAGCATACTCGCGCGAGCGTGAAGCATGGCGGCTGTCTGTGGTGCGTAAGCGTTGCAGGAACCCGTTCGTTAGCCCGGATCGGGCGGTTGTTCCTTGACGAACTTCAGAAATCGGGCCGTGATGTGACTGCGAATCAGTTCATAAAATTCAGGTGATTCCACTCGCTGTCGTTGCTCGCGCGGCAGCGTCGCGATCATCGGTTGCCATGACTCGAGCGATGGCAGTATCAACTGGACCCATTTTCGGCTGTCAAATCGGACTCGAATCCCACCAAGCAACACAGGTTGTTGCGAAGCTGCGTGGGGGATGGCGAGCTGGACTTCGGCTGATTCCGGATCGTTTCCGGCGGTGAGTGAAATTGAAAGTCGTCCAACAGGTTTGAGTGAACTGCGTTTGGAAGTCGAAGTTTTTTCCGATGGAGGGCGTCGATGGGATTCTGTGTGTGAGATCCGGTCCAGCGGGCTGGTGACATTCTGGGATTTCAATTGAGCCACTCGGGTGTAGATCGTGGTGGTTTCGAGTCGCTGGTGGCCCAGCAGTTTCTGGATGAAGCGGATATCGGTTCCGTTTTCTAACAGATGAGTGGCAAAGGCGTGTCGAAACGAGTGCGGTGTGACTCGTTTGGCAACTCCCGCCAGATCGGCTGCGATCGAAACCCAACGTTGCAGGGTTCGGGGCGACATGTGACGGTTTTTGCGGTGGTTGAGCGACGGGAACAGGAAATCGTCAGGCCGGATGCTGGTGCACATTTTTTGCAGAATGGGTGCGGAGGTCGCGGGCAGCATGACCAGCCGATCGGAACCCCCTTTCCCTTGACGGATACGAATCGTTTGTCGATCAAAGTCGATGTCTTGCACTTGCAGTCGGCAGAGTTCGCTGTTTCTGAGCCCGGCGGCGTACATGATTCCGATTGCCAACTTGATGGTCTGATTTGGGGCGGCGTTGAGAATCCGTTTGACTTCGTCCGTAGAAAGAACGACGGGTTGTCGTTTTTTGCGCCGCGGTGTTGCAAGGCCCAGCGTGATGTCGCGGCAGCAAAATTTGTCGAATGCGGTTCGGAGCGCGCTGAGGGTGACGGCCAGGTGATCCGCGCTGGCGCCCCCGTCGACCATGACTTCCAGCCACTGTCGAACGTCTTCCAAAGTGGCTCGATTGGGTGGATGACCGAACCAGCCGAGAAATCCTTTGATGGCAGACAAATAGTTTTTGATGCTATTGCGTGCGTAGGCTCGTATCTTCAGTTCGCGTTTGACGGCGACCAGGAAATCGCGCGTCGTCGGGCGACCATGTAAAATCGAGTGGGCGGTTGCGCGATGGAGTTCGATATCGTGTCGATCGGCTTTGCGGCCTCGTGCGATCTGATAGGGTTGGCCATTGCTGTAGGTGTGGACGGGGCGAAACGGAGGGCGACCGGCAGGTTCCTCGCGGACAATCATCGTCATGGCACGGCTCCGGTGGCGGACGGATTAGAGCCTCCATTTTAGTGGCAATTTGTACAGTCAGGCAAGCGAGGTGGTTTCAGGCTGAGTGGATCGTGATAGCAGTTGATGTTTGAGATTTGAACAGAAGAACGCCGAGTTCACAGAGCAGCTGCGCCGTGTTTTCGCAGGTTAATGTCGTGCTCAAATGAAGACCCAGTTAGCAAATCTCTTAGTGCATGTTGCACTTAACTGTAGCGTCTACAGCGTTGAAAAACCGAGCGAAAAGTATCGAAAAGCCGCTAGACTTAAACAAAACGCGCTCTAAAGAGAATGATTGAAAACACGGTCAGATTCTGTGAACTCTGTGCTCTCAGCGGCTCGGCTTCGTCCGATGGATTGTGTCCGATGCGAGCCTGTTCGCTATCGCGGCTTGGGGGCTGGGCGATCTTCTGTGGCGGGCTTCGCGCTGAGAGGGCTCATGATGACCGGCGATTGAAAACTACCATGAGCCGTGTTGGCAATCTGATGAATGTGGAAGTAACGCGACCAGTGAGTTCGCAAGTAGTTGTCCGAGTGCCACACGTTGCAATTGTAGACATCACTTTCCGACATGCGGAACACGATTCGATCCATCGGCATGGGCTTTTGATACATTTCCTCGGTCACGATAACTGGATTACCGGGGACTTTGTTCGCGTGAGCCAGGTGTTTGACGTAGCTTGATCGAGTCGGCGCGATCTTCCACATCGCGTCATTTTGTGTGGTCAGGTACAACAATCCATCGTCTCGCGTGATGCGACGTAATTCCAACAGCCACGCGTCTTCGAATTGATCGATGTGAGTGAAGACGCTAAATGCCGTGATGACGTCAAAGTAGCCGTCGGGGAACGGCAGGTGCGGGTTCGCGTTGTTCAGAATGGTTTTGATTTCTGGTGGCAGATGCTGCTTGGTCCACTGAATATTTTCAGGAGAGAAATCACAACCCCATGCGTCGATTCGATCTGACGCAAAGAACGCCGGGTGCCGCAGGAACCGGCCGGTGGCACAACCGAAATCCAGCAGGCGGATCGATTGACCTTCGGGGCGCGGCGGAAGGTAACGATCCATGGCAGACTGAACATTCAACCAATCGCAGTGGCCGGTTGCCCAGTGGTGAGCGGAGTTTTCGACGGTTCCGTAACCTTCGCGATCAATCGGCATCGGGATCGGGTAAGGATCGCGATCGACAAGCTCTCGGTAGTCGACCGTCTGTTTTTGTCCATCCAGATCGGTGTACTGAATGTTCGTATGTTTGTCGGCAATCAATTCAGCAACTGGCGGGATTACGTTTTCGACATCCGTGCGTTTGTTGTGAACAAGCATTCCAGAGTTGGCCATGATGATTCTCTACGTGGTGCGTCGCGATGACTTGGTGATTGGGTGGACTGATTATTCTAGCCCAGATATTTCGTAGGCCGGTAGCAAGGACTCTAGAACACTGCCGTAAGTTTGCAAACCTGAGAGTTTTCAAAAACAGTCTGTCGATTTGAAGGTTATCAAAACCGAGACCGAAGTTCCGGCATGGCAATGGTTTGCTTGTTACGGCCTGGATTCCAGATGAAAAATTCGGGCTAGTGCTTT
>CAYXWX010000190.1:0-3477 GCA_964468915.1 uncultured Pirellulaceae bacterium
CTAACTTGAAACTGGGGGTTGGCACTTCATTTTGATTCGATTTGGGCAAGCCAATCTAACCCGGATATTTCATCTGAGATGTAGGCCATAACACGCAAACCATTGCCCTGCCGCAACTTCGGCCTCGGTTTTTTTGCTGTCGAGAACGCCAGACGTAAACCAAATTGATGGTTGACTGTGCCATCTATTCGGCATCAAAACTATCTACCTCTCGGTAAGCTTGAATCAGGCGTTTTTCGCCTTCGATACCCGGCAGGCTGATTCCGTGCTCCATGCCGACGATCCCTTGGTAGCCTTTCTGATAGAGGTGCTTGAAGACGTTTTTGTAATTGATCTCGCCGGTGGTGGGTTCCTTTCGACCGGGAACATCGCCGACTTGAAAATAAGCCGTTTCATCCCACGCATCGTCGATGTTTTTGATCAGGTTTCCGATCTCGATCTGCTGATGATAAAGGTCGTTTAGAATTTTGCACGAAGGACTGCCGACCGCTTTGCAGATCGCGTACGCCTGCGGAACGGTCCGCAAGTAGACGCCGGGATGGTTAACGTGATTCAACGGCTCCATCACCATGACCAAACCGTGCGGTTCCAGCAACTCACTGCAGAATTTCAAGTTATCGACCACGTTGGCGAACTGATACGAGTCGTTCAAGTGCGGGTTATGAGCCCCCAGTACGACCGTGCACCATTTCGCGTTGACTCGTTTTGCCGTTTCGATTCCCTGCAGGCATGCTTTCTTCAGTTCTGCCCGCACGGCTTTCACGTCTGGCTTGCCTCGCATGCCGTCTCCCGTGTGGTTTGACGTCATCATGTAAGACATCATTCCGAAACCCAGCACAAAGACACCCATGGTCATATCCAGCTTCACCAGTTGATCACCAATCTTGCGTTGAAGCTCGACCGGCCGACTCATCATTGGGTTATCTTCGATCGCACGGAATCCGCTGTCGTGAATAAACTTGATTTGATCGATCGGATCTTTGCCCGCGCTGTTGCCGAAGTGCCTGAAGGCGGGAGCGTAGTTCAGCTTGAACGTTGATCCGTCCTGCTGGTTTGCAAATGATCGCTCTGTCAAGAATGCTGTGCCGGCGGCCGCCGTGATACCGGCTGCGAAAGATCTTCTGTTCATCATAAGTGAGTTTCCGAACGAGTTAGATGTTTGAGCAAGCAGACTATCTTCTAAGATTTTTTCAGGAACCCCAGTTGCTTTGAAGGTCCGAGACGCAGGCCCCATCGAGGTTGTAATTTTTTAACCGTGGCCGCGCATGTTTGGGGCATCGCCGTTTGTGGTAGCGGCTTTAGTCGCTTGTTTCTTGTATTCCCGAAATTTACTACGAACCGAGTTTCAAAAGACACAACCTCATCCGGCGCGACCGGACGAGGTGCATCTGAACTCGGGGCTGCCGCCCCGAGCTACCGACGAAGACTCCTCCGGAGCCAAAGTCCTCACCCTGGCTCGGGCCGCCTTTGGTAGCTCGACGCCGCCGCCCCTGCTCGGGCCGTTTTTGGTAGCTCGACGCCGCCGCCCTGGCTCGGGCCGATTTTGGTAGCTCGGGGCATAAGCCCCGAGAGTGTTGAGTCAAACACCGACCGCCCCGGATGGGGCCGGCGTTTGATCAGATCTCGTTTCATTCATATACCCTTTGACCTCCGCGAAGAACCCTTTCTAAAAAGCAAATGCACCCAACATTATTGCAAATCTTCGAAGCGATAGTCCACGACATTCAACGCTGACGGAAAACCGTCGACGGGCATTTCCGTGCTTGTCTGTTTTTCGTGCTGCGGCATCTGCTGACTGTAAATCGACAACACGTTGTCCTGCTGCCATCGATCCAAATCAATGACCGCTTCACCGTACACAGAATGATGCTGGGGTAGCCGGACCTTCGACCATTGCCATGACGTCTGGGAGTCACTCGGCTGCCCACGCAAAACGTGAAGCGTATCATCCTCGTCGTCATCATAGACCAGCGCCAGCGTGCGATCCGCGGTTCCAACCAGCTTGGGTCTGCCGCCGCAAAACGGTAACGCTTCGTGGTTCCAATTCCCCTCAGCCGTTCGCCAGTAGTGAACGTACTGCCCCTGACCGGCATTTCCTACTTTGTGCCGCAACATCACATGAACGCTGCCATCTTCGTAAGCGTAATGTGTGTTGGAATTCGACAAACCAATGCCCGTTGGAATCGCCGCAACCACGACTCCGGGTGAGTCAAGGTGAATCGGGTCTGAACCGGTTGTCCCAATATCGATTCCATCAGAGTTTTGCCACGTTCGGCCATGGTCATCGCTGTAGGCGTAGCAGAGATCGTGTTGATTGACGGGGTCGGTACGCCCAAAACGGTCACGCCAGATCCACGACGCATGCAGACGATCTCCAGCGTACGAAAGCGAGTTCATGTAGGGACATCGATACTCGCTTGTTCTTCCACCGACTGAATAAGTTCCGATGTCCCGAGCGATAAACACTCCAAGGCCACGCGACCACGCATGCTTTTTCCCATCGTACTCTTCGATCATCCCATCCCCGTTACCGGATGTGACCGACCGGTAATACAGCATCAGGTTTCCATTCGAAGCAGAAAAGAACCGTGGATAGGTGACGCGTTCGTGAGTGGGCAACGCCCCCAACGAATGCATTTTCTTGCTGAACAAGTCGGCAGACCAACTAACGGTCTCCGGCTGATTCGCAACTCCTTGTTTTGAGACTCGATAATTCAGCGGAGTGGCATGATGATCAAATGCCATGTGGATGGTGCCATCGAGATGACAAATACCCAGCACGGCCGTGTTATGGGAGTCATTGGTACTGAATCGGTGATCGTCAAAGCGAATCACATCCCATGAATCGTCCGCAACCTTCCGCCGACCAATGCAAACGCGGCGGCTTGAATCGTACCACGTAACATATTGATAGCCGCGGTACGTGACCAACGGCAATTGTTGATGAGTACGACCGTTGACTGTGTTGCCGAACCGTGTCGCAGAGCCAGTGGCAAACGTTAACGCTTGCGGATCGACGACTGTTCGATGGACCAAGGACAGCTTTGGCGATCGAGGGACCAGCAGCATTCGCTTGATCTCATTTGGCGTCGCGTGTGCATTGCCAGATTCATCCGCTCCCGTTATCCACCAATAAACCATTCCGGCATCCGAGCAATCAAACTTGTTCGTCTGGAATTTGACGACGCCGTCCTTCTCGGCATAGTCAAGCTGCTGCCAGATCCAGCGAAAGTTCGGATCTTTGTTGCCTTTCGCCCAATCCCATTCGTTGATGGCAGTCTGTAAACCAACGTTCTGATCACCAATCTGATGTTCAGTAACGCCAAAATCAAGAATTTGCTGCCACTTGAAGAAATCCCCGGCGTTATCGTTGGCCGGATGGTGAGAAATCACATGAACGAATTTTCGTTTGCCTTCCCGAGCTGCTTCCAAGGCAAATCCGATGATGTCGGGCTCGCCCGCCTCGACGATCCACAG
>CAYXWX010000191.1:0-3410 GCA_964468915.1 uncultured Pirellulaceae bacterium
GCGGCGTTGAAAAACCGAGCGAAAAGTATCGAAAAGCCGCTAGACTTAAACGAAGCGCGCGCTAACCCGGATAATTCGTAAGCCGGTAATAAGGTCTCGAAAACACTGACGTGACTTTGCAAACCAGAAAGTTGTCAAAAGCAGTCTGTCGTTCTGGACGGAAACAAATCCGAGGCCGAAGTTCCAGCGGGGCAATGGTTTGCGTGTTACGGTCTACATCCCAGATGAAATATCGGCGCTGGCGAAGTCATGATGAAGCCAGAGGTCTATAAAAGAAGCCGCTGAGGCTTGCAGCGGCTTTCTAAAATCTCAGTTTTCCACAGAGAATCAACTCTCGGTCGATTCCTCCGAAGGAGCTTCATCGGCAGGAGCTTCTGCAGTCGCAGTAGCCGTCGCGTCGTCAGCTGGCTGCTCGTCTGCCGCTGGTGCAGCTTCGGATTCCGCTGCTGCTGGCACTGCTGCCGGAGCTGCATCACTGGCAAAGCTGGGGCGAGGCGCCGAAGCAGAGGCAACTCGATCATGTTTACCAACGAATTCCAGAATCGCCTGAGTTCCGTTGTCACCCAATCGTGGCTTGGCCAACCGCATCACGCGAGTGTAACCGCCATTGCGATCTTCGAAACGAGGAGCCACATCATCGAACAGAATCGAGACAGCTTCCTTATCACGCAACATGGAAAAAACACGGCGGCGAGCATTCACTGCCGGAGCGATCGCTTCCACCCATTTCTTGTGATTGTCGCTTTCGCGCCACTGCTTCCACTCTGACGAGTTACGCTCGGCACTTGTTGCAAACTCTTCGGCCGCACGCTCGTGTGGAATGGCCTTGCGAGCAATTGTGATACACTTCTCAACCAGCGGCTTGACTTCTTTCGCCTTCTGGATGGTCGTGACAATCCGACCTTTGTGGGCAGGTGGGTTGACCTTGGTCTTGCCGTCCGCCTGGAACAGGCCTTCATACGCAAGATCGTCACGCTCGGTCAAAAACAACGCGGTCGCCAGATTTCGCATCAATGCAACGCGGTGGCTTGAACTGCGCCCCAGTCGTCGGCCTTTTCTTTTATGTCTCATGGTATTACCAAATCAATTCTGTCAGGCACCAATCCGATACTCGCGATCGGACGGATACAATTCGTGATCGCGTTATCAGTTGATTACCGGAGCATCGGGAACTTTCATGCCCAGATGCAGTCCCAACTCTGTCAGGACCTGCTGAATTTCGGTGAGCGTCGTTTCACCAAAGTTACGAATCTCCATCAGCTGATCTTCGTTTTTCTTGACCAGATCGCGGACCGTGTCAATCGTGTCGTACTCAAGACAGTTGGACGCACGAACCGAAAGCCGCAATTCGGAAATCGGCATGCTCAGTTTGGCTTCCAAAGCGGCATCGATTCCACCGCGGCTGCGAGGCTGAGCGTGGACTTCGGCACCAAGTTCAACATACTGAACGAAAGGATTCAGATGCTTGCGAAGAATCTTTGCCGATTCAACCATCGCCATCTGAGGGTTGACCGAACCATTGGTCCAGACTTCCAAGGTCAGTTTGTCGTAGTTGGTCTTCTGGCCAACGCGAGTTTCTTCAACGTCGTAGCGGACTCGCGTCACAGGGCTGTAAACGGCATCAATTGGAATGATTCCAATTTCGTGATCGCGGCCGCTGTGTTCCGTCGAGGGAACGTAACCACGACCGTTTTCGACAACCATTTCCATCATGAAAGGGATGTCTTCGGTCAGCGTAGCCAACGTGTGGTCCGGGTTGATAATATCAACTTCGCCACCCGTTTGAATGTCATGCCCGGTGATTGGGCCGGCAGTGCTTTTCTCGATCGTGATGACCTTCATCTGGTCCGTATGATTCTTGACCACCAGTGATTTGACATTCAAGACGATGTCCGTCACATCTTCCAGAACGCCCTGAATCGATGAAAACTCATGGTTGGCACCACGAATCTTGATCTGAGTCACCGCACTGCCCTGCAAACTGGACAACAAGACTCGTCGCAGGCTGTTGCCGATGGTCATTCCAAACCCGCGCTCAAACGGTTCGGCAGTAAACTTGCCAAACTGGTCAGTCAGCGTCGATCGATCGACGTTTACGAGGCTGGGTAGTTCTAGTCCGCGCCAACGAATATGCATCTGTGAAATTCTCCTGCGAGGACGCTGCCGTGATTCTGATCCGCGGCAACGCTGCTTGATGAAACTGGATTAAGTCAAGTAACGGGAAAGGCGGTTCGCTATTGTGAAGCCACCTGGATCGAGTCAGCTGAAGTCTGTCGCTGACAACACAAACCACTAAACACGACGCTTCTTGCGAGGCCGACATCCATTGTGCGGAATCGGCGTGCAGTCCTCGATGGACTTCACGTTCAATCCGGCAGCCTGCAACGCAGTAATCGCACTCTCGCGGCCGCTTCCCGGGCCTTTGACTCGGACATCCACTTCCTTGACGCCGAACTTCATCGCTTTTTCAGCAGCGTCCTGAGCGGCACTCTGGCCGGCAAATGGAGTGCTTTTGCGACTTCCTTTGAATCCACAGATCCCGGCACTCGACCAACAAAGCGTTTCGCCTTTTGTGTCGGTGATCGTTACGGTGGTGTTGTTAAAGGTCGCTTGAATATGAGCGATCCCGTAGGTCACGTTACGACGGACCCGTTTCTTCTTCGTCTTTGCCACGATCGATTACCTGAATTGAAAAAGGTGAAACGGAGCAATCACTCACGTTTCATGAATATTTAATTGAGTTGACCACCCAACGGATGGCAACTGCGGCAGACCCGTTACTTCAGGTCCTTGACACCCTTCTTACCGGCAACGGTCTTCTTCGGGCCTTTACGCGTACGAGCGTTTGTTTTGGTTCGTTGGCCGCGAACGGGCAAGCCAACACGATGACGAATACCACGGTAACACTTGATGTCGCGCAAGCGGCCGATGTTCTGCTGAACCTGACGACGCAACGGACCTTCAACGGTGTAATCCCGTTCAAGAATCGCCGTGATTCGACTGATTTCTTCGTCGCTCAGGTCGCGAGCCCGCTTGTTCTGATCAATGCCCGCTTTGTGGCACAGATCACGCGCTGTCTGGTCACCGACCCCGTACAAGTAAGTCAATGAAATGACCGTCTTCCGGTCGTTCGGGATATCAACACCCAACAAACGTGGCATTCGAAATTCTCCAAGCTCAACTGATGAAGAGCTACAAAATAAATGTGTGTTTCAATTACTGCGGCACGCAGCTTCAATCAAAAAAACCAGCATTGCCAGCCAAACATCGCCAGGCATGCCGTCTGTGCCCAAAACGCTCAACCCGCCAGTCGTTCCTCAGTCGCAATCACGCATCAGACAATCCCGCTCTGTTGTCGAGCTCGCTCAAATGACTGAGGTCGCTCAAATGCCTGAGGTCGCTCAAATGCC
>CAYXWX010000192.1:0-3240 GCA_964468915.1 uncultured Pirellulaceae bacterium
TTTTTGACGGTTTGCCGATATGTGGAGCGTAATGGCCGACGATTTAAGGTCCGCGTGGCCGACGATTTAAGGTCCGCGGTACCTATTTCTGACCTAATGGTATCAAGGTAATCGTTACAGATTCGAACGGAACAATCTTGTTTCAAAATTGAGGCGTTTCACATGATGATCAATCGTCTGAAGGAGTATTCGTTCTTCTTGCTACGAGTCCCCAATTGGGTATCTTGTCAAACAGCAATAGATAGTGGCGATGAATTTAGTCAGTCGAGCAATTTGGAAGTCGTTCAATACGTAAGGAAAGCGCTTGAAGTATTGGGGAAGTGGGAGATACTGAAAATTGATAACAATTATTCAGCATTGTCTCGCAACCAAATCCCCTTGACCGAAATTCCTTACGATCCATCTGTTTATCAAGACCAACCAGCTTGTGCTGCTGTCGAAAAGTACTGCGAACAAAATAGCACAGAATCCTTTCACGGCGTTTTCAAAGGGTTCACAAAAATTATCTCCGCTGACTTGTATGAAGACGATGTGGAAGACGATGGCGAGTGGGTTTGGGCATTCGACATTCTGAACGTAAGTTACTCGAACGCTACGCATCACTTGTGCGTTCTTAACCGCAGTGATATCTGGGCGCCGGTTAGTCAACATGGGGTAGCTCATGATTTTGCAGCCGAAAATTCTGCTCGATTTGAAAATTGCTTCAATGAAATTTGCGAGCTTGGATTCACGTTGGAGACAGAAGAAGAAACCGGATACTCACTTCGCAAACGATTTCGCCACTACAACCGGCGAGAGATTTTGCAGAAGCATTACCCCGGCGATGCGTTTGAGCGAGTCAAGATGTTTAGCTGGGAGGATTGCAACTCAACATCGGAAGGCGATGGTGGTCCTGGCGTGCCCCCGATCTCAGATCCAGTGTTATGAGAGTCGGGTTTAGTTAAAGCCCACCGCAGGTGTGCGGCAGTTTTCTGCTTCTGGAGCGCACGCGGAAGAAGCAGAAAACTGCCGCGCGAAATCGCTGGGTGCCTGGCCAGCGAGAGACAGAAACAGAGAAGAATTCCGATTCGACCAAACGGCAGATGGTCGAATGATCGTGACCAGCAAGTCGAACGGCTCGATTTACATCGTGGACAACGCCGGCAGCCTTCCCTTTGAGTTCGCTTAGTTAGATAATCGAGGTGTAATCTCTCCCGAGACATCTCATGCCCCAGAAAATTGGAACGTCGTCTGCCCACTGGTTCGCTCGCGGACTGATGGGAGGTTTCTTGCTGATGGCGGCCGTCAATGCGGTTTCTTACTTTGTCCGCTCAGGTGGCTTTGGTTCCACGTTGGGGTATTCTCTGCCGAACGAAGCAATCGGATTTCCGCTAGAAATCTGGAACGACTCGAAAAGCTACCGTGGCTTTATCGTGGACTACCGAGCGATGGGAATCAACGTCTTGTTCGCTCTGATTCCCGGGGTCATCTTCGGTCTGATCGGGGTCTGGTTGAAAGATGGCTTCAATCGTCACCTGCAGAAATTTGAGACCGACGAAGCAAATGCGAAACAGCTCAGCTTCCAATTCTCAACGAAAACGCTGCTGATCATCACCACGGTCGCGGCATTCGCAGGCGCCGCACTATCCACTTGGCGTGAATCACGAATCACCCTGGTCGCGATCTATCTGTGGGGGCCGGTTGTGTTGATCGCACTAGCCATGCTGCCTGACAGCATCCGCTGGTACTGGCGAGCCGCATTGCTGGTCGTGGTTGCGGCAGCGACCATCGGCATTGCAATCACGTGTGCCTTGTCCCTTGGAATTCCATTTGACCGAGTGATGTTCGGAATCTTCGTCAGCTGGGTTCCTCAAAGCGTCTTCGCTGCCTTTGCAATTACCGTCTGGCTGATCATTCAATCGTATCGGATTGCTGAATCTCCAGCCCGATGACTACGCATAGAATCCGGACACTCACGTTCGACCCGCTATTTCTTTTTCAGAACCAGCATCCCGGTTTTTGTTTCCGAAACCACTCTGCCTTCCGGGACACTGGCCAGCGGAGTGCCTTTCTTATTTTCTGGGTCTTTGGCAAAGAAATAAATTGTCTGGACCTTGTCTGAATTCTTCAGCGGTACTTCCTTTTTGAACAGGTAGTAGGTGCGTCCCGACTTCTCGCTGACGTGAGAATAATGGTCTCCATCGGCGTCAGCCAACGCGGTCTCAATCAAGCTGACCACGGACGTCGCGTCCGGTTTCACTTTCGAAGCAAAGCGTCCGATTGGCTTACCTTTGCGATCAAGAACAAACTTTTCGAAGTTCCATGAAACTTCACCTGCTCCAACGGGCGAAAGATCCAGACTGGTCAGGTGTTCATAAAGCTGACACTTCGTTTTTCCTTTCACGTTGACTTTCGCGAGCAAGTCAAACTCGACGCCGTAATTCTTCTCACAGAATTGGGCGATCTCCGCCCCGGTCCCGGGCTCCTGCCGACCAAACTGATTGCACGGCACACCAACAATCGCCAGGCCTTGCTGTCCATATTTCTCGTGAAGCATCTGAAGCTGTTCATACTGAGGCGTTTTACCGCACTTGCTGGCCACATTCACGAACATGACCACATTTCCCAGATACTTTGATAGTTCGACCTCGTCACCTTCAATTGACGTCATCGTGAAATTCAATGCGGCAGGTGTCTCAACATCTGGCTTCGAGGATAAGTTTTGAGAAACGACGGGCTCAACGAGCAGAAACATTGCCAGAAAAATGGTAGTGACAACGTTCGAAAGCATCTGAGACATGAGATCGGTTTCCGGTATGCGAGTGATTCAAACTGAGAACGAAATGGCAAGAGCGGTCAATGCCGCGGTTGTTAACCCGGATACTTTATCTGGGATGTAGGCTGTAACACGCGAACCATTGCGCTGCCGGAACTTCAGCCTCGGATTCATTGCCGTCGATAACGACAGACTGTTTTTGACAATTTTCTGGTTTGCAAAGTTACGGCAGTGTTATCGAGACCTTGGTGCCGGCCTGAGAATATCCAGTTTATCGTATCAAAAAACAAGGAAAATACTTGAGCCTCAATCGATTTCTGGCCAGATAAAGCCTGAGGATCTCAAGAAAAACAGTTCGGACAATTTGACGGCCAAATCCACAAACATGCTCCAGTTTTACCAGTGCCGTTTCAAAACTGATCTCGGGACATAGTGCTTTGTTCCAACTGAAGATTAGGGTTGACCGACCGAATCATCATTCCGTG
>CAYXWX010000193.1:0-3068 GCA_964468915.1 uncultured Pirellulaceae bacterium
GTCGCTCTGGCTTTGCGGCAAAAGGTCGAGGCATCCGGGAGATTTGATGCCGTCGAGAATGACTGACTGTTTTTGAAAGCTCTCAGGTTTGCAAAGTTACGGCGGTGTTTTCGAGACCTTGTTACCGACCCACGAAATATCTGGGCTGGAATTTATCTTCTAACGCTTTGTCAAACCGAGGGTTTGGGGTTGGCCCCTCAGAAACGCTTGGCCGGATCGAATGGAAATGAAATGCCAACCCCAAGTTTGACGGCGTATTGATTAAATCACAACCGCTGTGTCAGCGAGGGATCTTGCGTCCCTCACTCACGTTTCGGGTTTCGATTTTGCCCTATTGTTTATCTGCCACTAGAGCGCGTTTCGTTTAAGTCTGGCGGCTTTTCGATACTTTTCGCTCGGTTTTTCAACGCCGCAGACGCTACAGTTAAGTGCAACATGCACTAAATCAACACGCCGTTGAAGTCAGAGAAAGCACTCGTCTCGGCTTTACGAGTTCTTTGCGTTCTTGAGACGTTTGGATTTCTCCCGATCCAGCATCGGGCGGACTTCATCGACAAAGTCATGAATGTCCTTGAACTGCCGGTACACGCTGGCGAATCGAATGTAGGCGACGTCGTCCAGCTTCATCAGTTGATCCATCACCATGGTGCCAATCGTTTCGGCATCGATCTCGGAGGAATCGTGCGAGTACACATCGCGAACGATTCGCGTGATCGCTTCCTCGACTTTGTCCGTTGGAATCGGTCGCTTCCAGCAGGCACGCTCGAGACCTTTGCGGATTTTGTCGGGTTGGAATCGCTCACGCTCGCCGCCCTTTTTCACGACTCGAATATCCAATTCCACCACACGCTCGAACGTGGTAAACCGTTTTGAGCATGCCAGGCACTCACGTCGACGACGGATCGCGTAACCTTCGTCCCCGGAACGGGAATCGATTACCTTGTCGTTGTCTTCCTGGCAGTAGGGGCATTTCATAAAAGCGGCTCAAGGGTCGGTCGGTGGCGATTCTAATCGCGAAGACAATGAGCATTGGCCATTGAAATGCCGCTCATCATGGCTCCGATGATACCAACAAAACCTTGATCCGTCCCGCATAAAAAGACATTATCCAGATGAGTCGTGCCGTCGAGCACCTTGTCTGGCGCTCCGTAAACGGCCCCGTTGTCATGCCACGTGAAGCGTTTGATCGTCGTTGGTGTGAAAACGTCTGTATCGATCACGTAGGGCCGGAAGTCTGGAGTAAATCGGACGCTCGCGGCGACACTCCGATCGTACCAACGTAACTTCGCTAACTTGTATTCTTCTTCACCAAGCGAATTCCATCGATCGAAGTCGGCAATCGTGGTGATGCGAACAACACCCTCGGGTAGCTTGCCGTGCTCGTCAGGGTAAATGTAGTTATTCGGCGAGCAGACGACACCGGTTCGCAGATCGCAAAGATCTTCCGCTGGCCGCTCCCAGTGAAACTTATCCGAGTCGTTGTAGAAGACGATCGTGTCCTCATTGCCAAGCGAGTCCGGCTGTCGGTCGAGCACGGAAATGGATTCGATGAACGTCAGCTGCCCGGCAGTCCGAGGGTCAGGCTCGCTGCTGTCACTGCACAATCGCAGGGTTTCGAGCCGACCCGCGGAAGACAGAATTCGTTTTCCCTGCAATTCCGTGCCATCATCCAGTTCGACATTGACCGCATGTCCCTGATCGACCTGAATGGTTTTGACCCCGCTTCGCAGTTTCAGTTCTCCGCCAAGCGACCGGAATCGTTTGACCAGATTTTTCAGAATCAGTCGAACTCCCTTGTAGGGACGAGCGAACCCTTCAAGGAAAATACTGCGGAACATGATGCAGAATTGGCCCCAGGCCATGTCGTGCTCGGCCGCATTCCCGTACCACATCAGGGGACAGAGAATCATTTCAATCAGCAACGGCTGGCTGATGGTTTCGTTCAGAATTTGTCGACCGGAAAGTTCAAATGATGCCTGATCCAGATCGTCGTAGTCACTGATTTTCTGTACGAGATTGTCAAATTCATCGACATGGTTCGGAAATTCGCGTTGCACTTCGCTGCGCAAAAGTTCCAAGTCATTGTCGAATCGAAGATTGTGATTGGGAAACGCGATTCGCGATCCCTTTTGCGGCGCAAGCGCAAAATCCTCCCACTTGAATCTCAGTTGACGCAGGATCCGAGCGAGTGGGCCTTTTTTGGCACCTTTTGCTGTGAAGTTCGTCACCGCGTGGAGGCCCACATCGTAGTCGCGACCATTCATCCGGTAAAAAGAATTCAGCCCACCGATCGTGTAGTGCTTCTCAAGGATGCACACTTTCTGGTCGTAGTGAGCCAAGCGAATACCGGCGGCAAGCCCAGACATCCCAGCGCCGATGATGATGGTGTCGTACATGGGAGGCGCCGAGGTACGGGTTCACTCAAACGATCATGAGCGATGCGTTTTTAAAATGCTCACCCGGGAACGTCGAGTGTTACGATGCGGAAATTTCAGAAAGAAAATCTAAATCAAGTGGCAGCACAATCGACCATTTTGGGTGTCAGATAGGTAACCGTGCTGTGCATCGAATCCAGATTCGGATAGTCCTCTTCAGGGACCTGAACTCGGTAACGCTTGCGCAATTCCATTACGATATCCAGAAAGTCCATGCTGTCCAATTCCAGCTGATCGCGGAACGACACTTCATCCTTCAGATCGCTGAGATCTTCGTCGGGAGCAATGTCGCCAAGAATATCAATAATTGCGGTGCGAATTTCGGCGGGTGCCATCGCGAGTTCTCCATCCTGATTGGTTTTCGTATTCTGATTCGGGAACGTTTTACGTCCGCTTGATGATCGTGGCTGAGTTAATGCCAAGCATCCCGAATGAATTGTTCAATATGTAGTCGACTCCGTCCAGCTGTCGTGGCTGATTCAACACCAGCCCGTCCAGATGACAATCGGGGTCGATCTCATCGACGTTGATCGTGGCATGAACGACTTTGTCTTCAAAAGCCACCAGATTGCCGGCTAATTCTAACGCACCGGCGGCTCCCATCGTATGCCCGATGAAGCTTTTTGTGTTGTT
>CAYXWX010000194.1:0-3039 GCA_964468915.1 uncultured Pirellulaceae bacterium
GGCGATCGATTCAGCACTCCGGGAAAGTCCATCACTTCGCTCAGGTAACCAATCCGAGGATCATCCAGCAATTGCGTTACCTGTGCGGCGTCGATACGTGCTCCGGCAGTTTCGAACTCGGTGGCCGGCACGCAGGAAGGGGCTCCGAAGCAGAATTTGAAATTCGTCTGAGCCGCATTGCGCAGCATCAGCTCAACGCCCTCGATGCCACAGACGTTGGCGATTTCGTGCGGGTCGGAAACGGTTGCGACGGTTCCATGAGTGACCGCGACCCGAGCGAACTGGTCGGGCAGCAGCATCGAACTTTCCACGTGAATGTGCGAGTCGACAAAACCAGGCATCAGGTATGGCTTGGAGTGATCAACCGGTTGATCCAGTCGATCGATTTGCCTGATGATGCCGTCGGCGACGGAGACCGTGGCGGGGTAGATTTCGCGTGAGTGAACATCAACCAGATTGTGCGTCAACGAAAATTCCATCGCTCTATGACACATCAACCGTCACGCCACGTCAAGCTCGTTGCCGGATTCAGGATGCGGAATTGAACGCAATCGCAGAATCAGCACCGTCCATGTCGCCACAATGGTCACCGGCACCAGAATCATGATCGCAATGCTGAACGCATAACCGGTATCCAGTCCATTGGCGGCAAGGTGGTCCTTGCAGGTGGGACATGCCTGCAGCGTTTCAGGGCAGTGCAGTGAAAGCATGGTCACACCAACCGCGATTGTTCGTTGAGTCAGGTATTGCCATCGTCGCAATTCGCGGGAGGACGAGGCTCCGTCCGAGCCGTTATGCGGAACGTTGCTTGGTCGGAGCCTTGCTCTCCCGGTCCGATGTCGCACGTTGGAGTGTTTTCCTAGCGTACGGGCCGTCAGTTTGCCAAGTTGTGTGTTGGTTGCAATCACAAGTTTTAGGGCCAAGGGCCCGGCAGTTTACCTAGCCCAGCCTGCAGGGCTGGGTGTTCAGTTCGTTTGATTTTTGGAAGGGCTGAAGGCCCGGCAGTTAATCATCCTGACGTCCAGATCAAAGCGTCGGCCAATTTAACGGTCAGGCCTTTGGCCCTTGAACTATTCGATATTTCTTTTCCCAGCCCTTCAGGCTGGGCTAGGAAAACGGTCGGGGCTTTGCCCCTTAAAACCCCGCGCTCCATCAACCTCGCGCTCCATCAGCCTCGCAATCCATCAATTAAACGCTCCATCAATCTCATGATCGATCAACTTCACGATCATCATTTTCACATTCCATAATACGGTCTGAGCATCAGATAACAGATCGGTCCGGTGACGGCGACGTACAGCCACACGGGAAACACGTATTTGGCCATCTTTCGATGTCTGGCGACTTGGTTGGTGAATCCGTAGATCCACGTAAACAAGATAAACGGAAAGCTGACCGCCGCCAGAATGATGTGCGAAATCAACAGCACAAAATACACGATGCGAATCGCTCCGGTGCCCCCAAACTTTGTTTCCGGAGTCGTAATGTGGTAGGCGACGTAGCATAGCAAAAACACAATCGAACAGATCATCGCGGCCGAGATCGCTCGTTTGTGAGCTGTCACGTTTTTCTGTTTGATCATTACCAGAGCAACAATCAAGAACACAGAAACCAGTGTGTTTAACGCCGCATGGACGCCAGGTAGGAAGCTCAGATCGATTCCTTCAGGCAGATCAATCTTGATCTCTCTCATCGCGGCAACCAGTCCCAATACCGCCACGGTCAAAACCCAAGCGACTGCTTTGAGTTTTCTGGCCAGGTCCAGGTTCGGTTCGCTTGAGTTTGGCAAAACGGGTTCGTTCATCTCAATGTGGCTCCCGTCGGAGCGGTTTCCTGTTGCAATTCTTCGATCAAAGTCAGCATCGCTTCCACCTGATCCTCTTTTTGCCAGTCGAATTTGCCGCGAAGATTACTCCAGCGGTCCACAACGAACAGTAGCGAGGAATGATGTTCCTTGTCGGCCTCCACGCCAAAAAACTCAGTTCCAATTCGCTTGATCAACGTATCGGAATCGCTCGTCAGAAACTTCCAGCTGCTGGTGTCGGCTTTGAGCTGGCTGGCGAATTGGTTCAACCGCTGTGGCGTATCACTGCCGGGGTTGCTGGTGATGCTGACGATGTTTGGGCTGTCTTCCTTGAACCGTTCTTTCAGCCGTGATTGCAACTGCAAAAGGTACTCGTTCTGTTGGATGCAGATCCCCGGGCAATCGACGAAGAAAAAGTTGCCTATCCAGACATTGCCTGTCAGCTGTCGCGAGAAAAATGGTTGGTTGTCCTGATCGGTCAGATGAAAATCATGCAGCCACGGAATCGTGTTCAGGTCGATCGGTTTCTGACCGGCAAGGACATTTCGGGTGTTGATTGACTGACCAAAGGGAGGTTCTTGCTCGTCGGCGACCAGCTTTGCGACGTCCAGAAATCGTTTCATGTCGTACGGGTCGTCCCATTTGAAACGGTCTCGGTAGCGACCCCATTTGTCGACCAGCAGGATGTTTCCGGTATGAGTCGCCGGGGTGACGTCAACGTTAAACTGCTGAGCACCGATTTCAACGACCTTGTACGTTGGCCCGGTCAGGAATGACCATCGAGGTGCCGTCGCATCGTAGTCCGCCGCGTATCGGTTGAGCACTTCCGGCGTGTCGTTTTCCGGATCGACGGAGATGGAAACAAACGCAATGTCTTCCTTGCGAGTTTGCTCGTTCAGGCGACTGACTTGAGCGTTCAGATCACGACAGATGCTGGGGCAGGAGGCAAAGAAAAAACTGACGGCGTAGGGGGTGCCCATCATGTTGGCCGAGTCAAAATCTTCTCCGTTCTGGTCAACCAGCTGGAACTGATCGATGTCAGGAAGGTATTCCCACGGGACGTCTGCGAAAACGGCTCCTGGCACTTCGGAATGATCCGCATGCTCAATGGCTGCATCGTTTTTAGCCGCATTGATTGCGGGTTTGAAGGCAGACTGCCACACAACCACGGCACCACACGCCGCAACCAGCAACCACAAAATGATGGGGATAATTTTTCTCAACGCGTCGCTTTC
>CAYXWX010000195.1:0-2973 GCA_964468915.1 uncultured Pirellulaceae bacterium
CCACCTTACTTTAATGGTTCGCGGGATAACCGCCGTCCATTGAGGACGCCCCGGATGGGGCCGACATAGGTAGCTCAGGGCGGGAGCCCTGAGAACAGGTAAAACGAAACGGATCACCCCGGATGGGGTCGACGCAATGCCTGACTTGCAACACGCTTACCAATCAATCGATGTTGGGGCGAGGCTCCGTCCGAGCCACGTGGATGCAAGACGCTAACCAATCGATCGGAGGCGGGCGTAGCCTTCCCCTCCCTCGGGGGTACGCCGTGTGGCGGATTTGCGGCACGGATCAATGGCTGGAGCAATCATGCGGCCCAACGACGCACGCGATTCACAAAAAAAGCGGACTCCAAATTGGAGTCCGCTTCTTGATGATCATGTAGCGTTTTGATGCACGAGTTTAAAAATCGTCTTCTGAAGCCGGTTCGCTACCCGCGATTGAAGACAGTTGCTTGAGTAATGCAATCGGAGTCTCAATGTCCATTGTACTGATGTGACCGTCCGCATAAACAAAGTTGACCCCACCAGCGTGATTACTATTGAAAGCTTGGGAATTGGTGGCCTGTTGTGCAGAACCATCGATATCGTCCGCCAGAGAAAGCATGTTCTCGTTGTTGTTCAAACGAACAACGAACGTGTTCACGCCATAAAGAACACCAGGCGAAAATGTTGCATCTGCAAAGTTATCTTTCGCTCCAACGGTCCATGAAACTCGGTGGGAGTTGACTTGTGTTCCGTCTTGCCGCACGCTTTCTGACCGTGAAACCTCACCAAACATTAATGTGTTAGAGGTACCGTCACGCATATCGCTTGAACTTTTAGCACGTTTTGTTGAATACTCTGTCGCGGCAATTGTTGTGCTGTCATCTAACGCCGTCGCCTGTTTTACTCTCGTAAACGGAGAGAAAATCCCTTCCATGCCGACGCGACCACGAATGATACCTCCGGTGTCTTGAGCCTCTGGTAACGTGTAGTAATCGTTTAGCTGATCCGTAGCCGGATTCGCATTATCAAACCCCGGTCCTGCTACACCGATGTAGTGAGCAGCTGCCCCGTTGTAGGTGGTGTCGTTCGCGATTCGATCGTTTTGCGTTGATGAAGGACAGATGAAGATGGGTATATCACTTGCGGCATTCAACTCATCCGTAACGTCATCGAGGTCATTTCCAGCGTTTGCGATGTTATCCGTCAGGCGGTCGAACTCAGCCTGTTGCTCAAGCTGGACGAGGATTGATGAAAGGATACTAGTTCCCAACGCTGTTCCACCGTCGGCAACGACAAGCTTGGAACCAGAGGGGTAACGTTGTTTTCCAGACTCAAAGTTGAGAGCCGCAAGGCCTACGTTGCGAAGATTACTCTGACAGTTCGCGTTTCGGGCCGCTTCGCGGACCTGCTGAACGGCGGGGAGAAGCATTCCGACCAGAATGCCAATAATGGCGATCACGACAAGTAGTTCTACCAGGGTAAATCCGGTACGGCGGCTTAATTGCCTTTTGGACATCAGATGTTCTCCGATCGATGTAATTGAGATTGTTTCACGCATTGGAAGGTGGGATGAGCAAGGTGCGTCACCGTGCGCAAGGGTGACGCGGTGAAAAGTGCGATTCCTTTCCAGCAATGTAAATATACCCTCGAATCGTCGATTTGATAGCGTGACTCCAATTTTTCGATTGCTACTTTTACCAACAAATTAATTAAGGTGACATTATTCAACATAACGGTTGGTTGCGATAGTTTTTGAGATTTCCGCCAACCAAGGCGTTTTCGCGTGATTCAATTCAAATATTTCGATCATCACAGCATTGGTTTGGGCTTTTCCAGCGGGGTTTGTGGACAAAATCTGCCTGGCCGATGGATCAGAAACCATTCTGCCATTCGTTCGACACTTGATCTCACGGTTGCTTTTCTACTTTCAAAAATCGATTTGTAGAATCGCTCGAACACGCCAATAAGCCAACGTGATCGTCAGAATCCGACTTACCGGACAGCTTCTCTGATCAATCTTCTTTATCTGATCGGAGATTTCCGTTTTCTGCCTGCATGTCCCCTACGCGGTGTATTTTTCCACGTTCCCGCTTCGAGTGTTGCGAGAACAACCGAAAAATAGTCTCCCCAACTCAGCTCAGGCGAATCGATCGATGGCGAAAACTGCAACCAAGGCACGACCCAAAACCAAGGCAAAAGCAAAGTCCGGCTCAAGCAAGTCAACTGCCTCAAAAACAAAAGCGACGGCGACTGCCAAAACCAGAAAAGCGACCACCAAGGCAAAGCCAAAGTCCAAAGCGAAAGTGAAACCAGATGCGGACGAGTCGATTGAGGTTTTGAATGAAACGGGAAATCGCAAGTCGGGCGAACGTCGTGAAAACCAGAAAGCCGCCGCAGATGATCGCCGAAAGTCAGTTCGTCGACGTCGTCAGATTGACCCGACCACCTGTGAACGTGATTACACCGAACAGGAAATTCAGTTCATGCATGCCATGGATGAATACAAACAGTTGAGCGGTCGCATGTTCCCGACTTGCAGCGAGATTCTGGAAGTGCTGAAGAAGCTGGGTTACCGCCAGATAGCTGATGTTCAGGCAGTTTACGATCCCAACGCAGAAAGCGGAGTCGGCAGTGATCAGGCTGACGAGGAAGACGGCGACGATTTCGAGTCATGCGTCTGAGTGACGTCCGCTGAAAATTGAAAACACCCCCTGCGGCTCTTCTCCACACATTCTACGCCAAAACGGAGAAGAGCCGCTTCTTGTTTGCCAGGCGGTTGTTTTAAATGCACGGGACTGGAAGGCTCCGTCCGCTCCCCGAACGATTGGTTAGCGTCTTGCATCCACGTGGCTCGGACGGAGCCTCGCCCCAACATCGATTGATTGGTAAGCGTGTTGCAAGTCAGGCATTGCGTCGACCCCATCCGGGGTGATCCGTTTCGTTTTACCTGTTCTCAGGGCTCCCGCCCTGAGCTACCTATGTCGGCCC
>CAYXWX010000196.1:0-2941 GCA_964468915.1 uncultured Pirellulaceae bacterium
TGTCGCCTTCGGGAGACCACTTTTCAACTTTCAACAATTAAATGGACACTTCCGATCTGACAGACACATCCTAAATCAGGCTTCGGCCTGTACGAGTTGGTCAAGCATTTTTTGCTTGGCCAATTGCTTTGAGTCCGTGAAGGTCTGCATGGGAGTTTTTCCGTAGCAGTAACGACCGCTGTGCGGCCGTTCTTCGTTGTAGTACTTCATCCATTGAACAAGATCGGCTTGAAGTTCTTCGATGCTGTTGTAAATCTTCTTTCGAAATGCAACTTGATAGAACTCTTGTAGAATCGTCTTGTGAAAGTGTTCGCAGATCCCGTTGGTCTGTGGTCTTTGGGCTCATGTTTTTGTGTGGTCGATGTTCTCGACGGCCAGGTACAACTGGTACTCGTGATGCTCTCGATTTCCGAAGTACTCGGTTCCTCGATCGGTCAGAACCCTCAAGAGTGAGATTTCGTGTTCATCAAAGAACGGCACGACTCGGCCATTGAGCATGTCGGCCGCGACAATCGCTTGCTTGCGATCATAGAGCTTTGCGTCGGCGATCCTTGAGTAGGTGTCAATGAAAGTCTGTTGGTAAATTCGTCCAACGCCTTTGATCTTTCCCACGTGAAAAGTGTCCTGAGAGCCGAGATAACCGGGGTGTTCGCTTTCGATTTCACCGTGAGCTTCCTTCTCAGGTTTTGCTTTTTCAAGCGCCACCACCTGAGCTTCGGTTAGCACGAAACCATCCTGTGCGCTTTTTGCTTCCAGTGCTTTGAGTCGCTTCTTCATGACTTCCAGATCATGTCGGACCCACACACTGCGTACCCCACCAGGTGAGATCAGAATACCTTTCTTCTTCAGCTCGTTGCTGACACGAACTTGCCCGAATGCCGGCTGCTCAATCGCGATCTCAACAACGGCTTTCTCGACCTCCGGATCGACTCGGTTCTTGATCACGGGCTTCTTTCGCGAGATCTCCTTGAGCGCTGCCTCGCCACCGTTCTCGTAGAGTTCCTTGAACCGGTAGAAACTGTCCCTTGAGTAGCCGAAGCGCTTGCAGGCCTCGTGAAGTGACCCCATTTATTGATGCACGGTTATGAAGGCTCGATTGGGTGCTTGCCAGGCAAGCCCTGATCCCGCGCTCCCAAGGGAGGCACGTAACAATGCGTGGATCACCGGAGGCTACGGTCTTCGGCTTGGACGTTGCAATGATTGGTGCACCCTGGGACGTGCGGAAGTCGCAATCCCTACACAGTGTCTGGGCCGATCGGACCCAAGGGGCTGACCTGAATCATCAGGCAGCCGGACCCACGAAGAAATGTTTCGGGAGCTGTCGAATCAGTAAAGAACGGTACACGATCCCGACAAAGACTTGAATTCGCATCGAATGACGAAACCAACAGGCCGAAAAAATTAAATTCAACTGACAACAACCGAACCTGAAAATCAAAGAAGCAAGCAGCAACTGCGCTCGAACGGCGCAATTATTTAAATGGAAAGCCAAAACTTTTTGACATATGTTTCAGAAACCCTTTGTTATACCGCGCGTGGATCTTGGGGGGCAGGAAAAGTGATGCTGGCGTCGCAGTGCGGGCACATTCCTTCTAGACCGACCAAAGCATTGTTGTACCCCAGTGTGTTACCGCAAGCTGGGCATGATCCGTAGAGCTGTGGTTGACCTGTACGTGCGTTTGGAGAGTTCAACAATCTGAAGATGGCTGAGCCTATCGCTAGCCCAATAATATTCCAGACCGCAACGATTGGCATAAGTGCGACAAGAGTAAATCGGCCTACTGGAATTTTGTCGGACAACGCGACACGAGCCTCTTCGGTGAGTTCCAGTTCCCCCAAAACGCCATCAGCGTTAAGGTCGAAAGGTGCCATGGCAGCCTTGTGTTCAATATGCCATGTAGAAACCAAGGATACGAGAAGGAAAGTTGCCGTGATCCCGGCAGCAAAGAGGGCAACCAGCGTCGAGAAGTCATTGCAGTACCGTTGAGCAACCCACCCGATAATGAATGGAGAGGCGACAATAGCGATCATCCAAAACTCTGGAGGCATAGGTGGCTTCTAAGCGGTATAACGTTTTAGTTAACCGAGTGCCGTGATTAGATTCCCCATCCCATTGCCCGAAGCACGGCACTTCGGTTCAACGTATTGTTATCAGGGCGTTGTGTAACTGGAGTGACTCTATGCTTTTCTAGTCAATCTTTGAGCGTGAAGCCACACCAATTTGCGACGAGCGAAAGCGTTATTCCGGAAAAGAGAAACGGTGTGAGGCAAAAAATAAGAGTTAAGAACGCTAAAACGCGATTACCGCTTCGTACTCTCCAAATTGCGGAGACGGAAAGCGGAACGCCAACAAAAAGCCCCAGCGCTGAGAACAATGCGACGACCATTGTAGTCCCTAACGGACGAATTGCAGTACCGCTTGGGGTCGAGGCTAGCGTTAAGGTTATGCCTACGGCTCCGATGTTTGCGATCGCGGCAACCATGATTGCAGCGACAGGAGAGCCGGACTTTTGACCAGTCTGGCGCGCAATGTTAGGGGACGATGACTGATAGGGATTTGTGTCTAAATCATCCATTTGTCTTAGAGTGAATTTTCCGAACGGATTGGCATATCAGAAATTTGGTACAGCTCGTTGACCCTACTCTCGTCGTCAATCGGGTGGTAGTTTGTCTACATCACCGCGGCCCCGAACAGCATTCCATTCGAAAAGCCCTGATAACGACCGGGTTCACCGGGCACGAACACAAAGCTGACCACTTGGCACCCGCCCGAATGAGTGCTCCGGGTGCAACCCTTTGTTATCCCTTTCGTGCGTCGTAGTAGAAGTCGTCGGCTGCCGCAGGCTTGCGTTTGAAAATATCATAGACAACCATTGGATTGCGAACAAAGTACCAGTCGCCGAATTGATCGAATTTTCTGCATGACGTAACGATGTGGGCG
>CAYXWX010000197.1:0-2886 GCA_964468915.1 uncultured Pirellulaceae bacterium
GGAGGGTCTCGTTTTATTTTTTGCTTTTGAGGCTCACGGAATGATGATTCGGTCAGTCAACCCTAATCTTCAGTTGGAACAAAGCACTAGCCGAAAGAAACTCAACGACACTCTTTGAAAAAATCGCGGAGCAAAATGACTGATAATCCCGATCACGATCTGGATTCGGCCATCAGGACGGCCAAAGATCAACTTGACCAGCACACCGTTGAAATTGTGCAACGCCATTTTCACGAATCAACTGGGTGTCCTTTCTGGCTGGAAAAGAAGTCCGAGCTGACCTTTGATCCGTTAACTGAGGTCAAATGCTACGAAGACCTGAGAAAGTTTCCTCTGTTCGAGGACGATTGGTTGCGAGGCGGTCCGGTCGAGCGTTGGCGGATGAAAGACCACGCCGATCGACCGACTTATGTGTTTGAAACGGGTGGAACAACAGGCATTCCCAAAAGTCGCGTGGTGGTCGATGACTTTCGGACGGACTACGAAGTGTTCAGCCACACGCTGCCAGATGAGTATTTTCCCAGAGGCGGAAATTGGCTGATGCTGGGTCCGTCGGGGCCTCGGCGTTTGAGGTTGGCGGTTGAGCATCTGGCTCAATTTCGCGGCGGGATCAGTTTCTGCATCGATCTGGATCCACGTTGGGTGGTCAAACTGATCAAGAAAGGCTGGATGGACCATCTGGAAGCGTACAAAAAGCACTGCATCGACCAGGCGATCACGATTCTGACGGCCAATCATAACATCAAGTGCATGTTCGGCACGCCTAAACTGATCGAGTCGTTGTGTCTTGAGCTGGAAGAGCGAGATATGACGCTGGCGGAAACCGGCGTGACGGGGATTTTTTCTGGCGGAACCGAGTTCACGCCGCAGTGGACTCGCTATTGCGTCGAGGAACTGTTTGGCGGACCGCCTGAGGAAAGTGGTATCTACATGACGCCCACTTACGGCAACACGCTGATGGGGCTTGCGTGCAGCAAGCCGGTTACTGCTGACGAGAAATACAAGATTTCGTATTACGCGCCGCAGCCAAGGGCCGTCACGGAAGTTGTGCAGTTTGATGACTCAAACCAGACCGTCGGCTACGGAGAAACGGGTCGCGTGAAACTGACGACGCTCACCCCCGAGTTTTTTGTGCCGGGCTTTCTCGAGCGTGATGAGGGTGAACGTGAAAAACCGTTTGCGAAATTCCCGTGGGATGGGGTAAGTGGTGTCCGTCCGTATCACAAGCTGGCATCGGCGACGACTGTCGGCGTTTATTGAACTGTTTTTAACCAGACCAGCCACACCAGAATACCTCACGCAAAGGCGCGAAGCTCGCAGAGTTTTTCTTTCGAGCCTTTGCGGACCAAGCGTCTTTGCGTGAGACTTTGAATCGAACTTGGGAACCGAAGAATGTTAGATATCCCTGTCATCCGCTGGGGCAAGCCCTACGAATCACTCGAGAAAACCGAAGTCGTCCATTTCAACACGGGCGAGCCGATCGCGACCGTCAGTTCGGCCAACGGGGGCCTTGTTTCTCGCGACATGCGAAAGGCTCAGAAAGCCCGCGACCGGTTGCGTGAGTTTTCGTGTGAGGATTTGATCGCGAAAGTTGGCAAAGCAGCGGACCTGTTCGAAAACGATACGCTGGCCCTTGGCAGCGGAACCCAGTCGCCTGACGAATTCGTGCATCACCAGTCGGCTTCGACCGGATTGCCTGAGCACATGTGTCGTAGCAACATGGCCAAGAATTGCTTCGTCATGCGGAACATGACCGAAATTCTGGATTGCCTGACGCGTGGTCTTGATCTGGAAATTCTGACCAACGGCTACGGCACCGAATCACGTGGCGTGATTGTCAGCTATCAGGCTCAGACGCCCGTCCTTGGTGCGGTATTGCCTTCGAACTCGCCTGGTGTCCATACATTGTGGCTGCCGGCGATTCCTTTGCAGATGGGATTGGTTTTGAAGCCGGGTTCTTCCGAGCCTTGGACAGCCTATCGCGTTGCTGCAGCCTATGAGGCAGCTGGCATTCCGCCCGAGGTCATTTCATTGTATCCCGGCGGACACGATGTGGGCGGTGCGCTGATGACCAGTTGTCCTCGCAGCATGATTTTTGGAAGCCAGAAAACCGTCGATCAATATGCAGGGAATCCGGGAGTGCAGGTGCACGGACCCGGTTTCTCAAAAATCTTCCTGGGTGATGATTGTGTTGACCGTTGGGAAGAGTACATCGACATGATGGTCGAAAGCGTTTACATCAACGGCGGTCGCAGCTGCATCAATTGTTCGGCGATTTACGCACCAAGGCATACCAAAGAGATCGCGGCCGCGTTGGCTGAGCGGCTCGGCCCCATCGAAGCGCTGCCTCCGGATGATCCGGATGCGGGACTGGCCGCCTTCACGGTCGAAGGCATGGGCAAGGCGGTTTGGGAAATGCTCAAGCAGGACTTGCAGGCTGATGGAGTCACCGATTGTACCGCCCAGTACGGCGATCGAGTTGTTGAACTCGAACGAGCGTCTTACTTGCGTCCTGTGATTGCTCATGCCGAAAGTCCCGAGTGTGAGATTGCCAGCAAGGAGTTCATGTTTCCATTCGCAACGGTAGTCGAGTGTCCGCAGGCAAAAATGATCAAGGCGGCAGGTCCGACACTTGTGGGATCGGCAATTACCGAAGATCAGACATGGATCGACCAACTGCTGTCGGCCACCAACATTGATCGCTTGAATGTGGGGCCGGTTCCAACCAATCGATTGAACTGGCTGCAGCCGCACGAAGGCAATATTATCGACTTCCTGTACCGGTCACGCGCTTATCAGGTAGCTGAGAACAAAGTTGCTGCGATTGCGTAACATGGGTTCGGGGTGACGATTTCAGTCGTTAGAGCGCGTTTCGTTTAAGTCTAG
>CAYXWX010000198.1:0-2829 GCA_964468915.1 uncultured Pirellulaceae bacterium
CGACCCTTAAACGATTCAGGCGGCCGCGCCTGAATAAAGACTTGCGGGGGCACCGCAAAGATGCCGGCAAAGAAACCTGTTAACAACAACGATCCACCAATCATCCACGCCTGAACGGCCCCGATATTGATCTGCATGATGCAGGCAAGCGAGACCATTCCGGTTGCCACAAACAGGCCCCAGGCACCAAAACGGACGAGGTCAAAACGGACCTGACCGTTGCACAGTTTTCCACACACCATGCAGCCGATGGCAATCCCGATTCCCATACACGTAGACAGTAGGCTGGTGGTTGTATCGCTGAAACCGAGCTGGGTCTTGCATACCGAGTTGACGGCCATCATCACGACCGCTCCCGCGAACCAAAACAACGCATAAACCAGCATCGTTCGCATCAGCGGACCATCTTTGCGGATGATGTTCCAAGCGTTCTTTTCGACAACCAAACAGTCGGCAGTGAATTTCAGATCTGGATTGGCCACTGGCGTTTTGCGTATCAGCAAGGCAGTGCATGTTCCGGCGATGGCGATACAAATACATACCGTGCTGATCACCCACAACTGGTTGGGCATGGCATCTTTTAGCAAACCACTTAAGGCCGTTCCCAGAATGATGGCAAGGAACGTTGTCATTTGAATAATGCCATTGGCCGAGGGCAGGTCACGCTCTCGCAACATTTCTGGCAAGACTCCAAACTTGGAGGGGCCAAAAACGGCACTCTGGGCTCCCATGAAGAACAGCACGACAATCAAACTGACAATGAATGACTCGGCGCCCATCGTTCCAGTCATGAAGGCGATGACCGCCGCCGCCATCACAAGAATTTCCAACACCTTGCAAAACACAATCACGTTTCGTTTGCGGATCTTGTCGGACAAGAAACCACCGAATCCGGAAAGCAAGACAAACGGAATCGAAAATGCCAGCGTCGCGTAGGTTTGATAGGGATCGGTGGCCAACCCCCTCATCTCCTTGTAATCCAGAGCGATCAGCAACAGCAACTGCTTGTACAGGTTGTCGTTAAAGGCGCCCAGAAACTGGGTCACTGTCATTCCTATAAATGATGGATCGCGACCCAGTGGAGGCAACGATTCATGGTCTGTTTCTGTTTTCGATGGTTTGCTCATGGCCTGATGTTGCCCTAAAAGCCTGCGCGAGGTCGATAGCAATCGTTTCAGTCGCAACTCGGGATGCGGCGATTTTCCCCACGATTAGCCATCTATTTAGTCAGTCAGCGTTAAGCTGGGTAGTTCGGCCTGTGTTTTACGATTATTTCAAGATTAACGAAAGTTCCGGTTGTAACGATTCCGATACTCAATCTGTCGGTGGATCCACGCGTTCGTTCGCAGTTCCACTCGAAGTGAACCCCCTAGGAAAGATAGCAATGTATTTGCCAAATCTAAAACGGAACATCTTTGCAGCAATCGCCTGCTTGATCACCTGCGGCGGCATGGTATCAACGCTCGAAGCACAACAGCGTGGAACGCCTCAGGCCCCACGTTTGTTCAATCCTCAAGAGCGAGCGATTTCGAATCAGTATCAACCTCGATTCATGCGGCCTGCCAGTGTGGCAACGGGCGCTCAAGTCATCAATGACGGTTACGTCGAGCAGCCGGTGGTCATGAATGGGGCCAGTGGAGGCCACGTTGTCGGCGCCCCGGTCAGCGACGTGATCGTGGCCGACGGTGGCTATCTGGATGCCGGTTGCGGATGCAACGGCGGAGCGTGTGACGGCGGTTGTGGTGGCTCATACGGTGGTGACTTTTGCGGCTGTGGCGATGTTGGCTGCGGTGGCGGCTGTGGTCCCTTGTACGATCCTCGAGACTGCGGCATCAATCAGGACTGCTGGTTTGGTGGACTCGGAAACATTCTTTGCAATACCGAGTACTTTGCCGGAGTCCACGCTTTCAAGCATCAAGTTTTTCAAGACCCGCAAGGACGCCAACAACCAGAAAATTGTGCCTTCGGTGCTCATTTCGGATTCAACAGTGGCCTTCCACTTTACAACCTGACTTGCGGATTGTTTTCCGGACAAGTCGGAGTCAACTTTGTGAATTCAAATCTTGAAGATGGTGTCCTCGCCACTGGAGACAGGCAACAGACTTTCGTCACGGCGGGATTGTTCCGCCGGGTCGACTACGGGCTCCAATTCGGTGCGGTCGCAGATATCATGCACGAAGAATTCGTATCGACGCTGGACATCGTGCAGATGCGAGCAGAACTTAGCTGGGTGTTTGCGGGCGGTGGCAACTTTGGTTTCCGCTGGACCGACAATGTTCAGGACGACAGTGGATTCATTGGCGGAACATTCCTCCCAAGAATTTCCGGACAATCGATCGATACTTATCGTTTGTTTTATCGCATGACTTTCTGCAACGCAGGATACATGGAAGTCTTTGGTGGAAAGAGCGACGAGCAGCATACGATTTGGGGTGCCGATCTGGATCTTCCACTGCATGGTCGCATGGCACTGTATGCAGGCTTCAACTATCTATCGCCTGACGACGTGTTGCCACTAACTGACAACGAAGCATGGAACCTGCAGATGGGCGTCAGCTTCCGACCTCGCGGAAACGACTGGTACAAGTTCTACCATCGTCCACTGTTCAAGGTCGCCGACAACGGCTCAATGGTTCAGAGCCGTCGTCCGTAACCCGGATCGAAATCCTAATTCGCAGAAACCCCGGTTCCCCTGGAGCCGGTTTTTTTCTGCGCCGATCGAAACAGGTTCGGGAGATCCAGAACTGGTTTGTCAGATCGGCAAGGCGTCCACGTGAGCACGATACGATTTAATCATCTTGCATTGAAGAATGAATGACTGCCGACAAG
>CAYXWX010000199.1:0-2774 GCA_964468915.1 uncultured Pirellulaceae bacterium
CCATCGGTACAGATAACCGTCAGGAACATGGAGTCGTCCCGAGATTGTAGGCCATCAGGATGACGAAGCGACCAAAGTCAGCCCGTTTCCGGACGAAACGAGTGACTTATTCGGGGTTGAGCCAATCCACCTCTACAGAAAAACCTCGCCAGTAGGACTGACGAGGTTTGGTTGTAACGATCGCACTGATTGACGGATCCACGACGATATTTTGCCGATATCAGACGGGCACTGCAATAAAGCCGTTGGTGCTTTGCTGACCGGACACCTGAAAACGTCCACCAACAGAATCGAGCTCAGCAAAAACAGACGTCAAATCAATGTCGCTTCCGAATTGCAAGCCGGTTGAACCGAATAGCCGTAGTGTCTCAACCTGTGACGCAACCTGATCGAAATCCTTGATAACGATCGTTCCGACACCGTCGGTTGGCTCGGGACGCAAATCGATTCTCAGATCGTTGCCAAGTCTGCGGAAGTACAAGTCGTTGCCGAGGTCATCCAGACGATCGGAAGCATCGTAGATCTCCAGTACGTCCTGGCCACCCAAGCCTTGCTCCATGATCGTGTCACGTCCGTCTCCAAGGAACCACTGGTAAGTATCATCTCCAAGCCCACCGGACAACATGTCGTTGCCGCCAGCACCGCGGATCATATCGTTGCCGGCTCCACCGTCGATCCGGTTGGCAATTTCATTACCACGAATCGTGTCGCTACCTGATCCGGTATTGAGATTCTCGATGACAGTATCGTAGGTGATCAACAAAGACTGATTGACACCCAACAAAGACGAGAACTGGCCTTCGCGAAGATCGAAGTTTTCATCGAAGGTACTGGCTGACATGTCGATCGTGTCAAACCCACCGGCGTCATACAAAGCTCGTTGCCGAGGCGCTGAGAATGTGTAAACGGTATCTCCTGAGTTGAAATCCGGATTCGCACCGAAAATGCTCTGCAGTTGCTCGATGTCGAACAACATCAGCGTCGATGGGTTCTCTGGATGTGAGTTTTCAACCGGGTCAAACACACTGTTGTTATCACCGTCTGATAAAATGGTGTTGTACGGGAAATCCGTAAAGATGGACAATCGCAGGTCACCTTGATCGGGGTTTGTCAGCCCCAGCACTTTGGCAATCTCTCGAGTCGCATCGGTGTAGAATTCAGAGCTCAGGCCGTAGTCACCGGCAACTCGAGGATTGTACTGGTCCACGCTGAACCAGACGTCACCGCTGGCAGTTCCTCGCCCGTCGTCCGGGATAACGATGTTGCCTTCCTCGTCAACTAAGTTGTCATTTTCGTCGAACATAGGAAAACCGTTTTCGTCCGGAAAAGCAGCGGGATCCTGCTCCATGAACGTAGGCGGATCAAACGAGCCTGTCATACGGTCGGCTGCACCGAAGGTGATCTGCGACTGTGATGCAGACAATTCGTACGATTGCTCGATGAACTGGACGTTAATGTACGTCTCGATATTGCTCAGCGCCTGACGAATGGCCTCCCGTTGCCCTCGGTTCAACGCAGTGGTCTGACGAGACTCCGGCGCGTTGTCGTCATAGTAAGACGGCGCAATTGCGCCATTTCCATCAATAAACGTGTAAGTGAACACCGACTGCCCCGGTTTCCCCGTCGCGCCAACAACATCCGACAATCCGGGCATGGAGACGGGAACTCTTGACTCGGGATCGATCAAACTGGGCTGAAGTCGCTCGATGGCTCTGGTGCCAATCGGATCGGTGTTTACGTTGATTCGCTCCCACTCGCTGAAAAGCCCATCGCCGGTGGAGGAGCGAACCAGAATCGAATCGATCGCACGACCAAAGTCTGTTTCCGCACCGCGGATAATCAGTCGATTGAACTCTTCCTGAGTGAAATTAAGGATCTCCCCGCGTGGTTGATCAACACCATCGAGAACCAATCGTGCCGATCGATCGGCTGGAGCAATCGGCCCGTCTGCCAGCACGTTTTCCTCATCAAACACCTGAAAGAGGGTCGGATTCGGGCCATCCGGCTGCCGAAAGTTTCGATTCAGCGTATCGACTTCCAGCGTGTCCAGGGTGATTGAATCGTTTCTGGTTTCTAACTGAGGAGGAGCGAAAGCTGTCGCCGTACTAAACACCGCTCCGCTGGAAAGTCCATCGGTCAAGAACATCGTCAGCGTTTCCTCGCCCGGCGTCGGTCCGACGTTATAGGCCACCGTATCCAGCTGATCGAAATCCAAGATGATCCATTGCATGGCGTCCTGCTGAACGCCATCCACCGTGAAAAATCCACCATCGATGCCATTGTCGAAGAACCCGAAGCGTAGAATCGGGTTGCCTTCAACATCAGTAAAGTTGAAAAGCTCCGCCGCCTGAACCACGGTACCAACGCGAGCTCGAACGCCGATAAATTCGGGAACCGGAGCGTTCAAGTTTGGCAGCGTTGAGACCGCAACGTCGGTAATTTCACTCAAACGCCCACCTGCGAGAACCTGCACGCCAATGTTCTCTGTCTGTAATCCGAACTGGCCGCCAACATAGGTGACCGTTTCGAAATCCTCCGCATTGACAGTAAAAAAGCGAGCGGACGGTTGCCGAACGCCGTTGATCTGGAAATACCCCCCTCCGGCATTCGGACTCCGATCAACCAACCAATAACGATCAATCGGGTCACCGTCGGCATCAAACGCGTTGAACAGTTCGCTGGCCGCAACTTCAACACGTACGCCAATCTCCGATGTACTTGGCAGCACAACCGGTGGGACAACCGTCGGACGTGAAACGGTTCGAACCTGAAGG
>CAYXWX010000200.1:0-2756 GCA_964468915.1 uncultured Pirellulaceae bacterium
ATCACCCGCGTTGTTTCACCATGTGGATGGCAGGCGGTGGCGTGAAACCGGGGCACACTCACGGTCAGACGGATGACTTCAGCTACAACGTGGAATCAGATGGCGTGCATATCCACGACTTGCACGCGACCATTCTGCATTTGTTGGGAATCGATCACGAGCGGTTGACATTCAAGTATCAGGGGCGTCACTTCCGACTGACCGATGTGCATGGCCATGTCGTCAAGGATTTGCTTGCCTGATCATCCGGATCGAGCGTCGAGGAAACGAGAATTTTTCATGGACTGTGATCGCGGGTGTCGGTTGAATCCGTTTGTCTACATTTTCTGTTTTGCGCTGGCCACCACGTTGGGTGCAGCAGGGCAGGTGATTGCAAACGATCGTCCTCCCAATATTGTGCTGCTGTTTGCCGATGACGCTGGGTACGCAGATTTTGGTTTCCATGGAAGCAGGCATTTTCAAACGCCAAATCTGGACAAGCTTGCTGAATCCGGAGTGCGGTTCACTCAGATGTACGTCACGGCGGCAGTCTGTGGACCGTCACGGGCCGGATTACTGACCGGGCGGTACCAGCAACGATTCGGCTTCGAAGAGAACAACGTTCCTGGCTACATGAGTGCTTCGGGCGCAACGGGTGCCGAGATGGGCTTGCCGGTTGGCATTCCCACCATTGCCGACCATCTGAAGCCACTCGGTTACCGTTCGGCGATCTTTGGGAAATGGCATCAAGGGCATGCGGAGCGGTTTCATCCGCTCAAACGCGGCTTTGACGAATTCTACGGATTTCGTGGGGGAGCCCGAGATTACTTTCCGTTTCCCAACGGCGAAACGGATAAACCTCAGAATCGCCTCGAACGCGGGCTGGGCCAATTCGAAGAACACGAAGGTTACCTGACCGATGCGATCGCAGACGAAACATGCTCATTCATCGAACGAAATCAAACTGTCCCATTTTTTGCATTCGTGTCATTCAATGCCGTTCATACTCCGATGCAGTCGGACCCTGCTGATAAAGAACGGTTTTCAAAGCTGCAAGGGAAGCGAAAGAAGTTGGCCGCGATGACCTTATCGCTTGATCGGGCGTGTGGTCAGATCGTGGAAAGGTTGAACGAACTTGGCCTTTCTAAAAACACTCTGATCATTTTCACCAATGACAACGGTGGCCCGACCGATGCGAGTTCCGCCAGCAACTGGCCGTTGAGCGGTTGCAAGGCGACTCACCTTGAGGGAGGCATTCGTGTTCCGGGTATCGCGTTCTGGGCGGGGAAGCTGGAATCAGGGGCGACGTACGACGCACCGGTCAGCACGCTCGATCTTCTACCGACATTTGTGAACGTCGCTGGTGGTGATGCGTCCTCAATCGACCAGCTTGACGGAGTCGATTTGATGCCTTTTCTGACCGGGGCCGGCGATGGAGTTCCTCATCGAACGTTGTATTGGAAGAAGGAAACTCGTGCCGCGATTCGTGACGGAGACTGGAAATTGATGCGTTTCCCGGATCGTCCGGCTGAGCTGTACAATATTCGCGAAGATGCATCGGAGGAAAACAATCTGGCTGGTGAGAATCCGGGGTTGGTGAAAACGCTGTACAAAAAGCTGTTCGCATGGGAGCGTGAATTGGAACGTCCGCTGTTTCAGTTAAAGCGTCTTTATGAAGGCAAAGCCGCGGATCGTTTTGATGCATTTCGTAAGCAGCACCCGTAGCGGAGTACGCGGAAGGGATGTCGGGTGGCTCGGTGGTCCTGTACGTGTCACCCCGTTGTCGGTTTCAAAAAAGTTCATTTAGAGCACTGCCGTAACTTTGCAAACCGGAAAGTTGTCAAAAACAGTTTATCGTTCTGGACGGAAACAAATCCGAGGCCGAAGTTCCGGCGGGGCAATGGTTTGCGTGTTACGGCCGACATCCCAGATGAACTATCCGGGCGATTACCAAAGTTCTCAAGGCATCGCCTTGAGCCGACATAGCATTGGGCCTATCGTCCGAGAACGTGGAACAGCTGCATTGAACGATCGATGACAGCGGGACGAGGCGCCGCGATCTGAGGCAGCGAGGCGTCTTCCATGATGAAAAATCCCTCGAAACGAGAGGTTACGGGCCATGCGGTATCCCGCGTGAGAATCTTGAGACAGAAGTTGTCGCCGCTCAGATGTGCGAAAATCAAGCGAAACTGGGAATATCTAAAATTCGATTATTTTCCGTTAAAGAGGGGTTTATGGGTTCTGGTTTCCGACTTTCTCGATAACATGATAACTGTTAACAATCACCACGTGATTTGCACAATCGGATCATCTATTCCTTTAAGCAAGTTTACACGGGTCTGGATCAGGATTTTACCACTTCGAGAGGTACGACATGAAAAGACACTTTTTTTGGTGCAGTGGCAATCGCCCTGCTTTTTGCATTTGGTAGCAATGTGAATGCGGACTTAGTCACAATTTATTCCAACGACGGCAGCACACCGTTGCAGTTTGAAAGTAACTCCGTTTCGGATCCGTTTGGTACCGGTATGGGTGACATCATTGCGGTAACAGCTGACTTTACCGGAACCGGTGGAACCTTCAAGAATGTGAACACGGGGAACATAGACCTTTCTGCGTATGACGGACTGGATTGGACTTTGACGTACGATATCTACTCTCACCAAGATATTGATGACAACGTTTATTCGAGTCCAAACGGGGCGTTCAACACTAACGCTCAGAATTTCATCGATCTTGATGGGCAGGCAGTATGGGATACTAGGACACACACGGGC
>CAYXWX010000201.1:0-2682 GCA_964468915.1 uncultured Pirellulaceae bacterium
TCTGGCCTCGCGGATCGAGTCATCCACAAGGCTCCGTGAAAAACGCTTCCACAAAAAAACCCAGCTCCAACGATCGGCCGACTCGACGGATCGCAATCATCCTGCCCAGCGTGAATGCCTATCATCCGGAACTTGCTGGACTGTACACAAGATTCTCGCAACACCCCGACGTTCAACTCCATTACATTGCCGAGCGGCATGGACCCGTGAAATTCACCCAGCGACGGACCAGACAACCGGATCCAGTATCGATCCAGATCGATCAAACGCTGTCTGAGTTTTCGCTGGACGATTGTGATGCTCTGATCTTCACGGGTGCCTGGAACGGTCAGGACAGCTCAGACACTCGTTACGCTTACGAACCATCTTTAAACTCGCAGGCGAAGCAAGCAGTCAACGAAATGTTGCGGCGTGGCAAACCCGTTGCGGCCATTTGTGGAGGAACCGTTGTGTTAGCAAACGCCGAGATTCTGCGCGGGAAAAGAGTGGCCAACTGCCGATACATCAGCCAGGAAATCAAGACACGATCTGGTGCTATTTGGTCACCGGAAATAAGCAAGGACACAGACGCTATCGTCGTTCAGGACGGTTTGATAATTACAGGCGGAAACGCGATCAATTGTCAGGAGATCGCTGATAAAGTACTCACCGCGATCCGAGACAAACAGAGTGACTGACGCGTCAGCGTGCCCAATGTTTTGGAGCAGTTTTCGGTTTGCTCCAGGCAGACGGGCGATCGCTGGCGGGCAGAGCGCAAACATTATCTCTTGTCCAGAAACTCGTCCATGAAATTGCGTTCCTTGTTGCGGGCATCCTCTGGATCCTTGTAGTCCGCAGTGACTTCCTGCCACAACTTGAAAACCTCATCGTTCTCGAAATCCGCTTTCTCGAAATTGATGCCTTCGCCGTAAGCCATGCTGATCCAGTCCCGGGCCTCGGCGCGACTGGCGAAACGAACTTCATGGGAGATGATGCGGCGGATCAAGCGAGGCCGTTCCGGCCCCGGCAGAAGAGCGTATTGAGTATCCAGTGGATCTCGTTGCATCAACAGTGATTTGTATTCCCGAACCGCATCGACATGCTGATCCCGATTCCACATCTCGTCCGCTTTGCGGAGTGCCCGCGACGAATCAGAAAAATAGTTGTAGGCCAGGTAACCCACACCACAAAACAACAGGATCGCCAATACCGCTCCGGCCGCTCGACGTGACCCGAACATTAGTTGCAAACTGAGCACAATGTGCATCAACTCGTTCATATTGACTGTGTTGGTTCGGTAGTGGCGACGATTACCGGAACGACCGACTTTGATCCGCATGGAATAACCTGATGATAGTGAGCGATGGCGAGAGCCCCCAAAGCGCTGCCCATCCCAAAACGCTGCCGGGGTCACGGCAAGATTGTAGCAGTCGATAAAAAAAGGACCAAACTCGCAAGTGAGTCCGGCCCTTTTGGATCGTTTTTTCAACTGGACATCAATGCAACATCGATTTCCAGAACCTCGTCGATTTATGTGTCATCGGGAGTTGGAGGAGTTGCTGCATCGCCAGCAGCATCAGCGGCTGGAGTCTCAACGGCGCCTTCTGTACCAGGCTCGACAATGCCGCCTTCGATAACAGTGCCTTGACCACCATCGATGACGGTGCCTTGCATGGTGCCGTCCATGATGACCTGACCACCATTGCAACCACCACAGCTGTTCATGACTGGCTGGTTGTACATGACGGGTTGAGCAACTTGCCCACAACCACCACAGTTATTCATGACAGGTGCGGACTGGACCATGCCACCGCATCCGTTGCAGCCACCACAATTGTTGACGGGTGCAGTCGATGTATAAGTCATCGGAGCAGCGTAGCTGGTTTGAGCGCAGCCACCACAGTTGTTGACGGGAGCAACCGAAGTGTAGTTTGCCTGAGCACATCCACCACAGTTTCCACAATTGCTGACAGGGGCGGCAGCAACGAAATTGTTCTGACAACCACCACAGTTGTTGCTGACGACAGGTGCCGAGTAGCTGGCTTGTCCGCAGCCATTGCAACCGTTGGAAACGGGAGCTGCGTATTGCATCTGGACGGGAGCCGAGTACTGCATGGGTGCTGATGAGTACTGGACGGGAGCCGAGGTACCACAACCGCCACACTGGGCGTTGATATCAGCAACATTGATGGTGGCTGCAAACATCACAGCAACACCAAGAGCCAAAAAACGTTTCATTAGAATCTCCTAGTAGAAATTAACTTTCAAAGTCAATTGAATCTGCAGCCAAAAACGCTGCAACGGCGACGACCCGTCAACTGGCCAATTCCCAGTTTCATAGAGATCAATCGAATAGACGTGCGGGATTCCCAAAACTGTATCCACAGCTCGGAATCGCCTGAACCAGCGATAAGAGTATCAGCTGGAATTCGCAGTCTCAAGTAGGGCAAACCGCTCACTCAACAGCGAAAACACCAACAAAAAGACGCCCAAATCCTGTTCAGGAAGCTGGGCGTCTTATGTACTGAAATGGCAAACTAGTTCCTCATCAACAACGATTCTGGCGACCATCGATCACCCAAATTCGCCTTAACGAGGCCAACGATTACCTTAGCCGCACTTTGCTTGGCGACGAATTAGCGGCGGAACCGGTTAAACAGCAGCCCGCGGCGAACAGGAACCATCTGCTGAGGTGCGTAATAT
>CAYXWX010000202.1:0-2221 GCA_964468915.1 uncultured Pirellulaceae bacterium
GATGAATTTTAAAACAAGGGCAGTCACAAGCATCTTGTGTTTTGTTGCGATCCTTTGTTGGGGCGCGCAAAGCGCTGACGGACAGCTATACACAGAAGGCCCCGGAACCAATCCACCCTTCGAGGAAATTCGGAACAGCATTTCAAACGGGTACTCGGGAACCGACATCAACGTCAATAACTCGCTGGTGGAAGGTGGCCTGTACGGTCAATTTGGTATCCAGCCAGATCTGAAAATTCACACTCTTGCCAGCAGCGTGATTGGACAAAACGCACATAGGAACTGGAGCCGTTGGTACCAGACAGACGGGGCGACTGAAGTTTTCCGATTGTTCCCGGGTGAAGAGAACGTTCGCAACAGCCGACCTCTGGCAGCTCGAATCGAAGCGTTCGACACCAATACGCGGTGGAACGTCAGCGACGGAGAGTGGAATACTTGGGTGGGGCGTTACACGATTATCAAACCGATCAAAGCCGCCATCTTCCAGGTAAAGGATGTGGACGACGAGGCATGGTCGTTGCAATTGAGCATGAGAGCGGACGGTGAGATTTCCGCGCAGCATCGACGACCGTTGCCCGGGCAAGCAAAGCGAGTCACGCTGATTGAAAATGCAATCGGCCAGTCTTTCGATATTCGAATTCGTGATAACGGACGAGACTACGAGCTTTATTTGAACGATCAGGTGGAACCGATCATGGCGGGAACCTACGTCAGGAATAGCGAACCGGGCGACAATTCTCTCACCGGATTTCGCTGGGGTATCTACGTTGGTGCCAGCGAAGTGGAAACTGAAGGATTAATTTTCATCAGCCATGCAACCGTCAATCCTGACATCGATTTTCCCTCCGAACCTCCTGCAGAGCCTGCCACCTATGGTTCACTGATCGCCGGTTGGGACACGTGGGCGAATGGTTCGAATCCTGATGCATCGGTGGCGGCACCGGGCTTCATTGGCTCGGCCGCAACGACATCACAAGGAGCGGCTTGGAATGTCAGCGATGGTCGCGGTGCCAGTGCGGACGGCAGCTGGGGAACGTTTGACGGATCTCCCACCCCAAGCACTGCGGGTGGTAATGGCGTAACCAACGAGAATCTTGAGCTGTCCAACGCAGCGTCCGGCGGCACGCTCACCTTCACACTGACCAACAACGGCACCACCGACATCGATCTGGATGGTTTTCATTTCGATGCTTATGCATTTCGACCCAAGGCCGCTCGGGCATACGAACTGAGCATCGTTTCGGGTGATCTGACCAATGGCTTGGTTTACGCCTCGGCCGACGACGAGATCACCTCCGTCGGCGGAGCGTGGAGTAACGATGCACATGACGACATCAGTCATTCGCTATCGGGGTTGGCCGATCATACATTGGAGGCAGGGGGAACGGTCAGCTTTCAGTTATCGTTTTCAAGCGGAGACGGCGACGGTTCGGGTGGTCATGATTTGTGGGTTGACAACGTTGCCATCACCGGCGCGGCTGCCCTCGTTTCTCAAGCTTCTGATGGTTCGCTCAGGTTCAACAAAAGCACCGGCGCTGTTGATGGGTCTGGCATGGCTTTCATTGTTGATAGCGGTGGGTTGGACATCGGGCAGACCGGCACTGCTCCTTACGACCGCGCTGCGGTCATGGTTTTTCAGTTGCCAGATCTCGGTACGATTGAGTCTCCGTTTCAGTCAGCCAGCTTCCGTGCGTATCTGACAGAAACAGTTACCAGCGGGAACATCGGAGGAGACTTGTATGGCATCGGCCGCCGTACGAGCCCTGAGATTCTGAATTCTGACTACTACGGACTGACGAACATCCCGGATCCGGATGCGGTTTTGCTGGAAGATGACTTTCTGGTTGAGGGAATGAGCGTCGAAGCTCATGCGTCGACATCCGAAATGGGTAGTTCCAACCTGATCGACTTTCTGAATCAGCAATATGCCGGTGGTGCGGGAATTGGTGAGTATGTTTTTCTGCGAATCAACGTAGATTCGGAAACCTCGCAGCGCTGGAAAATTGCGTCGGGCAATGCCGTGGAAACGACTCAAAAACCGCAAATCACGTATCAGGCGATGTCCGGTCCATCTGCTCAGCCCGGTGATTTCGATGCCGATGGCGATGTCGACATGGTAGATCTGGATCGATACAACGGGAACATCGGAGCGACCGCAACTGGTGAGCTGGAAGCTTTGGATTTGGATGGTGACGGAATCGTGGGCGCCAACGATTTTGCA
>CAYXWX010000203.1:0-1648 GCA_964468915.1 uncultured Pirellulaceae bacterium
AAACTCTTGCGGGTAATCACCTGATTTAGAGTGGCGACGGCTATTCATACTTGTCGGCTCACACGCGCGTGTCGTGCGTCCAGTTGTGGTGCGGCTCGTCGTTCGATGCAGCTTGACTAAATACTCTTGCAAATCAGTTCGGCGGTTCTCGTGCGATGGAATCGGGGGTTGTAAAGACTAACTGCGAGCGGCGAAGTGGCCAGTCATGGTTGCGATCTGTCGCCGCCACAAACAGGCGTCGTTCATGAATCCCTCGGCGAGCTTCACCGTTTCACCCAAAGGAAAAACGGCAGTGACGCTCAGAAGCAGAGACTTCGTTGGGACTCCAAATGAACTGGGCGAATGCCCCATCAGTTACCCGAACGACTCACTCGCGGCTCGTGATCGCAGTGAGCGATCAGTCTGGTTTTATCGCGGCCTTATTTTGTTGAAGCGTTCTTCATTCGTGTTGATCGGGTATCATCCGCAGTTCAACTCACGCTCGTCATTTCTGCTACCGAGAAATCTGCACTTGCAGATTGTCGATGAAGTTTCCAACGGACTGGTTGCCGGTCGCCGTGCTGACCGACTCAAACCCGATCCGCAATGTGTCAACGCCGTCAGGCACGTCGTAGCGTCCGGTGTAGTTGGCCCAGGCTTGGTTGCCTGTTTGTATCTGCTGTTGGAAGACTTGATTTCCGACGGGACCAATCAAAATGTTGGCAGTGTCGACACCAGCCCGTCCGCGATGCCAGATTGAGTAGAAAACAACGTCTCCAGCCAACACTTCAAATTCTTGAAAAAGTTGTGCTCTACGGTTAGCGTTGATTTCGGCATGAAAGCCAGCAGACTGAGATTCAACGCCACCGAAACCAGATTCCCAAATCTCGACAACACCGTCTCTCGCGGTCGTTTGCCAGCCGCTGATATCAGCGTCGCGAAACAAGAATGCGGAAGGGCCGCGGCCAAATCGGCGAATGGCATCATCAAAATCGATGCCTTCCTCGAAGTTCGCGTTGAACACGACAGGATCCAAAATTTCTGCTACGGGCAGCGAATCAAACGTGATGCAATTATCAGCTTGGCCGGTCGGGTCATCAACTGAATCAACAATGTCCAGCGCGTCGAAGAATGACGAACCGGCTGTGTCGGTGCTTGATCCCGTGATGCCGGTGTAGCTGAAGCTCTGGTTGGAATCCTGCACCGCTCCTGAAATATCTGACAACTCGCTGACCATGGCGTCTCGAACAGCGGTCAAGCCAGCCAAAATTCCGATCAATGAGATCGCAGCCACAACTACCAGCTCAGTGGATATCACTGACCCGGCCTCGTCGCGGCATAGCGTTCGAACGATGAATGTTTGTTGACTTTTCACAGCAAAGTCTACAGCGTCAACAAAATTTGGCAGGGGAATTCCCTCACCTTGCCAATTCATGATGGAAGGCTTTGCAGGTTCTAACGATCAGACGCGTTGTGCTGAAAAGCAATGGTCTAAAGCGATCAGACGAAGTCAACCAGTCCCAGGTGTCGTTTTCTGAGAGGTTCAGAGGGGGCAACAACGCAGTGTGTGTGACTTGTTGGCTGCATTGCGCTCCAGCCGATGCCAGGGCGAATCACTTTTTCAAATTGGGATGATCCGAAGAATCGCAACCCGACGCGTAAGCGAGGG
>CAYXWX010000204.1:0-1543 GCA_964468915.1 uncultured Pirellulaceae bacterium
TACTTGTTGCGAGATGTGCAAAAGGGGACGCGCATGCAAGAGTTTTTTCGTTTCGTGATACAAGTTCCGCTTCAATCGTTCGATTTCGACAGAAGCAGATTTTTTTGTGTCCTCTTTTTTGCCCCATTGAACAAAGAACAATGACGCATTGAACAATCTTGCTCAGAGAGGTTGTAAGAATGATCCTGATCGACCGTTGCGAAACGACGACGACTCCGAGCAAAGGCCAAGCCTAATCAGCTGGCTTCCTGAAGACTATTTACGAAAGGATTACGGAATTGGTTTTCGGGAAGAACCCGATTGGAAAGCGATCGAGCTTGCTTCACGGCTAAACTCGAAAAGGATTTATTCGTCGTGGAGCCGGACACAAGAACCAAGGCCAGCATCCGTGAACTCTTACCCAAAGTTCAGATCGCCTATGCAATCGGATTGGACCGATTGAGATTTTGAGCAAGACGCCCAAAGCAATACTCGATCGAGATTCGCTATTGCAGCTTTAGGACATCAGTTTGTTGTTGATGTTGTCCCATGAGGAACTTGCGCATTGACTTCGACGATTTTGATCTGCCGCTGGGCGTTAACGCCTACGGTCCCCGCAAAGGAATGAACCGGACGCTAACGCGTGACGGCGAACGGTCAGAAGCCGCCTCGGCACAACATGGTGTCGGTCCATGCGACGTGGTTTTCGGTTGCACCAGTTGGTCTGCAAAAGCCGGAGACTTGTCGTCGTTCCCGCATGCTCCAACCTGCGTCGGTGACCGAGACAGATGCGATTCTCAAATTGCTCCGGTCACATCGACCGAAGCGTGAACGATACGGTTTTGGCCGATTTCCATTGGGAAGCAAATCACACTGCTTCAGCCAACACCATGATCCAGGGGCAGTTCTTGAATATCAGCTATTCCGCCAGTTTCCGTTGCTGCCTGATTCCAAACGTCAGCGCCACCGGGCCGATCAAACCGGACTTGACCAGCGGCGTGTCAGTCAGAGCCCGCGGTACCTAATTCTGCCTCTACCTCACTTGTGGGCGGGCGAACCACTGTCGCTGATGCGTGTAGTACCGCGAATGGACGCCAATGAACGCGAATAAAATCGAGCCTGAAATTCACGTGGATCTGCGTGCATTCGCGGTTGTTATCCAATCCTGACTCTCATACCGCTGGTCTACATAAATAGGCATTCCGGGTGCGTTCGTTGATCGCTCGCTTCTTCCCCGCTGTTACATAATGTCGGCACTTGTGTATAAATGCCGACGAATGGTAACAAGCGCGAAACAATGCCCAAAACCAAGAAAAAACAAGTTATGGAACTGGTCCGCACGCGTCACTCAGGATCCGCGGTGCCTTTTTCTGCCCTTTATCAACAAAGGCAGATCACAATGGCTCGTGCTTCGAGCCGAGGCAACGGAGATCTCAGTCGTTACTCATCACGATCTTGTTGATCGATAGCGGAGCGAGCGTGATGGGCTTGTTGGTGGGCTCAATCGATTTCAGCGGGTTCGCGTCGATGTCCAACTGGATGGTTTCACCGAGGGCGTCAAAGG